>FR902826.1 GCA_000438155.1 Firmicutes bacterium CAG:95
AAGATAAAATGGAAATTATAAAAGAAATCTCAGAGAAATCTTAAAGAAGGGAGAACGGCTATATTATATTTAATTCAAAATGAAATTAAAGTATTGGAGACTGAGCTTATACGCTTGGAAAATGAGCTTAAGGGATTACCATGCGGTTCATTGCGCTGTACAAGCAATAAGGGAACAGATCAATTTTACGTAAATGGTAAGTATATGAGTAAAAAGCAAATGAATGTAGTGAGGGGCATTGCACAAAGAGATTATTACGAAAAACTGCTGCCTGTTATTAAAAAAAGATTGCGAATCCTGCATGAGATGGAGTTAAGCTATGTTTCCGATGAAATAGAAAACTGTTTTGCAAAGTCCTGCGAAGCCAGAAGGAAAATTATCACGCCTGTTTTCGAAACAGTGGAAGAGAAGATACATAGGTTTATGGAAGAAGAATATGAGCCAAGTAGATTTGACAACGATAACACAACCGAATTTTTTACGTTAAAGGGAGAGCGCGTAAGATCAAAATCAGAAGTACTGATTTCAGATTGTTTAAATCGTTATGAGATACCATATCGTTATGAGAAACCGTTAGAATTGTCAGATTGGAATAAAATTGTGGTATGCAGACCGGATTTTACTGTGATGAATAAAAGATCCGGAAAAGTATTCTTGTATGAACATTTTGGGAGAATGGATGATAAAGATTACGTTGACACAACTATGCGAAAACTGGATCTTTATGAAAAAAACGGCTATTTATTGGGAGATAATCTGATAGTAACTCATGAGACGAGCAAAGCACCTTTAAATATTAAAGTATTGGATTCCTATATAAAAACTTATTTTATCAGATAAAGAAAGTTTGACCATTTTTTTCAGGTTCCTTTTTTACAGCCTAAAATTGTGTTATAGTAGAATTAGCAGATAAACAAGAAATGCGGAATATTTGGGAATTGCAGTAAAA
>FR902827.1 GCA_000438155.1 Firmicutes bacterium CAG:95
AAGCTTGCATTCTTCCGTGTATATTCCGGTACGATGAACTCCGGTTCTTATGTACTGAATGCTACTAAGGATAAGAAGGAACGTGTTGGACGTATTCTTCAGATGCATGCAAACAAGAGAGCAGAGCTTGACAAAGTTTACTCCGGTGATATCGCAGCAGCAGTTGGATTCAAGTTTACTGGTACCGGTGATACCATTTGTGATGAACAGCATCCGGTAATTCTGGAGTCCATGGAATTCCCTGAACCGGTTATCGAGCTTGCAATCGAGCCTAAGACAAAGGCAGGCCAGGGTAAGATGGGTGAAGCTTTAGCAAAGCTTGCTGAAGAAGATCCTACCTTCCGTGCTCATACAAATCAGGAAACCGGTCAGACCATTATCGCTGGTATGGGCGAGCTTCATTTGGAAATTATCGTAGACAGACTTCTTCGTGAATTCAAGGTAGAAGCTAACGTTGGTGCGCCTCAGGTTGCTTACAAGGAAGCATTTACCAAGGCTGTTGAAGTAGATTCCAAATACGCTAAGCAGTCCGGTGGTCGTGGACAGTATGGTCACTGTAAAGTTAAGTTCGAGCCTATGGAAGCAAACTGTGAGAAGTTTGAATTTGATCCTAAGGCTAACATCCTGATCAATGATCCGCCTACACTGTTATTTGAATCTACCGTAGTTGGTGGTGCAATTCCGAAGGAATACATTCCTGCAGTCGGTGAAGGTATCCAGGAAGCAGCTCAGGCCGGTATTCTTGGAGGATTCCCGGTACTTGGTGTTCATGCTACTGTATATGATGGATCCTATCATGAAGTCGACTCTTCTGAAATGGCATTCCACATTGCTGGTTCCATGGCATTCAAGGATGCTATGGCTAAGGCATCACCGGTACTTCTTGAGCCGATCATGAAGGTAGAGGTTACCATGCCGGAAGAATACATGGGTGATGTAATCGGATCCCTGAATTCCAAGCGTGGTCAGATCCAGTCTATGGATGATATTGGCGGTGGTAAGATCGTCAGAGCACTTGTTCCGCTTGCTGAAATGTTCGGTTACTCTACAGAACTTCGTTCTTCCACACAGGGACGTGGTAACTACTCCATGTTCTTCGAAAAGTACGAGCCGGTTCCGAAGAGTGTTCAGGAAAAGGTACTTGCTGCAAAGGCAAAATAATTTAACGTGCTTTTGAATTATCCGAGTACGAAAAAGTGCTTGAAATATATACAGCTATTTTATATAATTAAAATTAGCTGATTAAAATGAAAACTAATTGTTCAATTATTTAAAGGAGGACTTAAAAAATGGCTAAAGCGCATTTTGACAGAACCAAACCACATTGTAATATTGGTACCATCGGTCATGTTGACCATGGTAAAACAACCTTAACTGCAGCAATCACAAAGGTACTTGCTGCAAGAGTTCCTGGTAACGAAGCAACAGATTTCGAGAACATCGATAAGGCTCCCGAAGAAAGAGAAAGAGGTATTACTATTTCTACCGCTCACGTTGAGTATACAACTGCTAAGAGACATTATGCTCACGTTGACTGCCCGGGACATGCTGACTACGTTAAGAACATGATCACAGGTGCAGCTCAGATGGATGGTGCTATCCTC
>FR902828.1 GCA_000438155.1 Firmicutes bacterium CAG:95
GTGACAAACAGTTTATGAAAATTGTTTCCTTAGCTCCGGAAGTATTATAGGAGGTTCACTATGGCAACATCAAAGATTAAAAAAGGCGATACAGTTAAAGTTATGGTCGGCGATGCAGTAAAATGCAAAGGCAAAGAAGGTAAAGTCCTTTCTGTAGACCATAAGAACGGAAGAGTTGTTGTAGAAGGTGTTAACAAAGTTACAAAGCACACAAAACCTTCAGCAGCTAATCCAAACGGCGGAATCATCGAGAAGGAAGCTCCAATCGATATCTCCAACGTTATGTATGTTCATAAAGGAAAGACAACAAAGGTTGGTTTCAAGATGGATGGCGATAAGAAAGTCCGTTTTGCAAAATCAACAGGAGAAGTAATCGACTAATTGGAGAGAGGAGGTCTAGACACGTGAGCAGACTTAAAGATATGTATAAAGACGAGATCGTAGATGCTATGATCAAGAAGTTTGGTTATAAAAATATCATGGAAGTTCCGAAGATCGATAAGATCGTCCTGAACATGGGTGTCGGAGAAGCTAAGGACAATGCAAAGGCTCTTGAATCCGCTGTAAAGGATATGGAAACAATCACAGGACAGAAAGTCGTAACTACAAAGGCTAAAAATTCAGTTGCTAACTTCAAAATCAGAGAA
>FR902829.1 GCA_000438155.1 Firmicutes bacterium CAG:95
TCTATATAACTGGGAAATTCATCTGAAGTATTTCCAGACATAACGGGAACATTTACATGCTTGCCTTCCATGAAAAGAACCATTGGGTCACCTACACAGAACTTGTGATCCAATACGGTAAACATAGCCGGAAATATTTTGGTATATTCCTCATACTTGTCACGAATCGTAGCCGCATCCAGCCTACGAGCCTGCTCAATAGTCGAGCAGCCCAGGAAAGAAAGAAAATGCTGTCCGTTTTCCTCAGCATGCCACAATTCCTCCGGCACTCCGATTCCCCCAACCTGATAAGGAGAGCGAATCATTGCACTCATCACTACTGCACGATGAAATAAGCCTTCATTATCCATACATGCCATCTGGCTCATAACACTTCCGCCTCCGGCTGACTGTCCTGCAATGGTCACATTACCCGGATCTCCACCAAAGAAAGCAATATTTCTCTGTACCCATCGAAGTGCTGCCTGCTGATCCAGACTTCCAAAATTAGTCGGTGCGTCAGGCTGCTCCTCTGTCAGCTGAGGATGTGCCAAAAATCCAAAAACATTAACCCGGTAGTTTACCGTTACAACAACCACGCCGCGACGTGCAATTCTCTCTCCGTCAAATTCCATTTCGGCAGGATATCCACACTGGAGTCCTCCTCCGAAAAACCATACCAAAACCGGCTGTTTTTCTGTTACTTCTTTAGCACCTGTCCATACGTTCAAATACAGACAGTCCTCATCCATGGCAATTTCCGGATCCACATGCCACTCACGGATATACACGTTATCACCAATTCCCGGGACGCTCTGCATGGAAATCGGAGCAAAGCGATAGCATTCACGAACTCCATCCCAGTCTTCACAGGGCTGGGGTGCTCTCCATCTGTTCTCTCCTACCGGAGGAGCCGCAAAAGGGATTCCCTTAAATGCAGTTATTCTAGGATCTGCGGCTTCAATACCTTTCACCCATCCATTTTCTGTCTGTACTGTTCTCAGCATAATTCCTACCTCCGCTAATTTTACTATTTCTTTCTGGGATCAATGTCATAAATCCTATTAGGATCAAGCTCTGCAAAAGGTCCCGGCAGGCATCTTCCATTCTCAATTTCTATTCCATAAAAATCTGCCTGTATCAGTGCACTTGCATCTACTGATTGCGTCTTTTCCGGTTCAAATACAAAATTTCTTTTCTCCAGTTCACCTGGGAACACAAAGGGTTTCTTTGCCGCCTTTTTGCAGGTAAAAGTCAGCTTTTCTGTATCAACATCAACGTCAAACCAGGCCTCCTGTCCATGCAGGTCAAAGCCGTAAAATTCCTGCCAGGCAGGAAGATGCAGGCATACCGGCGGCTGTGGATAAAGGATTCTCAGGTAACCGCCCTCTTCCTTTACGTAGCAATTACCCTCTGCCTTGTTGGCCTTGGTGGGCATCTTTATGGCCGCCTCCTCGCAATGATAGAAAATATTATTGATAAGCTCTGCATCCACAGAAGTTCCGCCTCTGTTCATTCCTTCCGCCCGAAACGAAACAGGCTTTGCGAAATATCCTGCACTGCGGCAGTTTCCTATGAGATTATTCACAATTCTTAGGTGATCCGTGCCTTCGCCATAAATACCGTAACCGTTCACGACATCATGTTCTTCCATCTTGTACCAGCCGGTTGATCCAGGCTCAACCGGAATCTTCTTCGGATCAAAACGTCCCTCTACATTCCAGATAATGTTGTTATCGATCAGGTTGATTCCATCTCTTGTACACTCAATAAAGATAGCTTCTCTCTGCTCCTTGCCATCCAGGAACAGATTTCCTGTAATTCGGTTATTTTCGTTTCCACAATCAAGCCAAATATGATCCGCCCGGAATGTATTCCGAAACACATTGTGACGGATCAGGCCATCTACACTGTTATGAAGCTTGATAGCTCCTGCTTCCCAGGAAAGCTCCATTTTCTGCCAGCCCGTTCCCTCGATCAGGTTGTCCTCGATCAGCATATGAGCAGCAAAAAGTCCGGCGATGCCGCATACTCCCACATCTTTGATTGTGCATCTTCTCACTACGCTGTGACCGATCACCTGTCCCGGAATCAGTTCGTGATGCCAGCATTCATTTCCTACATCGATGCCTACCGCATTGGACCAGTCAATGGTGCAGTCCTCGATGATCCAGTGGTGGCCTCTGTAACAGGAAAGAGCTCCCCGCTGAGGAACCGGTGCTCCTGTAGCCGCATGGGCACAGGTAATTCCCTTTACTTTAATATAAGAAAGGAAGGGGAGCTCCGGTGCGAAGCACTGCTCTCTGCATGTAATCTCAATCTTATGGTCTGAAGGATCTGCATCTCCCGGCAGACGGAAATGAACTGTCTGTCCATTGGCTTCTACCCAGTAGCTTCCCTGACATTTGGACATCTGATTATATAAAGCCACCTGCTGCAGAGGTTTTCCATCACAGAAAATCATTCCTCTTCGGTTCAGATAAGTAGTCATATCTGTTTTTTCATATTCAATAAATAACCTGTCGTGTAATATATTAACCGCACAAAATGGGTTATATCCTTTGAAAAGTTCTGGATTCAGGCGATATTCCCATATGCGGATTTTTTCCCTGTCTATTTCATCTTTAAAATTCCCCTGAACACGCCAACCGGTGCTGGGGTTAAAATCTGTAACTAATTCAGAGGCCTTAATAACAACCTCATCGTCTCCATAAGCTTCAAAACTTACCATATTCTCCGGAGATGATCCTCCGGCTGTTGGGTGCACACACTCCCGATATTCCCCACCATGAATCAAAACACGGCTGCCTGCTGTTGCCAGCTTTGCCGCAGCATTAATTGTTTTCAGCGGTTTCTCCAAAGTACCCTCATTTGCATCATCCGCCATAGGGTGATTCTGATTAACATGAATTTCTTTTTTATAAGTTACCGGCACCTCCCAAAATTCAAAGGATTTTCCGTTTGGTAAAATTGCTGAATGATCCATATTGTTCCTGCCTTTCTGCTAAAAACAAGGCGCCTCTTCCGGTAAGAGGCGCCTTAAAAATCAATCGTACCAGAATTGGTAACTATTTAGAACCAATTTTAAAATTACTGCAATCGCTGTATTGGTTATTTTGCAGCAACTGCATTCTTAGCATCTAATTCAATCTGATACTTATCGGTATCAAACTTTACAAGATCCTGGAATCCATAGCCGTCCAGAGTTTTGGACATTTCATCCCATAATGCATCAAAGTTTGCATCATCTGATGCGTAGATCATTCTCCAGGAATAATCACAAACAGTTTCATTACACTGGTTACGGATAACAGCAATATCTGTTGTATCTACAGGAAGAGAGACGCTTACGTTAGGGCTGATTACCAGCTTGTTGTTCTTCTTCATATAATCAGCAGGCTCCTCAGCATCAAATCTTTCACGCCATTCCCTCTTCATGTCGGTCAGAGTTGCTTCCTTGTAGCTGCTCCAGTAGTTTACTACGTAAGTCTCACCGGTCAGAGGATTAATGCTGTTCGCATTAACAATCCACTGGTTAATGGCATTATTTCCATCACTATATCCGCCGCCACCCCATTCTTCCGGAACATTGAGGTTATCCATAAGTGCATTGGAATTAATCTGGGTAAGCTTTCCATCTTCGCCCACTTCATAGTTAAAGCCTTCAATTCCAGCATGCTGGAACATTAATCCTTCCGGACTTGCATACCAGTCAAGGAATTCCATAATTTTTGCATACTTTTCATCATCCACTTGTGAACCAACTGCCCAAACACGACCGGAACCATAATAAGCATCTGCATCGGTGTAATATTCCTGATCTGCTACAGGAGTAAAGATAAATCCTGTTCCATCCTTCAGTCTTTCTGTAGAATTCCAGAAACCTGTCTGCCAGCTATACCACATCAGATAAACCTGACCTGCGCTCATCTTTGCACATGCTGAGTTCCAATCCTGAGTAGCGGAATCCGGATCAACAAGACCTCTCTGGTTAGCTTCATAGAGGAATTTCAAAATCTTATAATAAGTGCCGTTCTTATCTGTTAACGGAATAAAGGTTCCGTCCGGCTTTAAGATGGCAGAGCCCTTAATCTTCTCACCATACCAGGTGGTCAGCTGAACAACGTTGGCAATACCAAGCATTCCGTCACCACCATCCCAGTCAGGCCACAGAGACATTGCATAGCATGCATCTCCTGCATCATTAGTGGGGTGTTTTTCCATCATCTGCTCTAAAACATCAAGCAATCCATCAAGATCCGCAATATCAGGGGTACCCAGTTCCTTATAAAGATCCCAACGAAGTAAAGGGCTTGAGTAAATGGTATCCTGGGAATAGGATGTAGGAGATGTACTCAGCATTTCGGTAGGAATGCCATAGGTTGCGCCATTGTCATTTCCTTCCAGTCCATTATTCAGTACATCAATCTGATCCTTGTAATCTGCAAGATTTGAATAATTCCAGATGTCAGCACTGATATCCTTAATCAGTCCGGCATCAACACATTCTTTAAACTGGCCGGATTCCAGAATCAGAATATCTCCGAGATTACCACTGCTGGAACGTGTCTGATAAATTGCATCGCCTGCTACCTGAGGAGCAATAATGTTCAATTCAATGTTGAAACGATCCTTAACAACCTTTGCAAACCATCCTGTCTGTACGCCCTGATAGTTTGCGGCTACGTCGAAAATTTCAATCGTCATGGTGTCTCCATCAGAAGCAGTGCTATCTGTCGAATCTGCTTCCGCCGTCGTTTCTGTGCTTTTTTCACTCTCTGAAGCTGCTGAACTGTCAGCTGACTCGGAAGAACTGCCACATCCTGCCAGTAGGCTTGCTGTCATGGCACCTGCACACAGGAGTGAAATAAGTTTTTTACCTTTCATAATTCCCTCTCTTTCCCGCACATATTGCGCTAATAAATTTTATAACTAATCAACAGGACATGTGCCTGTTCATTATCCCTTTACAGCACCGATCATAATACCCTTGGTAAAGAATCTCTGGAAGATGGGATATACCAGGATGATCGGTGTTACTACTACAATCGTTACCGTCATACGAATGGATGTTGCTGTGGAAGCATGTGCAAGACTGGCTGCCATAGCTTCCGCCGAGGAAGAATTATTTACCAGTGACTTCAAGGAGCTTGCCTGATTCAGATAATTGTACAAAACATACTGTAATGTATAGAGCTTATCATCTGTAACCAGAAGCAGGGTATCCTGGAAGGAGTTCCACTGTGCAACTGCTGCAAAGATCGCTACCGTCGCAAGAATCGGTTTGATAATCGGTATAATGATCTGGAAAAAGATTCTCAGCGTTCCGGCTCCGTCAATCTCTGCCGCATCCTCTAACTCCTTGGGAATAGACTCTACAAAGGTCTTACATAAAATAATGTAAAATGGCTGAACGGCTGCAGGAAGGATGTAAACCCAGAAGTTATTGGTAAGCCCCAGGTTCTTCATGGTGATAAACCAGGGAATAATACCCGCGTTAAAATACATGGTTGCGGCTACCAATCTGAACCACAACTTTCTGTGCCACATGGTTTCTCTGGTAAACATATATCCCAGGAAAGCCGCTACAATTACCGTTACAAACGTTCCGATCACCGTTCTGGCTAAAGAAATTTTCGTGGCTTGAAGCAGACCGTCAATCTTCATTACGTTCAGGTAATTGGTGAAGTGAATCCCCTTAGGCCAGAAGACGATCTTTCCACGTTCACTTAAGTCATTTGCACTGATCGTGTTAATAAAAATGTAGTAAAACGGATAAACACATACAAAAGCAAAAATGGAATAAATCACATAGGTAAGGATGCTGATAATTCTGTCACCGATACTGACTTTGTATTTTATTTTTTTTGTTTTCGGTTCTTTACTCATTTCGCTTCCCCCTTAAATAAATCCTTCGCCTCTGATGAGCTTTGAAGCTTTATTGGTAACACACAGCAAAACAACGCTGATCAAAGTCTTCAGAATACTGATGGCAGTAGAAAGGGAATATCCTCCGCTACCCATTGCCAGATTGTAAACATACAGGTCAAGAACCTGAATACTATCTTTATTGAATGCATTCTGGAATACGAAGTACTGCTCCATTCCGTTGCTGAGGAAGTTTGCAAGATTCAGCATAACCAGTACAAAGTAGGTCGGAAGAATACTTGGAATGGTAATGTTCCAGATAATCTGCATCCTGGATGCACCGTCTACCTTGGCCGCTTCATTCATTTCCTCATCAATTCCGGCGATAGCAGCCAGATACATGATTGCGGCCCATCCGGCATTTTTCCAGGTCAGCCACAGCCACATCTTAAACCAGATATGATCTCCCGACTGTAAGAACAGAACCGGTGAATCAATAAGTCCCAGCTTCATTCCAACCGTATTCACAACGCCGGTACTGTTAAATACACAGTATGCAATGGAGTAAACAAGTACCCAACTGATGAAGTTTGGAAGAGTTGTAACTGTCTGTACGATCTTCTGGAATGGTCTGCACTTGATTTCATTAAGAAAGATGGCAAATATCATCGGAAACCAGGAAAACAAAAGGCTGATACCACTCATAGCAAAAGTATTTCGAATTACCATAAGCAACTGCTTTAATTTCACATCATTTTCCACCATAGATTTGAACCACTTTAGTCCAACGAACTTATCCCACGAAAGTGATGCAGGCGGCTTATAGTCAAAAAAGGCATATACCCAGCCATACAGTGGATAATAAGAAAAGACCAACACCAGAATCAGAAAGGGAAGTATGTATAAAAATTCTCTGTACCCTCTCAATTTTTTCTTATTACTGAAAAAATCTTTCATTTCTGTCCTCCTATCTGTTTCGCTCCAACGATTTGGTTTAACGTTTGACATCTTTAGTTTTATAATATTATCCAATTTCACCTATGTCAACAGTTTTGGTGTAATTATGTGCTTTTTGTATACTTTCATAAACTTTTATGACTTATTTTATGCAATTTGCATGTGGTTAAACGTTTTCTTATATTAGTGTGCTACCAATGCCAAAAAGAGGCCGCAGTCAGTAATGACTGCGGCCTCTCCTCGTAACTATGCTTATTTTATTTGATTTCAATTACTTAATTTCCTTAACAGAACATCTCTCCACAAGGAAACACGGAATCAATATTTCCCTGTTCATTTCCACTTCACCCTTTTCGATCTGATCGAATAGAAGCTTCGCTGAGGTAGTTCCAATTTCCTTAAGCGGCAGCGCCATGGTTGTAAGTCCCGGAATCATGTACTCGGAAAGCACATGGTTATCAAAGCCCACAACTGACACATCCCGTCCTGCCCGAAGTCCCTGTTCATCCAGATACTGGTATACGCCTCCGGCTATCGTATCCGCCATACAGAAAATAGCGGTGATATCTTCCTTCAATAATCTCTTAGTTTCCTGGTAACCTGACGGCTTATTCCAATCCACGTAGCGTACCAGCCTTGGATTATAAAGAATCTGCGCATCAAACAGGGCATTCTGATATCCCTTCAGTCTTCGCCGGGTATGAAGATTATCTTCCCTCCCGGCAAGGAGTGCTATTTTTTTATGACCCTTCCGAATCAGGTAACGTGTCATCTGATAGGCTGATGTTTCGTCATCCGGAAGCACTGCAGAAACCATTGGATTCTGATCGTAAGCATAGGCCATAACGGCCGGAGTTCCGAAATTTTCAGGAAAACAGTTGATTTTTCTGGCATGTCCTGCAATATAAATAATACCGTCTACCATATGAGAATTCAGCTCATCCAGTATAGGGTTCAATATAGAATGGAACGCCGCGTCGTTGTTATACCAGGTATCCTGCCATCGCGCATACAGACGGAGATTCCTTACCGTTGTCCTGTAGCTGCGCTGTTCACAATAGCTCATAATGCCTTCGATAATTTCCGGTGTAGAAAACTGTGCAATATCGTCTGCTATAATAGCTATGTTTTTGGTCTTCTGACTGCGTAGACCCTGGGCTATGGTGTTGGGACGATAGCCACGCTTCTCTATAACCTCCAGAATCCTCTGTTTGGTCTTTTCTCCAACCTTAGCTTTCCCGTTTAAAACGTTGGAAACAGTTGTAATCGATACATTACATTCCTCTGCGATATCCTTAATTGTAACCATGCTCCAGCTTACCCTTTACCCGTATGATGTATTTACTTCACAGCATAAGTATGCTTTCTGCATTCAATTATAGAATTTCATATTTTTTATGTCAATCTTTTATGCCAATCCTTCGGAAATGCTACTACTGGAAAACAGCGTACACCCCATGTCCTTGAATTCCTGCATTTTCGTAAGCAAAAGTTCCTCACTAACCTGAAGATACTGACTGCTGCAGGAAATACACAGGAAATCTTTCGCTCCGCGGTTATAAATCTTTCTGTAAAGTGCAATTTCATCATGAGCGAGTTCTTTTCCACACTTTCTACAGTATTCATCCATTATCTGGTCACCAGTTCACCGATCAGCACTCTGCATTGATCCGGCGCAATTTTCAGTCTGTAGCCATCATAAAACACACCATAATCTTCCCCGGTAACAGCATCTTTCAATCTAAGACCCATTCCACACTCTGAATGAATGCCAAGATCGTCAAAGGAAACACTCATAATCTGTACCCAATCGTCCTTGGCATCTACGTTAAAGAATCCGATAGCAACACGATTGCCGGATAACAGCTTCGCTAAAATATATTTCTGTCCATCCACCTTTCCCACTACAAAAGGCGGTCTGCAATCAGCATCCTGATGAATGGAAATCAGTCCCTGATTTAATAAAATAGCCTTGTTTACCTCATCCAGTTTCCGAATATCTGCGCCAATAATCAGTGGTGAGCCAAGAAATGCCCACATTGCAAAATGCTGTAAATACTGCTCGTCGGTGCATCCTCCGATTCCCACGTTGCCATTTCCATGCATGCCGACAATCAGCATATCCATGTCATTGTAACATCCGGGAGCATTCCCTTCGACATTCTCTACCTGAGAAACGAAAATATCCTTATAGCTTTTTGGTACATCAAAAATATCTCCGGTGGAACGATAGCTTCCTGCTCCTCTGGAGCGCATCCACTTAGCCGGATCCTGAACTCCCCAGTTACATGCTGCCAGAAATATTTTCCTTCCACTGTTTCGAAGTGCCACGGCCATGGTCAGATACGCATTTTTCGCATCGCCACTTTCCGGGAAATTGCAGAAATCATACTTCAGATAATCCACACCCCATTCTGCAAATTGCTTCGCATCCTCGAATTCATGTCCATAGCTGCTGGGATAACCGGCACAGGTTTTAAATCCTGCGCAGGAATACATTCCAAATTTAAGTCCCTTACTATGGACATAGTCAGCCAGCGCTTTCATTCCATTCGGAAACAGTTCCGGATCTGCCACAAGCTTTCCGTCAACCCGTTCCCTCAGTGACCAACAGTCATCAATGATCACATACTCGTAACCAACTTCCTGATACCCTTCCGAAACAAGCCGGTCTGTAATTTCCATAATCAGCTTCTCATTAATATGAGACCCGAATGTATTCCATGAATTCCACCCCATCGGTGATTTATAATTCATATTGAAACCTCCCTAAATAATGACTTATAAACTAGTTTAAGCCTTCAAGCTGACCACACGATCATAGTCATATCCTCGATCCGGATTCACCTTTCCGGCATT
>FR902830.1 GCA_000438155.1 Firmicutes bacterium CAG:95
ATTATCGTTGAGGTTTATGAGCAGGGGGCAGCAGATACCGGCTTTCCGGCTGATATGCGAAAAGTAACCTTTGATGGAACGAAGAACCACTAAAAGTCACCTGTAGAAAGAGTAATTCAGACAGTTAAGAGAGAGAACCATGATAAGACAACCATTTCAACAACTGCAGATGGAATTATGGAATCGAAAGAAGCGCAACAGCGGTTCTTCGATTGTCATTGTCATTATTGCGATGGCGATGATTGGGATTCTGGCAACAACGCTGCTGTGGATGTCTTATATCAATTATAAAATTAAAGTAAATGACATCCGGAACAAGAACAGCTTTTATTCTGCAGAAACAGTCATGGAGCAGATTCTGGCAGGACTTCAGAAGGAGGCCTCGGATTCGGTAGCGGTGGCCTATCAGGAGGTACTGTCCAACTGGGATGAGCTGCAGAGTGAATCCAATCGTTACAGCTCCTTCGCATCCACCTACCTGGATACGCTGGTGAAGCACCTGCGGGATGCTGATAAAGGCGATGGATATTATAAGAGGGATATTCTGAAAGGCTACGTGGATACCAGCGTCTGGGATCATGTCAATCAGACGGCATGGGATAACGGAACCGATGATACGGATGAAGCAAAGAAAAAACCGCCTGTTATGGAACTGGTGAACGGCAACAGTCTGATTCTTAGGAATGTGTTTGTTTCCTATATGGATGAGGATCGTCTGTCTATCGTGAGTACGGATCTGTGCCTGGATGTACCGGAAATCGTGTTTACCCAGTCCGGTTCCATTGATGAGCTGTATAATTATATCCTGATCAGTAATCAGGGAATCAGCCTGACACAGGGAAGCGGACAGGTGACCGGGGACGGAAGCATTTATGCAGGAACAGATGATAAGGGGAAAGGTGGTATTGTCATTAATCCGGCAAGCAGCCTTGCAATTAATAACGGACGATATGTAATTTCAAAGGGTGAAATTGACGTGATTGGACCGGGAGCAGGCTTTATTGTACGTGATGCGAAGGAGACCGGAAGCAGCGTTTATGCGAAGAACCTTGATTTACAGAGCGGAACGATCAGCTTAGATAGTAACACTTATATTGCAAATGACCTGACCTTGTCCGGAAACGGAAGCAAGGCTACGCTGACCAAAGAGTATTACGGATATGGAATTTCTGCGGAAAGTGGAATCGGAGATAGTAAGACTGATCAGGAAAACAGTAGTGCAATCATCATTAACGGACAGAATTCTACCGTAAATATGAGTGGAGTCAACACCCTGATGCTGGCAGGCCGTGCTTATATCGGCACGAATACCACAAAAAAGGAACTGGATCAGAATGCAGAGGCTGTGGTGAATGGCGATGCTGCTAAAAAGAATGAGAAAGCAGTGCTGATGGGAGAGTCCATCACCGTAAAGGGAGGTCAGATTGCTTACCTTGTACCTACGGAGTGTCTGGGTGTCTACAATGGAGAAAACATCATCGGGCAGAATCCGGTAACGCAGGATGTGGCAACCAAAATTCAGACCTATAAGAATGATTATGGTGAGAACTTTAAGGAAGTAGACTTTACCAGGGCAGTAAGCAGACTGGGCGGATTGAGTCTTTCTTCCTTCGGTGTTACCGATATGGATCATATCCGCAAGGTCAGCACACAGTACGTTGGAGGCGGAACCGAAAGTAAATCCCTGACCTATTATTATCTGGTGATGGATGCGGAGAATGCGGCAAAGTATTATCAGACCTACTATCTGAATGGCAGTAATAAAGAAACCATTGATAATTATTTCAAGAAATACGCAACCGGTGGAATTGTACTCGGTGACTATACCTCCGAACAGAATTCCTATACGATCCTCGGAAATGCACTGGTATCCGATGTGTTGAGTCAGAGCGGAGTCAGTCTTCTTGCAAGTACGGCAACAGCTTCCAACACCATGACCACGGCAGAGGTCTATCAGAAATCCAGCGAAATTGCCAATGTTTATAAGGGGTTGACCACGAATTTAAGTGAGGACGGAGCTTCAGCCAGTTCGTTCCAGAACGTCTTCGATAGTGTGATTAAGAAAGAGATTGTAACGAAGAATGCAGACGGATCCGAAACAAGAGAAACGATTCAGGAATATCTGATACGCAAAGGAACCGGCAGTACGATGGAATTTACAACAGACGATGGTCTAAAGGGGATTATCACGGCAGGAAGTTATACTCTTTCTTCTGCAACAAGCGGAGCTTCGAATATCCGTCTGATCGTTTCGTTAGGAGATATTACCATTGACCGTAATTTCACGGGACTGGCCATTGCGAAGGGAACCATTACCATCAATGGAGCTGTCAGCAATGGAGCGGCATCTCTGAAGCGGAACAAGATGGATCTGTATAAGGTGTTGAATGCAACAACCGGAGCAGAAGGAGATACAATGACTCCGATGGGATTTTTCGTAAACGGTGAGACCAGTCTTTCCGAAGGGGCACAGGAATCACCAACGGATGAGGCCGGCAATCTGGACATTGATTACACCGAAATTGTCCGTTATATGAATTGGGAAAAGAGATAGAAAATACGAAAGAATACAGAAGAAACGCATGAAGCGTTCGGAAACACAGAAATACAGGAAAACGGAAGAATGACAGAAAATAGTAGAAGAATTTCAAAAAATAACAGGGGTTTTTCTTTAGTGGAGCTGATCATTGTGATTGCCATTATTGCAGCACTGATCGGAACCGTTATTCTGTCCGTTTCCATGGTATTCAGTGCAAATGCGAAGGCGTGTTCCAATGATCTGCAGAGAGCCGTTGCAGACTGTAAGGTGACCACAATGGGAAAAGCAAAGGCATGGCTGGTTGTTTATCGTGGTGACAATGGACGGATCTATAGCCAGATGCACATTATGGAGCAGAAGAAAGGCGGAGCCGTCGGAGAATTGGAAGAGATCACGGAAGAGGCACAGAAGATCGGCGGCAACCGTGTATCGGTCACTTATAGGATGAATGGCGGAACAGATGATATCGATCTTCCGACCGGAGCAGACAACGGTATCCGGATTGAATTCGAC
>FR902831.1 GCA_000438155.1 Firmicutes bacterium CAG:95
AGTAGAAACGCTCCTCTTCGATCTCTTCCGGTTCCTCTCCCATACTCTGATAAAGAAGTGCCGCTGCAAGATCCAGTTCCGAAATTCCCATTTCATCACAGACGCTCTCGATCCGGTTCTTCAGCCCCTCAAGATTCTGATCCTTAGCAGCCTCTAATGCGCTGTCAACCGAATGTCGGAACTTCACCTTTACAATATCCTTGCCGGTTGGAAGCTTCTTTTCTTCAATCTTAGTATGACAGATCCTCTCAATATCACGGATCTTGAATACTTCTCTTCCGGACACCAGGGTCATGGATTTGCCTTCTCTTCCGGCACGTCCGGTTCGTCCGATCCGATGAACATAATATTCAATATCCTCCGGTACATCATAGTTAAACACAGCATCAACACCACTTACATCAATTCCGCGGGCTGCCACGTCAGTTGCAATCAAAATGGCACAGCGTCCGCTACGGAACAGATTCATTACCGTATCTCTCTGAAACTGGGACAGATCTCCGTGAAGTCCTTCTGCTTCATAGCCCCTTCCCTTTAACTCCTGAGTCATTTCATCGACCATCTTTTTAGTATTGCAGAAGATCAGACTGCGCCTGGGCTGATGGAAGTCAATCAGTCTGCACAGGGCATTCATCTTATCCTTCCTGGCAATCCGGTAATAGCTCTGCTCAATTGCCGCAACCGTAACCTCCTTCGGTGTCACCTTGATAAATACGGCATCCTTCTGGTACTGATTGGTAATCTCCAGGATTGCCTGCGGCATGGTTGCCGAAAACAATGCCATCTGATGCTCTTCGGGCATTTGGGAAAGAATCGTTTCCATATCCTCACGGAAGCCCATATTCAGCATTTCATCTGCCTCGTCTAAAACAATCATCTGAACATTCGCAGTCTTAATCGTATGTCTGCGCAGATGATCCATGACACGTCCCGGTGTACCGACAATAATCTGTACTCCCTGACTGAGTGCCCGGATCTGTTTGCTGATATCCTGTCCTCCATAAACCGGAAGAACCTTTAAACCATGCATATATTTCGTAATCTTACGAATCTCTTCTGCTGCCTGCATGGCCAGTTCCCTGGTCGGACAAAGAATAATCCCCTGCGGTTTCTTACAGGAGATGTCAATCTTTTGTATCATCGGAATGGAAAACGCAGCCGTCTTACCGGTTCCTGTCTGCGCCTGTCCAATCACATCTTTTCCTTCTAATAATACCGGAATTGCCTGCTCCTGAATGGGAGTCATATATTCAAAGCCCATTTCCCAGACAGCCTTCAAAATGTAGGCATTGATTTCCGTATCACTATATTTTACCTGTTGTTCCATAGATTTCTATTATCCTATTCTGATCATAATTTCCTGTCTGAAGCTCATTCCTAAATCTTCCGTCATATATTCTCTGTATCTTTTCTGATTTGGAGCTCTCCGACAAACATTCCTATGATAACATCAATTTTCACGGACTGCAAGTACTATTTTCCCACTCAATTTACGTCCGCAATTTACGCCACTCAATTTATGCCGGCAGCCAGCTTATAATAGGAAAGGCTGAACAATTACTCCTCATCTTCCTCGTTCAGAAATTCATCAATAAGGAATCGCGGACGGGCCTTGGTCTCTAAATAAATCTTACCAATATATTCGCCAACAACCCCAAGTGATAACAAAATCAGCCCACCGATTGCCCATACGGAAACCATCAGCGTCGTCCAGCCGACAATCGTCGCTCCCATAAAGTGACGCACAAAGCTGTATACCAGAATAATCAGACTCACCAGAAAAACAAAAAATCCAAGACCGGTAATCATCCGGATCGGCTTTGTGCTTAGGGAGGTAATGCCTTCTACCGCAAAGGAAAGCATTTTGCCCAAAGGATACTTGCTTTCACCTGCAAAACGTTCGCCCCGTTCATAATAAACGACATCGGTACGGTAACCAATCATCGGCACAATTCCACGAAGGAACAGATTCACTTCACCAAACTGTGCCAGCCCTTCCAATGCCCTGCGGCTCATCAGGCGGTAATCCGCATGATTAAATACCGTGTTAGCACCCATGCCATTCATCAGCTTATAAAAGCCTTCTGCAGTTGCCTTCTTAAAGAAGGTATCCTTCGCACGGCTGCTGCGGACACCATAGACAATATCAATTCCATTCAGGTATTTCTCTACCATTTCATCGACCGCATTAATGTCATCCTGCAGATCTGCATCCATGGAAACCACCATATCCGCATAATTCTTCGCCGTCATCAGTCCGGCAAGAAGAGCATTCTGATGTCCCCGGTTCCGGCTTAAATTGATTCCACTGAAGATATGATCTTCTTCATGAAGCTTCTCAACAATCTCCCATGTCCGATCCTTTGATCCGTCATTTACGAATACAATCTTACTGTTCCTGTCAATCTTTCCCTTCTCCATCAGCTCTTCCAATTTATTCTTCAGTCGCTTCGATGTTTCCGGAAGAACTTCCTCTTCATTATAGCAAGGGATCACAACATATAATTTATTTTCCATAATCTGTCCTCTGTCTCCTGATCTTTCTTTACTGTTCATTCGTACCTCGTTTCACCATCAAACCTGCCACCGGCAGCGTCTCTGGATGCATGGCAGTTTTCATTTTCAAACCGAATCTCACCGCAGGGAAATCGACAGTCCAATAAGGCACATGGCAATATAGTAAGCACTAATTTCCATTCCATGTAATGGCCATACTCTCTTTTTCCAGAAGGAAATCAGAAAAATCAGGCTGTCGGAAAGAAAGAAGCAGACTGCTCCTGCCGCCAGACAGATATCCGCACTCTGCATGGTTCCTATGGCAATCTCCGCACTTTTCCACGCAAAGCCTGCCACCAGAATACTGTATAAAATTGCCATTCCCTCATACTTTCCAAACCGGAACTGTCCGGTCTTCTTTAGCAGCTTAATGACTATGGGCATCACAATTACAACCGTAAGATCTGCCCATTGGAATGGATATGAAATCAAAAGCATCACAAGAAAACTGATATGGGCCAGTGCAAATGCCATCGTTCCCAGCAGAAAACAGGTGTTTTTCTGTGACTTATGCCTCATTCCCATAAACAGATCCCCAATGAGACATAACAGTAATCCCGGTAAAAGCTTCAAGGTCTGGAGTAATTGTCCGTATAATAACCCCATAGTAAAAGAAAACAACAGGAATTCCAGACTGCAGACCATCTTTACTGGCAGATAATATTTACGATATGTCCGGTTACACAAGGTAACCAGTAAGAAAATCAGGGACAATCCCATAATTATCAATGATATAATCCGTACACCCATGCATCTTCCCCCATAACCACTTGCTTTATTATAAGCCAGAATACCGGATATGGCAATGGTTCCAGGGCAATATAAACAAAAGGACGAATGGTTACTGTTCACACAGCATTCAGATACTTGATGCAAGGCTGTGTAATGATATGATTCAGAAATGAACAGTATCATCAAAAAACCACAGAAGCCAGCATTTGTTCTTTCTGCACTTCTGTGGTGTTCCAAATTCAACACATGCTATTCCATATGGAATTATGCGTTAACAATCTGACCAAAATCAGGCTTCAAAGCTGCTCCACCGATCAGGCCACCATCAATATCATCCTTGGAAAGGAGTTCTGCAGCGTTGCCTGCGTTCATGGAACCGCCGTACTGGATACGAACTGCTTCTGCTGTAGGAGCATCGTACATCTCAGCAATAACCTCACGGATCATCTTACATACTTCCTGTGCCTGATCAGCTGTAGCCGTCTCGCCAGTTCCGATCGCCCAGATCGGCTCGTAAGCGATAACCAGTTCCTTAACCTGATCTGCTGTTACATCAGTAAGATCCCACTTAATCTGTCTTGCAATCCACTCTTTGTAGGTGCCAGCCTTACGAAGTGCAAGGGATTCACCACAGCAAAGAATCGGCTTAAGTCCGGCAGCGAATGCCTTCTTAACCTTAGCATTGATGAGAATATCGTTCTCACCAAAAATATCTCTTCTCTCGGAATGTCCGATGATGATGTATTCTACACCGGCATCCTTAAGCATCGGAGCAGAGATTTCACCGGTATAAGCACCCTTATCTTCAATATAGAAGTTCTCAGCACCCAGCTTTACGTTCGTACCCTTAATTGCTTCTGCCACGGGTACGATGTCGATTGCAGGTACACAGTAAACAACATCTACTGCATCGTTCTTAACTAAATCTTTCAGTGTTCCACAAAGTTCAACTGCCTGACTGGGAGTCATGTTCATCTTCCAGTTGCCGGCAATAATTCTTCTTCTTGCCATTTCATTGTCCTCTTTCAAATTTTATAATGTTGCTTTCGGTTCCCTCAACTAAATTCAATCTTCGCCTCTGGCTCGGATTCACTAAGATTCGGGAACGACCTCGCACTAAACTCATGCTTCGTTTTCACTCGCATTCGTTAAGTTGCTTTCGGTCATTTATCATCAGCTGCTGCTACGCCGGGAAGTACCTTACCCTCTAAGAATTCAAGGGAAGCGCCACCACCTGTGGAAATGTGGCTCATCTTATCAGCAAATCCAAGCTGGTTAACTGCTGCTGCGCTATCACCACCACCAATGATTGTGGTTGCATCTGTTTCTGCAAGAGATTTTGCTACTGCGATGGTTCCCTTTGCAAGAATCGGGTTCTCGAATACTCCCATAGGACCATTCCAGACAACAGTCTTAGCACTCTTTACAGCATCTGCATATAATTCAGCTGTCTTGGTTCCGATATCAAGACCTTCCATATCAGCAGGGATCTTGTCAGCGTCTACAACCTGAACTTCGATCTTGGCATCAATCGGATTCGGGAATTCTGCAGCTACGGTAGTATCGATAGGAAGAAGAAGCTTCTTGCCAAGCTTCTCTGCCTTAGCCATCATTTCCTTACAGTAATCAATCTTCTCATCATCTACAAGAGACTTACCGATTTCATATCCCTTAGCCTTTAAGAAGGTGAATGCCATACCGCCACCAATAATGAGAGTATCACACTTCTCAAGAAGGTTGTTAATTACGTTAAGCTTGTCAGCTACCTTAGCACCACCAAGGATTGCTACGAAAGGTCTAACCGGATTCTCAACTGCATTGCCAAGGAAGTTGATTTCCTTCTGCATTAAGTATCCAACTGCACAGTTACCACCCTTAGCACGTACAAAATCAGTAACTCCGGCTACAGAAGCATGTGCTCTGTGGGAAGATCCGAATGCATCACATACATAATCGTCACAAAGATCTGCTAATTCCTTGGAGAACTGCTCGCCGTTCTTGGTTTCTTCCGCACCACGGAAACGGGTATTCTGAAGTAAGATCACATCTCCATCGTTCATTGCTGCTACAGCTGCGGTTGCATCTGCACCTGTTACGTTGTAATCAGCGATGAATTTTACTTCCTTGCCAAGCTTCTCGGAAAGTCTCTCTGCTACAGGAGCTAAAGATTCGCCTTCGTTAGGACCATTCTTAACCTT
>FR902832.1 GCA_000438155.1 Firmicutes bacterium CAG:95
TTTCTGGTTCTCTCTAACGGATATTCTCTTCCAGCCAAAGGTTTTTCCTCCTTATATTAGTCTAGGCACAAGCAAGACCCTCTCCACAGATCCGATTAGAATCTGTAGTGAGAAAATGCCTTGTTTGCTTCTGCCATTTTGTGCATATCTTCTTTTCTCTTTACTGCTGCTCCGGTATTGTTTGCAGCATCCAGAATTTCGTTAGCCAGTCTGTCCTTCATGGTCTTTTCGCCTCTCTTACGAGAAAACATGGTTAACCAACGAAGTCCTAATGCCTGACGTCTTTCCGGTCTTACCTCGATCGGCACCTGATAGGTAGCACCACCGATACGTCTTGCCTTAACTTCGAGAACAGGCATGATGTTATTCATAGCCTCTTCGAATACTTCAAGAGCCGGCTTGCCGGATTTCTCTTCAACGGTTTCAAAAGCACCATATACAATCTTCTGTGCTACACCCTTCTTACCATCTAACATAATGTTATTGATAAGCTTGGTAACCACTTTGTTATTGTATAAAGGATCTGCTAATACGTCTCTTTTCTGAATATGTCCTTTACGTGGCACGGTTCTTCCCTCCTTATTAAAATGAAATAATAAATCATCGGTACTCACAGTGTGTCGTTCTAATTTCACAATTGTGTACGTGCGGGTAGTCCTCATTACAATGAACTGACAAGCAATTCTATATTGTAACAGAATTCCAACACTAAATTAGTTCTGTTTGTGGGTCCAATATGTTCCAAATTACTTGCCTGCTTTCGGTCTCTTAGCACCATATTTGGAACGGGCCTGCTTTCTGTTGGCAACTCCCGCAGTATCAAGTGTACCACGAATAATATGGTATCTTGTACCAGGTAAGTCCTTTACTCTACCACCTCTGATCAGAACAACGCTGTGTTCCTGAAGGTTATGTCCTTCACCGGGGATGTAGCTTGTTACTTCGATTCCGTTGGAAAGACGAACTCTGGCGATCTTACGCAGAGCTGAGTTAGGCTTCTTAGGGGTTGCTGTCTTAACAGCCGTACAAACACCTCTCTTCTGAGGAGCGGAAGTATCTGTAGCCTTCTTGTGAAGAGAGTTCCATCCCTTCTGCAATGCAGGTGCAGTTGACTTCTTTACGGATGTCTGACGACCTTTTCTGACTAACTGGTTAAATGTTGGCATTCTGTTTCACCTCCTGTATATAAAATATGTTATAGTAACTATTCAGCACCCCATTCGTAAAACC
>FR902833.1 GCA_000438155.1 Firmicutes bacterium CAG:95
CAATTTTGCATGGCTCTGAATAGTTACAAAGATAAAACAAATTACAGAACAAAATACATTGAAATAAAAATCAAATAAGACATAAAAAGGAAATGACAGAAAAAAGTTCATGTCATGAAATGCCGTATTTGTGGGGAAAAGAAAGAAATTTTTAAAAAAGTCAAAAAAAACTAAAAATAATTGTTGACATTAAAATCTATCTTTGGTAATATATATCTTGCGCCTGACAAAGACGCTCGCTTGGAGAGGTATCGAAGTGGTCATAACGAGGCGGTCTTGAAAACCGTTTGTCCGCAAGGGCGCGTGGGTTCGAATCCCACCCTCTCCGCTGGAGATACCTTCTCCGTCGGACACGTAAGTGTTCGCAATTAAATAAAGTTATTTATTTCGGCTTAGTTTGGAGAAGTACCCAAGAGGCTGAAGGGACACCCCTGGAAAGGGTGCAGGTCGTTAATAGCGGCGCGAGGGTTCAAATCCCTCCTTCTCCGTTTGGTAATCTCCGGATTGCCAGTAAATTAAGCAAGGACAGCTTGCAGAAAAACACTGCTCGCTGAGTGCTGTCGCAC
>FR902834.1 GCA_000438155.1 Firmicutes bacterium CAG:95
AATACAGTAATGGCCGCCAATACGATAGGCATTGTTATAACAGTGGTGGCCGCACTGGTAGCCGCATTAGTGACGCTTTTTGCAACCAACGAAGATTTTAGAAACAAAGTCATAGCGGTATGGGAAGCGGTAAAAGAAGCGGCGTCAAAAGTTTTCGGTGCAATAGCGGACTTTTTTACCGTTACGATACCAAACGCCTTTAACGGTTTTATAAATTTCATAAAAAGCAACTGGCAGGCCCTTTTATTATTGATTGTAAACCCGTTTGCCGGGGCTTTTAAACTTCTCTATGATAATTGCGGTGCTTTCCGTGAATTTGTGGACAATTTTGTACAAAATATAAAGCAATTTTTTCAAAATTTGTGGAACGGCATTGTATCCATATTCCAGGGTGTGGGTCAGTGGTTTGTTGCGAGATTTACGGAAGCCTATAAAGGCGTGACGGGCGTATTTGCGACAATCGGCCAGTGGTTCGGTGCAAGGTGGCAGGATATAAAGAACGCCCTGGCAACGGTGGCGTCCTGGTTCCTTACCATGTTTACCAACGCCTACACTAACG
>FR902835.1:0-17070 GCA_000438155.1 Firmicutes bacterium CAG:95
TAGGCGTAGCGGGCTACGCTGAGGATTTTTATCCTGTGCTATCGGGAAAATAGGCAAGTGATATGGGGTAGTTAATTTAAAACTGTTATACTAGTATCCCAAGTAACTGATATTCATATCCACATTTCCACTGATGCCGGCAACTGATCCCTTGGAGGAATACTGCCACATATCATAACGGGTACGTGTGTAGCTCGGGGATGCCGCATACTGTGCCAGCCAGATCTTATAGCTGCTTAAGCCCGGTGCATCCAGATAGGAATTCAGCCAGGTTTTATTAGCATAAATACCTGCCTTGTATCCGGAGTTCTGAATGGTCTGGCAGAATGCACGGCATACCGCCGTTCTTGTGGCTGCATCAATCCGGTCTCCACGTCCGTTACTTGCTTCCACATCAAGGAATACCGGATAGGATATATTATACCCCTTTACCAGACTGATTACCATAGAAGCTTCTTCAACCGCTTCTACTTCATTCACCGCCTGCGTAAAGAAATAAACCCCAACCTTAAGCCCTGCCTTCTGTGCACCCTGAATATTGCTCCTAAACTTCGGATCTTCGATCAGGGCTCCGGTCGTTGAACCACGGTATCCACAACGGATAATGACATAGGAAACGCCACTGTTCTTTACTGCGTTCCAGTCAATATTACCATTCCATTTGGATACGTCAATCCCCATATGTCCGGATCCACTGTTCAGACTTCCGTCGCTGTTAAAATTATATTTTGCTCCCTGAATGACCTGCTCTCCGGTGACCTTGTTTCCGTTCTTATCAAAGAAATAGGTGCGTCCGTCAATGGTCTGCCAGCCTGTGTAACGGTACTGTCCGGTTGTTTTACTGGTTTTTAAGTAAAATTCCTTCTTGGTATAATAATCCGCATATTTGGCTTCGCGGAAGCTTCCGTTATCATCCTTAACATAAATCACCTTGCCATCTGTTGACTTCAGGGTAGTGGTTGTGTCCTTCTTTGCCTGTTCTTCCTTGCTCATGGTGGGAGAAGGCGATACGCTTGGTGAAACCGAAGGAGATACACTCGGTGACACGGAAGGACTCGCAGACGGTGAGGTGGAAGGAGATACCGATGGCGATACGCTTGGCGTCGGTGTCTGCGTTGGAGTTGGTGTCACCTCCTGTGTCGGTGTCGCGGCTGCTGTCGGGGTTGGTGTTGCCTCCTGTGTCGGCGTCGGCTCTTCCGTTGGGGTCGGTGTTACTTCCTGTGGTGGTTCCGGCGTTGGTGTTTCTGCCGGAGCCTTCGATGGCTCTTCCGTTGTTCCTTCGGTTGCAACCGGCTGTGGATTTTCGTTTTCCTGTGTCCTGAGCTGTCCCAGCAGCACCACCGGATTCATGGAATCCAGCAGCATGGAACGCGTCAGCAATAAGGAAGTACTCTTCCCTGGATCTGCAATCTTCTTCTTATCAAGAACCTCGTAGGTGTCCTCACTTGTTTCTGTTCCTTCGATGATGGTCTTCGTGGATTCTACCCATTCTACCGTATCGGTATTGGTCGACTCTACAACCGTCTGATTCACCTTGGTGTCCTCTGCTGCCACATTAACCTGGGATTCGGATTTGATTTCGTTTGCAACATCGACTTTCTTATATTCAATGTCTTCTTTCACGGTGATTATCACCGGATCGGAAGACAACACATAATCTTCATACTGCAGCGGAGAAACCAGTGTGACAGTATATTTACCGGATTTCATACCGGTAAGATAGATCACACCATCCTTGTCATCATCCTTTTTATTCAGCTCCCCACCCGAAGAATTCTTGATGTTCACTTCAAATTCCACACCTGAAAACAGCTTTCCGGTTGCTTCGTTCGAAAACTTGATCTTCATATCTCTCTGAATGGAGGTAATGTTCATGAAAATATGTACTTCTTCTCCGGCTGCTTTAGCATCTTCTTCCTGCTGCTTTTCTTCCATGAGCTGTTCCTGATCCATAGCCGCCATCAATCTGGCTGCCTCTGCATCAGCAATTGCCACTAATCCACTTTCGCCAATGACCGGAATATCCTCAAGTCCTTCACCTACCTGTGCAAAGGTTTCAATCTGCTCCTGCCTTCCTCTGGCATTAAAATAAAGTGTACCGGTTACCACAAGCAGGATCACCACAATAAGCCCTGTGAACATGATCACATGGTCCGTGGTTCCCAGATTCATAAACCACTGTGCGGCTCCCTTCATTCCGTGAGCGCGTCTGCGGTGGGAGGCTGCATAGGAATGACGATCATTCTCGTATTCATCGTCCTCATCGTAGTCTTCGTAATACTCTTCGTCGTCTTCGTAATACTCTTCATCTTCATAATACTCTTCGTCATCTTCGCAGTACTCGTCGTCTTCATAATACTCTTCGTCATCTTCATACGATTCTTTCTCTTCCGGATCGTATTCATCTGTCCCATTGTATTCCCCGTCTTCGTCTACCTCTTCATCGCCGTAATATTCATCAGAATCCTCTTCCTCATCATATCCGGCTTCTTCTGCTTCTTCGTAGTATTCTTCCGGATCTTCTTCGTCTTCGTATCCTTCAAATTCTTCCCCGTAGTATTCCCCGTCTTCGTCTATCTCTTCATCACCGTAATACTCATCAGAATCCTCGTAATCGTCGTTGTAATACGCATCCTCGCGGTAATCATCCCAACCCTTACGTGTCGTACGCTGGCGTTCTTTCTTTGCTTTCTTTTTAAATAAACTCTTCATTCAAACCTGCCTTGTATTATTTTACTGATTTTCGCTAAATTTCGATAAATTCTTCTTTAAAAAATCCAGATATTCGTCTTGACATCTGAAGCGCTATGGTATATTATACCATTAATTTACAGTATGTACAAATCCATTTAATTCCTTTTCTAATTCTTTTGTAATAATTTGTTACTGGAACGAGGTACGAGCGAGCAGTAACGAAAGATTCGTAAAGTTTGAGCCGCAAATGTAAAGTTTATGTCAAATTTACCTGTAAAATATGTGAATTTTTGCAGAAAATATTGACGGTAAAATACAAATTCAGATAAACTCTACTTAATCCTTTACCGCAACCCACTCATTTGAACAGAAAGGAGTCCTGCCATATGATGTATATTCATTACTGCAAGAACTGTAACCGCATTTATATGCTCAACGGCCATAAGTTAATCTGTCCCCGGTGTACGGAACCGATTGCTGAGCTTCGTATTTCTTACCTGGATTATATCGATCTGAACCTGGAACAGCGTGCCTCATTTCTAAAATCCTGTGCTGACGAAAGCCAGTTGTGCAAATTAAAGACCAATTACCGCATGTACAAGTACAGCAAGTGGTATAAAGAGTTACAGGCAAATAACCCGGATCATCTTCCCGTCACCACACTGCTTGCCCAACAGGTCAACGGTGATAAATAAAAATCCCCACAAGAATAATGGCCATTCCAAACAGCTTACGCTTCGTTATTTTTTCTTTAAAGAAGAAATAGCTGAGGAACATTACCATTACATAGCCCAGTGATTCAATCACAGGGACATTGGTAAAATCCAGCCCGCTGTAGGAGGCAATGGTCATAAACATGGAAAGAAACATGAGACCATAACCGCAAATGACATACAGATTCAAATATTCACGGAGCGGAGAAGCATAGGTCTTCTCCGCACTTTTTTTCAATAAAACCTGTGCAAAAGAAGCTATCATTACAGAAACAATCAATATAATCAGATAACTATTCATTCTGTGCTCTCCTTTCCTGCAACTTCCTGATGTTCTGCTACATCCTGGTGATCTTCCATTTCCAGGTGTTCTCCCGTGTTCAGCACATAAATTCCAGCCATGACAAGTAAAATTCCAATCACTTTTCCCGGGGTAATCTCTTCATGGAAAATGAAAATGCCCCACACCAATGCCCATAAAAGTGTAATGGCTTTATTTGCATAGGCAACCGACAATTCGAAACGCTTAATGACCTGCTGCCAAAGCAACGCATAAACACCAAGCAGCAATACCACAAGCCCCGCTGACAGAATCAGTTTCCAGTTAAAGAGCTGATGCACCAGTTCTTGCGTTGATCCTGCATTTTTCGGCAGAAAAGAAGAAGCCAGCTTCTGCGTGAGACTGGTGAAGCTGTAGATTAGAAATACAACCTGAAGCATCAGGAAATCTTTCCACTGAATTTTCTTTTTCATGGTCTGTTTTCATCCTTTTTCATTACTTATATTTTTTGATGTCTGGGGCAAAAAACCCCGACTTTGATACCTGTTTTGTATCGCTTACTTTGCATCATCACTCCAGGCCTGCCGATCCTGCATGCCCTGTAATGTAAATTTCGAATTACGGATTCCACACCGCAATTTTTTCATGTAATGTGTCAAAATCATAGTGATCAACGATCCGGCGCATCTCTTCGAGATATTCATCAATTGTTTTTTCTTCCGGCTGCACATCTGCTTTCTGCAGGTTCTCTTCTGTATTCTGCGATGCAGTCTGTCCGGCCGTTTCTTTACTCACACGGTAGCTGCCAGACGCAAAGCATTCCGTCATAAAACGGTTGAACCTCGGATGATAATGGCTGTAATCCGCATAATGGTTCAGATCACAGATAATCTCCTCACATGCCGGGAAAAAGTACACCGTCACATTATCATAAGCATTCAGTCTTTCGGTAATATAACGGTACTCCTCGAGGGTTGCTTCCAGATGATTCTCTTCCAGTACATCATTCCAGTACAAAATACTGTACGGTGGAAAAAAGATCACAAACTCCGTATCCGGATTTGCCTCAATATAAGGGCAGATATTGGCAGAAAGATTGGCTTCCACCGGTGACACATACTCGTCCTTGGGAGTTTCCGTTTCCACCTTCTTGGGCTGCTCATAATTACGCAGCACCCAGTCCTCATTGTAGTACTCTTCCGTCCACCAGCTTGCATAGATATGAGACCAGTTCGTCGGTTCAGGGGCTACCAGGGGACGAAGCACATACTGCAGAAGCACATCTTTATTCAGAACATATTGTATATCGTTCAGCAGATTATTATCATAAAGGTATTCCGGAATCGGATACTTGATCTGTTCCACATCCCCGGTATAGGTAATCACATCCACGCCTAAAAATACCCTCTTAACCTCCCGTTTCTCTCCGTTCCACCTGCTGTTAAAAATCAGCTTCATAATGTTGGACTGATCCTTTGGAAACGCCCCGCTGTAACTGAGCTTCACTGTTTTCAGTCCCATTAGTTCCTCAAACCAGTCGGTTTCAAAGTTGACCGTCATGGAGGAGCCCAGAATCACACTGTCATATTCCAGGTGCTCTGCCATTCCCGGATTCTGCGTCAACTGATTATCCACTACATAATTGAAATTTTTTAACGGCTTATGATAATGGAAAAAGGGATCCACATAAACAACAAGTGCGATCATCAGCACAAATGCTGTAAACACGAACGCAACAAATAAGAGCAATAATTTCCTGTACCTTTTCGTATGACCGCCTCCTAAAAGTTGAAGTATAAAAATGTGCTGACTCCCGAGAAGGAAATCACACTCCACACAAACAACACTGCCGCAAGCAGAACCACTGCGGCGTTCAATCTGCACTTCTTTGCAATCTGCACGGCATTGGGGGAAACCCAGATGAACAGCAGGCATACTATGAGAAACAGCACCATCACATAAAAATAGCTGTCCGGCAGCCGATCCAGATGAAGTACTTTAATCACATACCAGAATTCATCCAGATTAAAGGCCTCTGCAATCGAACGGCTCACCTTTCCGGTTCCGCCCGTCAGGAGCCTGCGAATGAACTGAACCCCTTCCTTAACCGAGGATGCCCGGAAGAATACCCATGCAATATTGACATAGAGGAAGGTCAAAAGCACGCGTACTCCATGAGACAGTCTCCGAAGTAATCCATGGTTATTGGTATTGGTACAGCCTTCTCTGACGGTTCTACCACCAGCCACCTGTGCCTCTTTTCTCCTGCTGTAACCCGAAGCAGCACGGGTAATGACGTAAAGTGTGCCATGCATCATGCCCCAGACAACGAACTGCCAGCCGGCGCCATGCCAGATCCCGCTTACTAAAAAGACAATCAGGAAATTCACATACATCCTGAAAGCACCCTTCCTGTTTCCACCAAGCGGAATATACACATATTTTGTCAGGAAATCCGTCAATGTCTTATGCCAGCGCTTCCAAAAATCCATAATATTCACTGCTTTATACGGCGAATCAAAGTTCAACGGCAGGTCATAGCCGAAGAATGCCGCAACGCCCATGGCAATGTCACAGTAACCGCTGAAATCAAAATATAACTGCAGGGTGTAGGACAGCATCACCACCCATGCGTCCACCGCATGGAGTGCCGCCACATTTTCAAATCCTGCCGCAACAGCCTGTCCCAGGGTATCTGCCAGAATCACCTTTTTAAATAAGCCAAGGGAAATCAGAATCACATTGCGTAGAAGCTTCTCCCACCACTCATCCCCGGTTTGTGCAGACCGCAGGGCGAGATCTTCAAAAACTGCCCGTGTCCGCTTTTTCTCTCCTTCTGTCAATTTTCTATTACTTCGCTGCTCTGTGGACTTTTCATCACTCCTCTGTGCCTGAAAATCCTCCGGCAGCATAATCGGACCCTGCATCAGCTTAGGGAAAAAGCTTACATATAACCCATACTCACTCATTCCCATCGGCACAATATTTCTCCGATAGGTTTCCACCAGAAATGCAATCTGCGTAAACGTAAAGAAGCTGATTCCCGGTGCATCCAGTTCTATTCCCTGAAGTGCAGGAAGCAGCCGTGCATATTTAAAGAAGCCCAGTACTGCCACATTCAGTACAATTCCGGCTCCCAACATGCATTTTCTCCTTCTGTTGAAATCATCCGGCACCGAACCGTTTTTTTCTACGGTCTTTGCTACGGTCTTTTCTGCGTTTTTTTCTACTGCCTTTCCCCTTGCTGCCTTCGGCTTCTTCGTCAGATCCCTGTACAGAAAACAGCCCCATGCGTAATTGACGATGAGGCTTCCAAGCAGAACCGGAAGACACTTTGGATAATTCCACCCATAGAAAACGAGAGAAGCCACAATCAGGCAGACATCTGCCCACTGCCTTCCCAGGTATCTTCTGCTCACCCAAAACAGAATGAGCACAATCGGTAAATATGCAAATAAAAAGGAAAATGAATTAAACACCATATGTATTTTTCCACTCCGTAACAATCTCTGTCACTTCCGGATCTTCATAGATTACATAGCCGTCCATCCTGGCCTTGCAAATCAGTCCGCAGGCTTCCGGTGTCCGGTCCATCTGCTGATCCTCCCGGAAAACCAGATACTGACAGTATTCCTTACGTGTTTCTGTCAAAAGCTCTTCCATTGGAAGCACTTCGTTATTCTTAATAATGTCATGCACCGGCTGATAATAGCCCCACTGCTCCACCAGCATATCCCTTCCATAGGGCATACGGATCGTCGCATCGTACTGGCGTACGAAGTGAATCATCTCATCCGGAAACAACGCAGTAACCATATCATCTGCATCCTTGTTTCCAATATAATCGCATACATGAACTACGGAATCCGGAATATGATACAGATTCTCTGCTTTAGAAATATAGGTTCCATGATAAACGTATGTGCCAAGCAGAATGATACATGCTCCGATCACAACCGTTCCGGTCTTCCGGAAACGCGCAAACAGGGAACACCCGCCATAAACTGCTACCATTCCTATCGGGATCGTCCAGATCACGCGGTAATAGGTCTCCCCATCCAGGCCTGCTGCCACGAAGAGCTTCCGGCTCAAGGGAAAGAGGAATACCAGCAGGATCATAACCGGCGCATAAACAAATAAAGCCCGGATGGTCTTATCCTTTTCACAAAACAGCAGATAAATCCACGCAAGCAGGGAAAGCACAAACAATCCCCGAAGTCCTGTATACAATTTAAAAATCACAAGGCTTTCCATAAAAATTCCAAACATGTGCGCAACCCCTTCCTGTTTTCCTCATCTAATCATCGGATACAGCTCAAATCAAACCCTGATCACATTCTTATATCTAACATATCATGTAACTATTCAGAAGTTATAGTATCATATACAACAAAACATAAGCACCACCCAGTGCGCAGCTTAATCCTGCATAAAGCAGATTCCGGAACCTGCGGCTCCGGATAGCCAGCAGCACACCGAGTCCCACCGTTAGTGCGCAGCTTAGTAATACCGCAAGGGAGCTGCCCGCCCCTGCCGCCAGATTAAGCAATGTAATCATCATCCATAAACCGGCTTTATTCCATCCCTGAATCTTCTTTTGCTTTTTTGTTTCAGAAGGAGTTTTCACCGCCAGACCAATCCTTTGCCGGTTTTCACGCTCCTCCTCTCGGAAAAGACATAGAAAAATCCAGAACACTGCCGGAATAATAAAGTTTCCCGCAAGGGACTTTCCCTGCCAGGTACGTGTCAGGAAAAAGGTCTCCGTTGTGTAAATCGACACATTCCCAAACATCTGCCAGAGTGCCATCAATGCCATAAACATCGGAAGCAGGCGCTTTTTATTGCAGAACAGTTCACGCCCGATCTCATAATAAATCAGATACGTCAACGGAATCAGAAGCAGGGGCGCCACACTATGCGCCATAATGGTTGCATGAATGCCGCACATGGTTCCGACATATGCCTCCCAGATGGGAAACAGTGCCAGTGCATGCCGGGCATCCAACGGCATACTTACTCCGCGGTTCGGATCGATCCGGTACAGCGTATCGGTCTGCTGTGCGGTCAGCGCCTGTACCACATAATAAGCGTCATCTCCGTCAAATGAAGCCCTCGTAAACGCCATGTAAAGCTGGAATCCAGCAAGAAGCAGAAACAGTACAAGAAGGATCCTTCCTTCCCAGCTATCATAGGGAGCCCTTCGAAGCCATGAGAAATGATCTGTTTCCTTTAAGGCACCGGACAGGTTCGTTTTCCGTGTCTTCTTCCCCCGGTATATCCAGAATCCATAACCGGCTCCTGCCCCTAAGATCTGCAGAGCTGCATACAGAATCACCATTCTGGAATAGCCATGATAAACAGATAGCAGCATTACCGGAATTCCGACCATCTCCAAAAGCGCAAACAATAATAAATATCCAATTAACAAAGTCACACCTGCTGTCTGCAGCTTCTTTGGCAGATACTCCCGTCTGGGAGCCTTCCGGAATAAAAGCCCCAATCCCACAGGAATCACCAGAAGCCAGAATAGCAGACCTGAGATTTTCAGTATGATCATTCTTCCTTCTCTCCATATAACTCATCCCATTCCTCACGGGGAATCGCCGTTACCGAGTCCACATGATAATAGAACTCATAAAACCGGTTGATCCAGAAATCCGGATCATCTGTCATATCTGAATCATGCGCCGGGCTGTAAGGATTCTGAAATTCTTCACGGAACCGGGGAATCACTACGCTGCCGCTTCCCCCATTGTCCTCACTGGCATTGACAATCAGTTCAATACGCTCGTTATTTTCGCGATTGATACGCCACAGGTTAATCATATTATCAAAATAGGTAAACATGAGCCACAGGCACAGTACCGCTGCCAGTCCGTAACGCAGTAAGGCCACCGTGAATTCCCTCTGATCACAGTCCCGGATTGCCTGGATGCAGGCAATGAAAAGAAACACTCCCACTCCATAATAAGCCCTTGGTGTCGGAGGCGGGATCACAATTAAGGCATAGCTGGATGCCAGTGCTACCAGCCCAAAGATGACCGACTCATTTGACACAACCGCTTTCCAGCTCTTCCACTTCTTTTGTAACACCAGAATCACTATCGCAATCAATAAAAGAATCAAGACTTCACCAAACAATTCCTCAATGGATACCGTAATCTTATAAAATCGGGAAAGCAGCTTCGCCAGCCCTGTAAAAGTCTCATCCGTATCATCCACACGGCTCCGGATTCCCGGGCACAGCACCATTGTCAAAAGCCCGCAGGCAACTCCGGCTCCCGAAGTAATCATATACGCCTGCATTCCTGTTTTTAATCGTGTCAGCCAGGATTCCCGGCTGTCGCCTTCCATAGTATCTGCGTTCCGATTCATCAGATAAATCCAGGTAAAGAAAATCCATGCCAGGAAAATGCCCCCCGAGGTATTCTCATTACACCATCCGGCTGCAAGTCCGAACACAAAGCCGATAATTGCCGTCAGCACTGGGTGCTTCATGGTATTCCCGGTTCGTTCGAGTTGATGGCGATACCATACAAGGAATCCGATCATAATGACACTTCCCCATAAATAATTACAGGAACCGCACAGCCAGAGCATGGTTTCTCCAAACCGCACCGAATATCTCCATACAAAAGTAAGGCTTAAAAGCAGGACAAAGATATCGTGCTTCTTCTTTCGCTTTACGGAAGCATAAATCAGCAGAACAAGAGCCACAAACATCACACTGTTTGCAATATTAAATACCCATTTATCCATCGACAGGAACACACGCAGATTAAACTGTCCGATCACTCTGCAGTTATGATACATGTATTCTGCATACTGCTGCTTTATAAGGTCCCACAGGGATCTCGCCTCCTGTACCTCTAGTGCATACGCATAATCATCCGTATAATAAGGAGTCAGAAAATTATAAATGAATATCATGAAAAAAGAGAGCAGTACCGTACCTGCAAAAATCCCTTTCCGATGGTTTTCCCAAAAAGAAGTCATTGTCTTTTCCTCCGCAATATATCAGTCTATTTTAGCACGACTCAGGCCTTTATTGCAACGCTATTAACTTGACGCCCCATAAAATCAATGTTAGGATATAACTTGTATCAGAACAAATTTCAAAAAGATCCAAAGAGGAGATTTGACATGTCAGTAAAATATCATAATTTTGGTGGAGTCATTGGTTGGAATCTTCAGAAATATTTCCCCAACCTTTCTTCCGACAGCTATCTGAAGCTTCAGCGTTCCACCAGAAATAAATTACAGCAGGAATATATCGATTATTTCCTGTCTACAGACGAGCCGCCGATGCCGCTCGTGGTTAACCTGGAAACCATCAATCGCTGCAACAGCACCTGTTCCTTCTGTACTGCAAACAAAAATGCGGAAAAGCGCCCATACAGGCGTATGGAGGATTCTTTATTTTACAGTATTATTGACCAGCTTGCTGACTGGGGATACACCGGCCACCTGACACTTTATGGTAATAATGAGCCTTTTCTGGACACCAGAATTGTAGAATTCCATAAATATTGCCGGGAAAAGCTTCCTCACAGCTTTATTTTCCTTTCCAGTAACGGCCTGCTTCTTACCGTAGACAAGGTAAAGGAGATCATCCCCTATGTAAATCAGCTTATTATCAACAACTACTGCAGAGATATGAAGCTGCATGACAATGTGAAAGAAATTTATGAATATGCAAAGTCCCATCCGGAGGAATTCAAGGATGTCGAGCTGCTGATTCAGATGCGATATATGGATGCCGTATTGAGTAACCGCGCCGGAAGTGCACCGAATAAAACGAACGACGTTAAAATTATCAGGGAAACCTGCCTGATGCCTTACACCGATATGTTTATTTTCCCGGACGGCCGCATGGGAATCTGCTGTTGTGATAACTTCGAAGCAACCACATTGGCAGACCTGACAAAGACACCGTTAAAGGAAGCCTGGAATTCTCCGGAATACCGGAAGCTGCGCAAGGATATCCGGACAAGCCGTGCAGACTATGCTTTCTGTAAATACTGTGACTTCATCGATGCCGGACTACGTATGGATACCGTAGATGATACATTACATCACCGAGAAGCCAATCATGGAGCAAGACAGTCCCTGTTCCGTAAATAAGAACAGACATTGAAATTAAAGATCCGTTGTAACTGTTCAGTACCTTCACAGTTACGATGCAAAATCCATTCCAAATCGGCTTCGCCGATGGGATTTTGCATTACTGAATCATTATCTTACGGTCTCAGCAGTAAATGCTTCGACCTGTACTGAATAGTTACGAACCGTTTTCTTAAAACAACAGACATTAAAATCCCCGATAATCTTTTGATTTATCGGGGATTTCTTTATCTCTTAAACTAATGATATCATGTTCATTTTCTTATTTTCATATTCCTGCCATAATATATTTACCATAATCATACATCAGGGTGCGGGAAATGACACAATGACACTCTGTTTTCTTATCGGACGGAGCAGTCCTCTTGTTATTGAAGGATGCGAACTGCATAAATTTGTGCGCGATCCAGCCCATTGGTTGCCAGGATTTCAACACGCAAAGCCACCACGTTTTGCAAGGTCAGCTTATGCTCGCAAAATCGCTGGTAGTTCCCAAGGATATTTGCAGCCTCACGCCATTCGCAATCCTCGGATAATTTGTACAAAATCCGATAGTCCTTTACAACTGATGGAATCACATTAGCCGAATACCCTCCCCACTGACAATTGGTATCCCCCTGAAAAACCGCGAGGAAGTTGTCAAGGGAGGAATCGAAAATCAACTGAATCGAATGGACATCGACAGCTTTGTCCCACTCAAACTCCAGATATTCCGGTTGTTTAAAATCGGTTGCCTGGGAAATCCACAAATTAGGAAGGAAGGTCGGTCGTGCCGTTTCGCCTCTGACATTTTCAGGAAGATATACCGGTTGTTCCGGATAAATTTTCAGGCAATAGGAAGGTTCTTCCCAAGTGTCAACCATATAATCCCAATCACGGTTTTTTGTAATCTGAATACACCCCGGATTCTCAACGTTCTCCTTGGAATGGCGATACATCGCTTTCAGTCCCACCGGCGCATTGTTGCCATAGCAAAGGGAAATCTCGGGGTTTTCACTGATCACCAGAAAATGCCACCCCTTTTGAAGCACCTTCAGGTTACAAGGGATGTTTACAGAGACGCCCTGTCCTTTTTCGATGTCAACCGTTCCTTCTTTGAGCACTTCATAAGGGATGGTAGACAGCTTGGGGCGGCCGCTCATCACAGCATAGTGAAGGCGTGTATTTGCCCCCGCGTCAACAAGGATTTCTAAGCTCTCAAGCTGTTTTGTTACCACAGGAAACAGATAGCAGCAATCCATCGTAACCGGCCACTTTCCGTCGATACGCCCGACGCCGGGCCCGGATAGTGTCGATGAGGCGGAGATTCTCGCTGACTGCGCCAAATCGTTTGGATTCCGATAGGGATTTGAAAAGATAGTATGATCTACCCGGTGCAAAAGGGCATGAACCTTGTCAATGTGCTCCGGATCGGCAGCCTGCCGGACCGTCAGTTCTTCCCGGCAGCATACGGTTGCTGCAGCCGCGACTGCTTCACCGAACTGAAGGCAGGTCCACATGTTGCGTATTCCGCATAAACCCAGATGAGAAACGCTGATATTACGTCCGGCAAGAAAGAGATTCTCCACGTTCTTTGCATAAAGGCAGCGCAAGGGCACCTCAAAGGGCCCCAGATGATAGGTGTGGGTATTAGCAAAATCCTTGTGAAAAATTCCATCCCTGGCATGGTCATCGTAGCCAAAACCACCGTAGGCAATGCTATCGTAAAATTTTCGCTGTTCGTCGATATCCGTCTGGGTATAAATATAGTCGCCGATGAAGCGGCGGTTTTCACGTCTTCCTGGCATTGTGGAAACCCAGTCCAGGTCATACGTTCTAAGTTCCTCTCGTAAAGAGGACCGGTTTTTGATGTAGTCCCAAACCGCATAAGCGATATGGGTGAGTTCGGTGCGAATTTGGCGCATGTCCGTAACCGTGTCAAGGGCGCCTCCCCATTCCATCCACCAAAAGCCCGTTAGGCTGTTCATAAATGTAAGTTCCAGGCCGCGATGCTCCAGATCCTCTTTTTCAAACCGATACTTGACCCAGTCCGGAGAATGGAAAACCACCTCCCGTCCGATATCCTTCGCCCGCAAACGTGTCGTGCAGCCGTTCTCCCACTTTCCCCCTTCACCGGCGTACTCCTCACCAAAATCACTGCTATTCTCATGCCCCTGCATGTAAGGGACACCGGCCAGGAACGCAACCGTTCCATTACCGGTGCAATCAGCAAAAAATGACGCCCGAAAATGGATGCGTTGTTCGCTTTCGGCACTGTACCCGGATACCTCCGCGATTTTCTTCCCATCCTCAGTCATTTTGACCGTATCAATAGCAAGGTGGAGAAAAAGCTCCAGGTTCTTTTCACGGTATACAGCGGTCTGCATTGTGAGGTCCCACAGCTCCACACCGTTTTGTGGATTGATGTACAGGTTATTAAGAATCAGTTCCTCGGCTAAGCCGGTCTCCCGTCGATAGATAAAATTCTTATCCACATAATGAGCACCGATCGGGGTGGTCTGCATTTCCTTGCTCATGTTACCGCCGAGGCACCCCCGATCATTTACAAGTGCCGTTTTAAGACCATATCTGGCTGCCAAAACAGCGGCAGCCAGACCTGCAGGTCCCGCCCCCAATACAACAAAATCAAATTTGTATTCAAGTTGGGCAAGACCCTTCCCCTGTTTCCAGGTGCTAATGATTTTTTCCCGCATCCGATCTTCCTCCTGCTATAGCAGACCTGCCACTCTCGTGACAGGCCTGCTCAATTATACATTATTATGTTATTTAATATATCCCATAGATTGAAGAGTTTCTCCAGCCGCATCGAGATAGGATTGATAGCTATATACTTCTTTTAGTGTCTTCACAAATTCATCATATTCCTCAATTGGCCGACGCCCATAGATAAACTTAATCAGTTCCTCCTCTGCGAAGGTTGCCGCGTCAGAGGCCACAAACCCTTCCGGGAAATCTACAAACCCGTTAAGGCATTTGATTCGAGGCTGTGCCGCCGCAAATTCGATAACATCACGGCTCATTGGATTACGAATGATAAGGTATTTACTTTCGTCGCCACGGCCGGTAAACTGGTAATTGTACAGATAGGCCTGCAGATCTGATTTCTTCCAAAGATCATTGTTGATGAGCTCCACTTCACCGTCAGCGTTTACCTGATGATACGTTCCTTCGGGACCGTAGGCCACCAGACGATTGCCCTCCTCGGTAGAAAGATAATTTAAGACCTTAAACAGCGCTTCCTTTTTCTCCGGTGACTGACTTAATGTAGCCGGAATCGCGAACATGTGGACAGGTGTGCCAATTTGCCATTCACCGTCCAGTTCTTTACCATTTCCTCCTCCAATTGTTCCCATCGGTTTCCAGGATGCATCCGGGTTGACCGCCTTGGCCTGCTCGATATGGATGTCCTTGGCAAACAGGCTCCACTCGATACGCGTCATGCCCACCTTACCCTGGAATGCTTTATCCTGTACCGGCTGGGAGCCGGTGTTACCGAAGAGCTCCGGATCGATTACGCCGGCATCAACAAATTTCTTTGCTTCCAGGATAGCATCCTTGATGTCCGGATCCGTGACAGTCGAAACCAGATTTCCATCCTTAACGTAAATGCTGGGCAAAGCTCCCGAGTTAGTCGGAAGAGCAACGCCATATGCTCCGAAGATGGCTGAGAAAGCGCGAAGTCCATTATTGCCGGTAAGGGCGAAAGTATCATTCTTCCCGTTTCCGTCCGGATCATCGTTCGTGAAAGCTACGGCCACATCGTAGAGCTCGTCTAAATTGGTGGGAATACTAAGACCCAGATGATTCAGCCAGTCCTCCCGAATAAACGACATACAGTATTCAAAGGAGATCGGAACAGGAATTCCATACGTTTTACCGTCAACGACGCCCATATCCAGCGAATCACCCAGCCAGTCCTTCACCGTACTCAGTTCATTCTGGTATACATCGGTCAAATCCATAACCAGGCCTTTTTTTGAATAGTTTCGTAAAAGCTCCTGATTCACCCAGAACATATCCGGGTAATCGCCGGTAGCAATACGGGTATTGACAGTGTTGATATAATCGCTGATATCATCATAGCCAACCAGCTCAATGTTGACATTAAGCCGCTTAAGTATTTCTGCTTTGATGATATCATCGTCCTGAGCGGGTAATCCGCCGCCCCATCGGATGATCTCCAGCGTCACGGGTTTTTTGTCCGAACCGCCGGCATCAGCGCTTTGGCCATCCCCCTTGCTTCCACCGCCCCCGCAGCCGGTTAAGCACCCCATTACGAGGGTCAGCGTAAGAATCATAGTAATCAAGCTTTTTCGTTTCTTTTGATACATATACAGTTCCTCCTCTTTTTTTATGTGTGTCAGGCAGTTATTAAATGCCTGCGACATCCTTTTCATCCCTTGACGGCTCCGGTGGTGATGCCGCTTACATAGAAGCGTTGCAGGAAGGGATACAACGCGACAATAGGCAGACTTGCTGTAACGACCGAGGCCATTTGCAGGGTCATGGTCGGTACAACCTGGTCCGCATCGACCACTTGTTGGTTGGCAGTCAGGATATTTCGTACAACTACCTGAAGCGGCCACTTATCCGGCTTGGTAATGTACAAAATTGCCTGCTGAAATTCATTCCAATGCTGGACTCCGTAGTAAATCGCAATTGTAACCAGAATCGGCTTACACAGCGGCAGCACGATTTGCAGGAAGCTGCGGAATTCGCCCGCTCCGTCAATTCTGGCGGAATCCAGTAATTCCGACGGTATATTTTCCATAAAATTCTTTAGTATGATTAAATACTGTGTCCAAATCACTTGCGGGATAATCATCGACCAAAGGGTATTGACTAACCCTGCCTTTTGTACCACCAAATAGGTGGGAATCATACCGCCGTTGAACATCAGCGTAAGAACAACCATGTTAATGAAGAACTTCCTCCCCGGCAATTTTTTTCGGCTAAGCGGGAAAGCCATCAGCGCCGTAAAGAAAACATTGAGTACCGTGCCGACGACTGTAATAAAAGTGCTGACCTGGAACGATCCCGATAAGGTCGACTTTTGAAACAGCGTTTCATATGCATCAAAGGAAATGACACGCGGAATGACTAAAAATCCTCCGTTACGCATAACCTCGGTATAAGGTGTCAGCGATGCGGAAATCACAAATAGCATCGGAAAAAGGATGGAAAATGCAACAAGAAAGAGAATTACATAAATCATGCCGTCAAAAATACGGTCTCTCCTTCCGCGCACGCCAACATTCC
>FR902835.1:17105-19245 GCA_000438155.1 Firmicutes bacterium CAG:95
ATTACTGCTCAGTACTTCTATTTCAGATGAATTTTTGCGCGGCCTTTGCATTACTTTTGTTTTCATCACCAGATTCCCTCCCCTGTCACCTTTTTGGAGGTATAGTTAGATAGGAGAACCAGTGTACAGGAGATGACACCTTTAAACAGTCCTACCGCTGATGCCAGGCTGAAGTTGAGCTGTTGAAGGCCGGTACGGTACACCCAGGTATCAATGATTTCACCAACGGAACGAACCTCCACATTACTCATGACATACACTTGCTCGAAGCTGGAATCCAGCACCGTACCGACGCGAATCGTCAGCATCATGGTAATCACCGACATAATGCCAGGAAGCGTAATATGCCAGATACACTGCATGCGGGAGGCACCATCCGTTCTTGCCGCCTCATACAATGCAGGATCAATGTTGTTAATCGCTGCTATGTAGATAATCGTGCTGAAACCGGTCGTCCTCCAGATCGATGAAATCACAAGCAGGGAGCGAAACCATTTCGTGGACGTCAGGAACGGGACAGAACTGCCGGTGAGCTCGACAAGCCAGCGATTGATCAGTCCATTGTTTTGGGAAAGCAGGGCCATCATAATCCCGTATATAATTACCCAGGAAAGAAAATACGGAAAAAAGCTGACCGACTGAACAAAGCGGCGATATCGCTGCCCCCGGCATTCAGTCAGCAAAATAGCAAGTATGATGGGTGGAAAGATACTGAAAATCAGCATATAAAAGCTGATGCTGAAAGTATTTTTCATAAGAGTTCCAAAATAGGGTGAATCCATAAACAGCTTAAAATGTTTGAACGCGGGAGTTGCCCAGGGGCTGCCGATAATGCCGCCCGTAAAGTCATAATCCTTGAACGCCAAAGTAACACCGTACATTGGCATAAAGCGGAAAATTACATAATAAATGACACCTGGCAGCAACATAAGATAGAGTACACGATATCTTCGCAGCCGTCCAACCCATCGGCTAAAACAGGCTTTTGCCGTTATTTCTTTTGCCGTTATTTCCATTGCAGTACACCTCCAGAATTTTTTGTATCTTCATTATAGTCGGTTTTGTTTACAAAATATATACAGTATTCTTGTCAAAATGTCAGATATGTTCTCCAATATCACCGGATTCTTCGTAATCTGTTGCATTCCTTTATAGCAGCAGGTATAATAGGAACAGAACCTGATGAATTGGAGGTATTCTCATGTTTTCACAAGCTGGGACAAAACCGCTGCACGTTGTGGTTGTGGATGATGAACGCCCAATTCTGGATGAACTGCGCCTGTTTGGATGGCAGGAATGCGGTGCGGAGCTGTCCGGCGTGTTTACGAATGGCGCTGAAGCTTTGGATTTTTGCATAGACAACGAGGTAAATGTAATTATCTCAGATGTGGTAATGCCTACTATGAACGGTCTTGAGCTTTTGGAGCGCATCAAAAATATAGCCCCGCACATCCAGTTTATCGTATTGACCTGCCACGAGAGCTTCAGATATGCCCAGGAAGCACTGCGTTCCGGAGCCCTTGATTATATCGTGAAGGCCAATATGAATGATGAGGACCTCGTGTCCGCGATTGGCAAGGCGAGAGCCGCGATCGAAGAAACCTCTCACATTCAGAATAGCATCGAAGAAAAACATCAAAAGGAAATCACTGCTTTATTCCGGCAGCTGATTGGCCCCGACGCCGACTGCACGGCAATTCAAAAAGCCATACAGCGGCTTTTCCCTCTTAAATTTCCCTTATATCTGCCTTTATTTTATGTTCGTTTCACCGATGAATTTGTTCCAACCACACAGCAGGAAATTGTATCTCTTCTCTACGAAAGCAATCTCCCTAAGCGGTTTGACAGCGAACTCATTCCTTTATCCAGGAAGCAGCTTCTTGGAATATCCAACTGCTGGACAAGGGAACGTATTGAAGCATATATTCTGGAGATGCAGCGGGTGTTGGCCGATAGCATCCCATATCCGGAAATCGGTATCCATGTCTATGGGTCGATTGGCCAGCCTTTACAGGATATTCATCAGATCCGGCATTATTTGCTCGCATCGAGAAAATGGGACGACCTGTTCTTTTTTGACCAGCGGAAGATCCTGTTTGAACCGCCCGAATCCGCCCCTGTCTCCTTATCGGAAGAGGAG
>FR902835.1:19268-19425 GCA_000438155.1 Firmicutes bacterium CAG:95
CGGAAGAGGAGCGGCAGGCAATTTTAGAGCAATGCAAAGAGCACTTGGGAGACCCCCGGTCTTTGTTCGCCTTTTTACAGGAACAGCTGGATAATATCAACAAAAATGTCTTTTGGGATCCCTCCGACCTCAAGCGTTTTCTGGTATGGTGGGTTAC
>FR902836.1 GCA_000438155.1 Firmicutes bacterium CAG:95
TGTGTTGTGTCACGGCTTATGCTTGACCCCATGTCCGTGTGCCATTCCATATATCCCATTTTTCTTCATGCATGCCAAGTCTCATTTTGGACATATATCTGGTTTTTTTAAATGATATATCCAAAATTTCTTTGACTTACGAATAGATATCCATATTTTCCTTTTCTTTTGGATATAAAAAGCCTTACTTTACTTGTTTATGTCCAATTTTCATCAGATTCAATTCCTTTTTCACACACATTATCCTTGATTTTGGACATTTCTTGTCATTTTCTTTTCTTTATATCCAATTTCTATCCTGCAAAATTCGTTTTCCACCTGCACCGTCCTTGACTTTGGATATTTCCTGCTATTTTCTCATAATTATGTCCAATCTCAATAGATCTGTACAATCATATTAAGAAAAGCCTTCATAAGCAGAACATTTATAGTCTAAAATAGTATTTTTTGCACTGTCCCTTCCAACACATTACAAATCAATCGCCTGTCAGGAATTGCATATTGTGCTTTTATTCTTTATAATGATGTCGGGGTCAAAAGCCCCCGACTTTGATGCCTACGGATTG
>FR902837.1 GCA_000438155.1 Firmicutes bacterium CAG:95
AAGGCGGCATTAATATGCCGCCTTCATTTCTCTCTTTTTCTGATACATCTCCTCATCGGCACGCTCCCGCACCTTTTCCAGATCGGTATCCTCAGTCGTGGCAACCGCACAGCCACAGGCAATTCCCACCTCGACCGGAATAATGTTCTTATTGTTTAATATCTCTACATCCTGATGCAGCTTACGGAGCACGCTCCTGATCTTACAGCCACTTCCCTCCGGGATAATGCAGCAGAACTCATCCCCGCCGATGCGGTAGCATTTACCGTAACGTTCAAAATTATCCTCGATAATACGTGCCGCATTGACAAGATAAGCATCCCCTGCCCGGTGACCATAATGATCATTACACTGCTTGAGATTGTTTAAATCAAAGGTCACAATCATATAGCCGGCAAATTGCTTCTCATTTCTGACATAATAATCATAGGCATTCCGGTTATATATTCCCGTCATGGAATCATTCAGGGCAAACTGCTCAAGCTCCTCTGCCCGACGTACCTTTTTCAGGCTTGCAACCGTTTGTCTGGCTGTCGCTATTCCAAACAGGAGAATAAAAATCAGAAATGCGATTCTTCCGAATACACCGGCATTATTTCCGGTTCTATAATATCCGATCAGGTCGATTATGGCAGCCAGAAATACCAGTATCAGTGCTCCCACACAATACTTAAGCTTCTGGTCAATCTGCCGTTTCACCATTTTATTTATAATAGCCACAAGAACGTACACTATCACCAGAAGAATGATCAGATGTGTCATCCACAGGCTCCGCCTGAACTCGTAAAACCCTGTCATATTCAGGATATGGTCCAGAACGATCACAGCAAAGTCCATCACAAAGATGATTTTCCAGCACCGGCTGTCATGGATCTCCAGAAAGCTCTTCGCAAACAGGAGAAATGGCATCGGCATTATCATGAGGGTAACAAATGCAAGATAAGAGCATGCCTGTCGATTGACGAAAATAAGTGCAGCCATATTTGTCTCATTAGCAGACCACAGTCCCAGTAAAATAGAAAAAATTCCCAGATACAGTAATGTTCCGTCAACCTGATTTCCTTTATTGATCACTATCCAGTATAGGGTAATATATAAACCCACAAGCCCAATAATCATACTTATGAGGAACGCCGGCATCGACTGCTGGAGCAGTCCCATATATATATCATTCCCGCCACCGATATAGAAGATCTGCTCCTGGCGTGCTGCCATCTGGTAGCATGGCGTAAGCTGTACACAGACCCGGCTCACCCCGTCCTGGAGCTCGACAAAGCACCATCTCCAGCCCGGTGTATCACCCCATATACTGTCTGATGTCTCCAGTGTATAAAGCTCTTCTCCGTCTGCATATACGGCAACACTCTGATGTGCTGTATAAAACACAATTGAACCGGGTACCTCACCATATGCCTCCATCAGAAAATCATACTGCTCTCTGCCATCCTCCTCAAAATGAACCTCATCCGGTACACACTTCTTCAGCTTTTTTACAGAAACTGCACGGTCTGACGTAAAGAAAATACATAAAAGCACCATCACCAATGCAGCTGTGACTACGGAAATCAGTATTCCCCGTTCCCTCTTCATGTCGTAATTCCTTTCAACACAAGATAAGCAAAGTTTTGCTGCTCACTCCGGAATCATATTCCTGCGAAGCCAGACAGCCCGTGTCCGGCAGCTATGTGTGCAGTAACAGCAAGCTTGCCATGTTTTCCACATTTTTCTAATATAAGCACCATCTCCAATAACTTGAAAATAGGACATAAGTACCATTTCTTGTTATTAGATATACCATATAAAGGCGCTATCGTCAATCAGAGAATTCCGAAAACGGGATAGACGAAACAGGAAGGGCGATTCTTACTTTATTTTCATGATTCGTATAATAATTCCTCCAGCAGGGCTTCCAGCTCCTGCTGCTGGGAAAAATTAACGATTCCCGGATCTTTCGTTCTATCAGAAACGGCTTTTCCCATAGTTTCCTTCTGTCTAAGCTCGTCCAGTGCCGACAGCTCTGTTTCCAGCCGTGGGCAAAGGTGATTGTCCAGATAATCTACCAGATTGATCTTAAGGAGCTTCTTTTTTTCCTCCAGGTTCGTAAAACTCATCACGGAAAAGTACAGATACAAGCCCAGAATACTGATTAAATAATAGGGAACCATATCAAACAGTGTTTTGCCAAATGACAACTGCAGGAAAATGCTGATCCCCGTTGATAAGATAAAGAAAAACATCATCTGTCCGGATAGCTGCAGGTATCTGGTCAAAGGTATCCCCAACAGCTTCAGCTTTTTGATGAATTTATCCACATACACGGATGTGTTTATCATTCTGCCATTTAATTTGTAATAATTTACGTACTTTTGGCGGCATTGCTTCAATGCGTTACTCCGGATCATACTCATATTCTCAGATTCCTGCAATAAAACGTGAATCATCACACCTGCAATTGTCTGGAATATAATACTTAAAGATAGAAATACTATCATACAAACAGATAAAAAATGGAAATTTTGTAATAATGACAACATAATCCTTCCTCCATGCCTGTCTATAATTCTGAACAGTTATCTGAATATATTATATAATTATATATTTATTATGGGAGGGATCAGTTATCTGATTATTTCGACAAAAAACGGACTTTCTATGGAAAACGCAGAAGGAATCTGCTATACTTTCATGTATCGAACCAAAATGGGAGGCATCTGTATGGAACAATCAACTGGTTATAAAATTGTACTGACCGGCGGCGGTACAGCCGGCCATGTTACTCCGAATATTGCACTGCTGCCGCATTTACAAAAGGCAGGCTTTGAAATATCTTATATCGGTTCCTATGATGGCATCGAAAAGAAACTGATCGAAGACTTTCATATTCCTTATTATGGTGTTTCCACCGGCAAATTCCGACGTTATCTTGATGTAAAGAATCTCACGGATCCCTTCAAGGTCATTAAGGGCTTTGGGGAGGCTAAGAAGATATTGAAGCAGCTTAAGCCCGATGTGGTCTTTTCCAAAGGAGGCTTTGTCAGTGTTCCCGTCGTCCGGGCCGCTGCCGCTCTCCATATACCGTGTATCATCCATGAATCCGATATGACCCCCGGACTTGCCAACAGGCTTTGTATTCCCGTTGCGAAAAAGGTCTGCTGTAACTTCCCGGAAACACTCGCCATGCTTCCTAAAGATAAGGCGGTCTTATCCGGTTCGCCGATCCGTGAAGAACTTGCAAATGGCAATAAGGCAGACGGACTTTCCTTCTGTGGCTTTAATACTTCCAAACCGGTAATTATGGTGATCGGCGGAAGTCTCGGTGCGAACTCCATTAACATTGCCGTCCGCGATGCACTTCCTGTCCTGTTACAGGATTTTCAAGTCGTTCACATCTGTGGTAAGGATAAGGTTGATGAAAAGCTGAACGGCACTGCCGGATATAAGCAGTTTGATTATGTGAAATCAGAATTAAAAGATTTATTTGCTGCGGCAGACATTGTCATTTCCCGTGCAGGCGCAAACTCCATCTGTGAGCTGCTTGCTTTAAAGAAGCCCAACGTCCTCATTCCTTTATCCGCAAGCAGCAGCCGCGGTGACCAGATCCTGAATGCGAAATCCTTTGAATCACAGGGCTTCTCCGTTGTTTTAGATGACGATGCCCTGACGCCTGAAATGTTATGTGAGAAGGTGACAGAGCTCTTCTTTGAACGCCAGCATTACATTGATGCCATGGCAAAGAGCAACCAGTTAAATGCCATTAAAACCATTATGAGCCTCATTATGGAACAGGTCAGGAAATAAATAAATCTAATAGAAACATTTACTCTTCATCTACAAGATCGAATTTAATCCTGTCTTCGTATGGAAGAATTAGTTTCGTTACAATCTCATCTGCCAGGGAGCGCATATCTTCAATCACTTCATGGCAGTTTTCTTTTGTGACTTCAAACTTTCCATCAATCAAATCATTGCAGATCTGATGATTGATTTCATCTGAAAAATGCAGGATATCCATATAATTTTCCAGGTTTAAGATCGTCTCGCGGTCATTCATGAAATAAAAGCACCGCACATTCTCGTATTCCAGCAGCGTATTCATCGCTGTTTCCATATTATACAGATACGCATTAAGGTCACCATCCCGATAAGTGCTGTCCCACCAGAGCATGGAATACGGCGGCATGAAAATATAGAATTCCGTTTCCGGATGTGCTTCGATCCTTGAGGTCAGCAATTCCAGATTCTGGGAGAGCAGCTCCTGATAAGCATCCTCCGGCTTTTCTTCCGCAATGGAAGGCTTCCGGATATACAGCCCCAACGCCATATCGGAATTAAATTCCTTCCACTGTGCCCAGTTATAAGATTCATCCTCGTTATAGTCACCGGTTACAGACTTCGCAATCATATAAGGAATCTTCTCAAACAGGACTCCCTTATTCAGCACATACTGAATGTCATTGATATAATTATTATCATACAGATACATCGGACAGCCCGTCAGCTCAAAGGTCGGTTCCGGATCTGCAACAAGAGCCGACGGATCCAGATTATAAAAAACATATTTTAACTGCTGATGTTCAAAAGCCTCATCCAGAAGATAGCAGAGATCCGCCGTTGCACCGTAGGAACGGATCGCTTTAATCACATGGCAGTTAAAGCCCTCATCAAACCAGCTGTTATTGTAGTTCTCCGCTACGGAGGATCCCACCACCACACTGTCATAGTCAAAATTCTTTAACGTCCCGACCACCTGATATTCCTTATCTGCCAGTACTGCCTTCAGTCCCGGAAGAGCCTTATGATACTGGAAAAAAGGATCAAAGATCACTACAACTGCTATGCACAGCAACAACAGGGATCCGCTTCCTATGAAAAAACGCTTTAAAAATTGTCTTGAAGTCATATTTTTTCCTTATTATATAAATTTATATTGCTTATTTCATTTTCGGGCGTCCGCCCTATAGAAATCAGCATATGAAGTCTGTTGTGAGCAAGCTCCCACAGACTTCATATGTTGATTTCTGCACGGCGGAACTGTTGCTAAAAGTTGAAGTAAATAAATGTACTTACCTGTGAGAAGGAAATCACAGACCATACGAAAATAAATACCACCCATGCGCACAGCTTTTTACGGAAAGGATTCTCTGCTACCATCTGAAGCGTATTCTTCCGGCTGATCACAACGGCGCTGATAACAAGCAGCAGAAGGAATAGTACCACATAAGCATATTGCAGCATATCGGGGAACTTTAGGGTAAGTACCTGTTTTATGAGGTAAAACTCCGGAATATCCAGATTTGCTGCCAGCTTGAAGAGATATCCTGTATTCTTAAATGCAAAAATATTCTTAAATAACTGGATGGCCGCCGTCATACTGCTGCTTCCAAAGAAAATCAGCGACAGATTAAAGAATCCAAATGTAAAAATCCAGCCAAGCCATCTTGGAATATACCATTTTGCAGGCATCTTTTCATTCGAGCCCTTTACACCGACTATTCCCAGGTTATCCCAGATCACCAGCAGGCCCTGCATGGAGCCCCATGCAATATAGGTCCAGTTCGCCCCGTGCCAGAGTCCGCTTAAGAAAAAGACCATAAACGTATTAAAGATCGTGCGCGCCTTGCCCTTACGGCTTCCTCCCATTGGAATGTATACATACTGGATGAAAAACCGGGACAACGTCATATGCCAGCGCTGCCAGAGCTCCTTCACCGAGCAGGCCTTATACGGTGAATTGAAGTTTATGGGAAGCTCGATGTTAAACATCTTGCCAAGACCGATCGCCATATCACTGTATCCGCTGAAATCAAAATAAATCTGGAATGTATACGCCAGAATCATCAGCAGAGTGGACGGCGTATCCAGAAACAGATTCTGCTCAAAGCCAAAATTCACCGGAAGTGCCAGATTGTCTGCCAGAAGCACCTTTTTACCTAATCCGATCGTGAATATAATGATTCCCTTCACAAACTGATCACTGTTAAAACGGCGGTTAGCTGTATCCTCAAACTGGGGCATCATTTCTTTATACAGAACAATCGGACCCGCAATCAGCTGTGGAAAGAAGGTAACAAAGGTCAGATAATTAATAAAGGAATAATGCTCTGCCTTGCCCTTCGCCCTGTCAATGATAAAGGAGAGCTGTTGAAACGTGAAGAAGCTGATGCCGAGCGGAAGCAGTATATGTCTCAGTGTAAAGTCTGTCTTAAAAACCGCATTTACATTTTCAAAGAAGAAATCATAATACTTAAAGTAAAACAAAATACCCAGATTTAAGAGTACACCTGCCCAGAGTCCGGCCCTGCATACCTTCGGTGATGAAAATCTCTTTAACAGAAAGCTCAGCAGGTAGTTCACCAGAATACTTCCCAGAATCACAAACAGATAATATAGATTAAAATAGCCGTAAAACCATAATGACATTACAGCCAGAAATAATTTCGCCATTTCATATGCCCTGCAGCGGTTCAGCCCATACCAGCCAAGCAGCGCAAGAGGCAGAAATAAAAATATAAATATATAGGAATTAAAAAGCATAAGTAACCTCGCTTAATCAAATGATGAATCTGCACTTCTTGTAGTTTAGCATCAATTGTATAGTTTGTCTAATTTCCGGAAATAATCCTTTCTATAGCCAGTATTTAAAATTCCATCTGATGTTATACAGAATTACTGTAAAGTCCTGTTCAACAAATGACCGCATCTGGCTCCCGATACATATCATTATAGTTTCAGAAAGGAATCCCATTAATTATGAACCTGATTATGAAAAAGACTATAGTTGTATTTTCTATCCTTGTTACCTTCTGTGGATGCCTGTGCGGCTGCTCCTTCGCTCACAATATCTATCCTTCCACAGAAAGCTACGAAAATGAAGATTTCGAGACGGTAAACACCTCCAGGGTAGACAGTACTTACTCCTTATCGCCCGTTATGCGTGAGCTTCGGAAATCTGTTATGGAAATGCTGGGAGAAAATTACTGGCCGAATGCATTGTATACCGCAGAAGAATTTGAAGAATTAACCGGAATTCCGGAAGAAATGTACCACAGCTTTCTTGCCGAGTATGAACACACCGAAGCCGGTACAGATATGATGATCCTTGTGGAAGCCAAGGAGGAGGAGGTTACCAACGTGGAACTCCTTCTTGACCAGTACCGGGAAAAGCTTCTGAAAACCTACGAAAAGCAGCCAATAAACCATGCCAAGGTCGAAGCCTCCCGGATTGAAGTCATTGATAATTATATCTGTTTCGTACAATTAGGTGCCGATACCTCTTGCCTCAAAAATGCGGATGAAGACGCATTAGTCAGCTTCTGCCAGAACCAGAACGAACAGGCACTTGATATTCTTGAGAAAAAATTATATGCCATGAAGGGATTTTAAATAACCTGTCCCATAGATCATCTGCGTGATAATTTGAACAGTTACAGATATTTATTCATTCTCCTCGTCAAGATCAACAAGACGCAGACCTGCTGTATCGGTAACCGGAAGCGAAAATACAATCGTCTTTGCAGGAGTCTGCATTCCGGCCTGCTCCATGATCGCCTTCATAATGCTGTTCTTCTGATCCTTTTTGGTTACAATAAAGATCATGGCCTTTTCTGCGGCAATTGTCACACCCAGATACTTTTCCGCATATTCCATGCCGGTTCCCTTCGCATGAATCACCGTTCCACCATAGGCACCGGCACCACGGGCTGCATCCATCACCATTTCCAAATTTTCCTGATCTGCAATTGCAACAATTAATTCATACGTGGTATCCTTCAATGTCGATTCCTCACTTTCCGGCAATTCCTGTCTATCGAGTAAAAACTGCAGTGTTCTTTTTCCTCCGATACTGCTTAACGGCACCAGGAAGGCAATTCCCTCTCCGGGCGCATCAATCTGAAGCTTCCGCTGCAGATTCTTTTTCGTCAGCATCCAGTCATGTTGCTGCACGAAATTGAAGATCACCATCTTTTCCGAAGCTTCCAATCCCAGATAATCCAGAATATCTCCCCTCGCGGTTCCCTCTCCCAGAGTAATATACATGACCTCCAGCTTATCCTTCTTATATAAATCAATGTATTTCTTACTATTCTTACGATCAATGATCGTCGTCATAATATAAACGTCACTCATAGATTACCCTTTCTGATAACCGTTCCATCGCTCACAGTCACCATGCAAAATCCATAATTAAAGTTCGATGATATCCATATCCCCGGAGGCAAGAACAGCCACATCTGCACCAACTGCAGCACGCTTGTGTGCCTGACTTTCCTTCACGCGGAATACCACACCAAGAATCTGGATCGTAATCAGCGGTGTCATCGCTACCATGGCAACCACACCGAATGCATCGGTCATGATATTGCCACCTGTAACCTCACATGCACCCATGGCAAGCGGAAGCAGGAAGGTTGCAGTCATCGGACCGGATGCCACCCCACCGGAGTCAAATGCAATCGCCGTAAAGATCTTCGGTACAAAGAACGTAAGCAGCAGCGCAATTGCATATCCCGGAATAATGAACCACATAATCGGAATACCCGTAAGCACTCGCAGCATCGCCATTCCGATGGATACCGATACACCGATGGATAAGCTCGTTCCCATTGCTTTGGCACTGATCGCCCCTGAGGTAATCTCTTCTACCTGCTTCGTCAGCACAAATACCGCAGGCTCTGCCTTAACAATGAAATAACCGATCAGCATACCAATCGGAATCAGTATATAACGATACGGCAGTCCCGCTATCGTCTGTCCCAGATAATTACCTGCCGGCATAAATCCGACATTTACACCCGTAAGAAAGAGTACAAGACCTGCATAAGTATATAAAAGACCCACAACAATCTTAACCAGAAGCCGCTTTTGGATATCTTTTGAAATCAACTGGAATAAAAAGAAGAAAACAATGATTGGCAGAAGGGAAATTGCTATCTCCTTCATATATGCCGGAAATTCCTCCATAAAAGCACGCCACATCTGCACCGTATCATCCATAATCTGAATCGGTTCGGATCCAGTACTCATGGCATTTACATCCGGCCGGTAAATCATACTTAGCACTAAAACCGCAAGAATCGGCCCGATGGAGCATAAGGCAACCAGACCAAAGCTGTCGTCTGCTGCCCGCTTATCGCTTCGGATTGCAGAAATACCGACACCGAGTGCCATAATAAACGGTACTGTCATTGGCCCTGTGGTAACACCGCCTGAATCGAACGCCACCGCAAGGAAATCTCCCGGAACAAAGTAAGCCAGCGTAAATACAACCGCATAAAATACCAACAGCATATGGGATAACTGGATTCCAAACAGCATACGTACGAGAGCAAGCACCAGGAAGAAGCCCACACCAACAGCCACAGTAAGAATCAGCACCATATTGGGGATCGAGGGAACCTGACCGGCAAGCACCTGAAGATCCGGTTCGGAAATCGTAATCATCACACCCAGCAGGAAGCTTAATGCAATCATTATGAAGATATTCTTCGATTTCGTCATTGTCGTACCGACACGTTCGCCCATCGGAGTCATGGAAATATCCACACCAACGTTAAAAAGCAGCATTCCCATAATCAACAAAACACCGCCCACCAGAAACATTAAGATAATACTGGGTGAAATCGGCGCAATGGTGAAACATAGCACAAGCACAATGGCTATGATCGGAAGTACTGCTTTTAAGGTTTCTTTAAATTTTTCACGGAGATTCGAAGGAAGAAATTTCAACAATATATCGCCTTTCGTAACTGTTCTATTCCTCATTCAGCAACCGGGGCTTTAAGCACACAGAACCGTTATTCGCCTTTCTTATAGAATAATCTGTCAATTCCCCGTTTCATAAGAATAAGTAAAGATATCTTAACACAGATACCTTTTCTTATCAATAATTTCAAAATAGATTTAACATAAATTTACTTATTATTTACGTTATTTGTAACTGAATAGTTACCGTTATTTTAATATTTAGAAAACTCCAGAATTTTCTTTGCATTATCAATTCTGTCCTGAGTGGGCGGTTCTACTCCTTCAAGCTTATAGGGTATACCCAGCTCCTTCCACTTATATTCTCCCAGTGTATGATAAGGAAGTACTTCTACCTTCATCACGGTATCCAGTGTATCAATAAATTCTCTTGTTTTCTTCAGATATTCATCCTTATCTGTGATACCGGGAACCAGAACATGGCGGATCCACATCGGAATGCCCTGTTCTGAAAGATATCTTGCACAATCCAGAATATTCACATTCGTATGACCGGTAAGCTTCTTGTGCTCTTCATCATCAATATGCTTGATGTCCAGCATTACCAGGTCCGTATACTTCAATAACTCATTGAACTTGGAAAAGAAAGGCTCTTCCCTGGTAAAAGGCTGTGCCGAAGTATCAAGATTCGTATTAATCCCTCTCTCATGTGCCTTTTTGAAAAGATCAATCAGGAAATCAATCTGCAGTAATGCCTCTCCACCACTGACGGTAATTCCACCTTGCTTGCCCCAATAGCTGCGGAAACGTTCTGCTTTATCCAAAAGTTCATCCGCAGTCTGTAAATTATCCGTCTCCGGATTCCAGGTATCCACATTATGACAGTACTGACAGCGCATATTACATCCCTTCAGGAAGATAAGATAACGGATCCCCGGGCCATCAACTGCTCCAAAGGATTCTAATGAGTGAATTCTACCTTTAATCATCGTAATAATCTCCATTCTCTGCCGTACCGGCAGCTGCGGGGTTAAATTTATTGTGACTGTTCAGCAACGGCTGATATTTATAGTATGAACTGTTTACACGTATTATAGTCTTATTTACGTATTATAGTCTTATTTATTGAGGGTTGTTCTCATTAAGTGTCCAGGTATGGTTCGCACTAAATTCAATCTTCGCCTGCGGCTCGATTCTTTTAAATGCTCTACCTGCTACACTAAACAGGGGCCGGACAACTGCCCGACCCCAATTTAATCAATGATCACTGAAACCTGTTAAAATTAAAGATGCTTATGGCAGGTTCTTGCGATAACATCATCCTGCTGTTCCTTGGTCAGGCTGATGAACTTAACAGCGTAACCAGATACACGGATGGTGAAGTTAGCGTATTCAGGCTTCTCAGGATGTGCCTGTGCATCTAACAGCTTCTCGGTACCGAATACGTTAACGTTAAGGTGATGAGCACCACGATCAAAGTATCCATCGAGAACGCCAGCCAGAGTATTCTTCTGCTCATCAAGGTCATGTCCAAGAGCGGAAGGAGCCATGGTCTGTGTATTGGAAATACCATCCAGAGACACGTACCAGAGTTTCTTTCTGCTCGTCAAGGTTGTGACCAAGAGCGGAAGGAGCCATGGTCTGGGTATTGGAAATACCATCCAGAGCATACTCA
>FR902838.1 GCA_000438155.1 Firmicutes bacterium CAG:95
CTAAAACCAGTGGAATTGCGGTAGCCCTATTTCAAATGGTTTTCTTACATAAAATCTTCTGCTGCCAATCTGCCTCTCTATAATACAATATTAATAACCTGTGCTGCCTCCTGCCCGGATGACCCAAAAGTCACTGCACCGCTGTTATCCGGCACCACAGTGCCCTCCGACCGTGTCTTTTCCAAATGATCAAATACGGCCTTCAGGTACTTTGCATCTGCGCGCACAATATCTTTCATCTCCTTGTTCCGGTGCTTGATCTTCATCATCTTAAGATCCGCCGGATCCATGTCCTTCTCCACCGACAGAATGGAATCGGATAATTCATCCAGTCCCATTTCGTCAAACAGTTCCTTCATGCTCTCCGAAAACTCTTTCAGAATTTCGTCAGAGAACTCATCCAGACTCGAAAGAACATCCTCCATGCTTTCCAATGCCGACCAACAGTTTGCGTAGTTCTGCAGCATTGCAGGATCCGGAGCTGCCATTCTGTCCGTTTCTTCCTGTCCCTGCACCAGTTCCGGTTCCTCTGCATACTTCAAAGCATCGTCCGGATTTTCTTCCATGGCCTTCGTTTCCTCATCAGAAAGCTGCTCTTCCTCTATCCGGCTTCCCGCACACGGTCCGCCGGTACATTTCGCCATTTCCTCTTCTTCGAGGTGTCTGGCTTTCTTCTTCGCCACACGTTCCATGGCCTTGGCATGTTCAATCGCTGCTTCCAGTTCTTCGTTATCGTATTTTCCACTCTGCTTCCGGCTCTTCAGACGCAGAATCTCCCGGCGTGCCTGACCTGCCGCCTGCCTTGCTGCAAGCGACGTTTTACTGCGCAGGATTTTCGTGGACAGGCTCTTAAACTGATATTTTAATTTCTTCAAACTTAAGGAGGTATCCTTTGCCTGCTGCCGCTGCGCTCTTAACGATTCTCCATAACTCTGTGTATTTCCTGTTTTCCCGGAAGGAGCCCCTGCAAGCTCACTCCATGAGGTTTGGACGCTCCTTCGGATATCCCGCATATCCTTCTTTGAAAACAAAGCATTACTGTTCTGCTTCTGTTTCTGTCCCATATAAATATGGGAACTGTTCTGCTCAAAAGGCATATAGGACTTCTGTTGTCTTTGTGTTCCGGCGTTGATTCCTTTCATGTCTGTTTTCCTGCCACTCAAAATGTGTTGAAATATACTCAAACACATCGAGAAATTGAAGTCCTTGCGGATACTTCTTACTGCTTCAATGTGTATGCTTTGGCGATTATAAACAATACGCTACTCACAAGTTCTTGTACACTCCAC
>FR902839.1 GCA_000438155.1 Firmicutes bacterium CAG:95
CCAAAAACTTGCCAGTAAATACCGACATTCGGGAAAAAGAAATAATAGAATTGCGACAATCAGAACCACCTGAAAGGAAGCAATGCGGTTTCTTTGGATTCCCTTTTCGTCCAGCTTGACTTCACGATGGGAAAGGAGAGGACCAAGCCGGTATTCTGTGATTGCACATGGAATCATGAGTCCGATACGCAGAATCGGTGTTAAAGGAGCTGTCACCGGCAGGATCATAACGGTTGGAATAAATACAAGAACCGTCAGCAGCAGGCAGGTCCAATAGCTTTTTGTGTGGATTCCGCCATTTTTACTTCGTAATAAACAGAATGGAATCAGCGCATATAAAAAATAAGGAAAGAAACCCAAATAAGAAAACATCACTGCCAACAGGATTAACTTGCTGAGGTCATAAAGGAGCGCTGTGATAACATAGCGTATTATTTTTAATTCATATTCGGTAAAATCATAAGTATTTCTGATTTTGTTCATCAGCGCATCCATGAGTTACATCTCCTTCTTCCATATCATAATTCCGGGGAAAACAAAGGATGGAAAATCAGCCGGAATTGTGTATAATGAGGGTGAAAAAGATGGAAAGAAAAAGTGAAAGATAGATAAGAAAAAGCGGAATGATTTGTTCCTGAAAAAATCATATTCAGGATGATGTAAATCAGATATAAACTGTATAAAGAATGAGATAAGAGAAGTGTATTGCAGAAATGCCTGAACAATGCAAAAATAAGAACAAAATGATCATTCGAACTACAGAAAAGGTGATAAATGGGAATAATTAACATTTTTACTTGTAATAAATGATGTTTAAGCAAATTGAAATGATAGAAATATTTGGAATAAATATGGATTTTATAAGCAATTATCTGTTTTTTATGCAAAAAAAGTAATATAATACATCCATCTCGTTTTTGTTACAGTAAGATGATGAGGTGGAATGACGAATGAAGAAAATAAATCAAGAGCTTTTCATAGCCATTCTGGATGATGATCCCGATTTTGCATATGTATTATCGCGGATGATAGAGAAGGTTCTGGGTGCCGGAAAGGTACAGGTACATATTCAGACTTTCCGGACAACGCAGGAGGCGGATACCTCGCCGTTGTCATTTGACCTGTTGTTTCTGGATGTGGAACTGGGCAATGAAAATGGAATTCAGTGGGTGAAAAAGTGGAGAAAGACCCGTAAGTTTCAGGACATTATTATTGCTTCATCCTATGATCATTATGTGTTTGACAGTATTGAGGCCCGTCCGTTTGCTTATATAAGGAAGGCACATCTGGAAGAGGATCTGCGGAAGGCAGTCAGAAGATATTGGAAAGAAAGCCGTGAAGAGCCTATTTATGTCATTGTGAAGGATGGGAAGAAGAATATTCTGGTAGATCCTTATCATATCGACTATTTGCAGGCGAATGGTCATTATATTGACATTATTATGGATAATGAAGAGCCGATCGTGGTGAGAAACCACATTAATGAACTTCAGCATACCCTGGAAAAGTATGGTTTTGTCCGTGTTCAGGTGAGTTATCTTGTCAATGTGAAGTTTATAGAGCGGTTTGATGGTAAAAATGTTTATTTACGTAATGGAATAAAGAAATTCGTTAGTCCGCGTTTTGAAAAACAGCTTCTTGAAAAATTGAGAAGTTATATGGAATCCGATGGAGATGACTTAAATGGAGATACTGGCTAATCTGTGTGAATCGGTGCTGTGGATTGTATTTTTAAAGATATTTTGTCGGCCCAAGTATAGCAGGAAAATTGATTTTCCGGGAGCGGTAACAGCGGTTCTTCTGCTTATGGCAAGTATTGGTTTTTCAGATCAATTTGCATTATTTTCCCAATATACGGTTCTTATTGATTTTGTGATTGCCTTCGGGTACACCATGCTTTTTCTGGAGGGTATGTGGTACTGGAAGCTTTTTCTGATTGCAGTATATAATGTTGCCCTTCTTGGTTCGAGTGTTCTTGCAGTGAACACTTTCGTGAATCTTTTTCATGTAGATGCGACGGTACTTGTGGCTGAGGGCAATCCTCTGCGGATTGCCATGATTGTTACGGCCAAGGTCGTATTGGTCATTCTGGTGATTCTTTCCAGAATTTTCAGGGATAAAATCATGGTATTACAAAGAGCAGGAGTGTGGGTTATTGTATTTCCGCTTATAACGATATCCGTAGGTACAACATTGTTTCAGACTCTTGTACATTTTTACAGGCAGACTTCGGATATTGTCTGGATTGTGTGGCTGCTTCTGATGGTCTGTGCGCTATGCTTTATGAGCTTCCAGCTGGCCTATGATGCATACCGGGGAAAGCAGCAGAAGAAAATGAGCGATTTTCTCCGTAAACAGATGATTATCCAGCAGCAGACCTATAAGCAGCAGTATGAAAATATCAGGAAGGTCCGTAAGACACAGCATGATATGAAGCACCGTCTGGTAGTCATTGAGCAGCAGCTGCTTGAGAAGGACTATGAAAGAGCACAGAATTATACCAGAGATTTTCTGATGGAACTGGATGGAGTAAAGGAATTTAAATATGGAGACAATCCTTTAAGTACCCTGCTTTTGATGAAGGAAGAGATTGCAAAAGAAAATGGAATTGATATCCGCATTGATATGGATGTTCTGGAAACAACGAGAATTTCGGATCTTGATCTGGCAATGATTCTGGGAAACCTCATGGATAATGCGATTGAAGCAGCCAAAGAAGTCAAAGAAAATCCAAAGATCCGGGTACTCATAAAAACGAAGGGTGTCTTGTATATCAGCGTCCGGAACACGGTGAAGGATTCTGAAATGGAAAAACCTTTCAGGCATAATTATACAACCAAAGAGGATGCATTGTTACATGGATTTGGGATTTCCTGTATTCGGGAGTTGGTTGATAAAAACGGGGGAAGATTTGATCTGAACGTTTCGGAAGGCTGGTTTCGGGCTGAAATCTTCTTCTGACAGGCTGTCAAGAGAAAAATATGACATAAATCGGGCAAAAGCTGACATTCTGCTATTCAAATGAAAAAATTGCGGTTACAATAATGAAAAAGGAGGGGGAAGCAGACGTGTCGGAATTTCTAGCCAAGAGAATCACGATGAGGTTTATCCGTAAGTTTCAGATTAAAGAAGAGGATTGGGATTTGTACTACCTCGGTATCGAGGTTATTGTAACTACGGCATTGACAAGTCTGATGATCATGGCGCTTGGAATTGCGTTACGGAATTTTTTTGGATCTGTTGTTTTCTTACTGTGTTTCATGAGTATTCGGGGTTATTGCGGAGGATATCACGCAAAAACCAGAGTGCGGTGCTTCTTTGTTTCGATATTGTGCTATCTGCTTTCATTTGGAATGATGAAGGGACTGCTGTTTCTTCCGGAAATTGCGCAGAACATTCTCATTACAATAGGGGTAGCAACGGCGTTTGTACATTTTGCGAAGTTTGCGCCGGTAGAAAATCCGAACAAGAGAATCCGTGAGGAGATGAAGGAACAAAACAAAATCATGTCCTTTGCGATGCTCGTGGTCTGGTATCTGGTCTGTTCTGTGTTCGTATTTGCCGGAACATATGAGATATCAACGCAGATATGGGCAACAATAGACATTATTGCTTTACTTCTCTGTGTAAAAAGGAGGAAAAGGAAATGAATAAATTCAAAGCAACATTGTCGAGGCTCATAATGGCAGCCGTCTGGGGCGTAGCAATCACAACACTGACTTCTACATCCCGTTATCTGACATATCAGCCGAAGGGTGAAGAAGAATTAATGCGCAGATATCTTTAGTTGTGTACATATGCGGTGTGAAAAGGGATAAAAAATGTACACGTTTAGATATGCAAAAACCTCCAGCAGGACAACCTGTCTGGAGGTTTTTGCGTGAAACGGTGCAGCGTAAATTGCAGCAGCTGAAACAATCATTCAGCGTCAATGTATCAGAAACTTATTTTTCAGTGTACTAGTTGTTGTGAAACAATACAAAATTTGATATGATGATGTTTAAGAATTGTTTAGGGGAAGAAATGCGATGAAGCGTCTGAAATGGGATCAGCAAAAGCAGGAAAGCCTGTGCATATTTTTATATTTTATCGTGGCAGCAGTGACGGTACTGCTTCTGGCAACGAGATCCTCGTTTCTTTATCCCTGCAATAACTGGGATGATGCAAACAGCTATTTTTCCGTTGGTAAGGCAATTTTTAACGGGAAACTTCCCTATCGAGAGGTGTTTGATCAGAAGGGAATCCTTCTTTATTTCTTATATGGTCTTTGTTATCTGATTTCCCATACCACATTTGCCGGAGTTTTCGTGATGGAATGTATCCTGGCATTCTTTGATCTGGTGGGCATTTATCGGATTTTGCTTCTTTATATGGGAAGAAATACAGCACTTGTCCTGACACCATTACCACTTGCCATGGTGTTCGCTTCTTATAGCTTTTACTGGGGCGGCGCAGCGGAAGAAATCTGTTTTCCGTTTTTGGTCTGGGGATTATACTTTGGACTCCGTTATTTTAAGAAGGAATATCCGCACAAGGCGATGGACAGCCGGACATTGGTGGTTGCAGGTGTCCTGGCAGGTGTGGTTGCAAATATTAAATTTACCGTATTGGGATTTTTCTTTGCCTGGATGATGTGGGTGGCTTTTTCCTGCCTGATCCGGAAGAATGTGAAACGAGCATTTGTGTCCTGCGGCTGGTTTTTGCTTGGGATGGCGGTTCCGTTTTTACCGGGGCTTATTTATTTTGGTGTGCGTGGTGCCTTATATGACTGGTATTGGGGATATGTTTATATTAACGTATTTCTGTACAGTAATCTGGACAGTGCAGGTCCTTCTGTTGGAGAAAGAATTTATACGCTGGTTAAAATTCTGTACTGGCTGATCCGCGTCAATTTTGTTTATTACATTGCGATGATTCCCGGAATGTTCGGAATGCTTCTGGAAAAGAAACAGAAGTGGATGACACGCTTGTTTGTACCGGTTCTCTTTGGCTTTTTGTTTTTTGGAATTTATATCGGAGGTTCTGAGCTTCCCTATTATGCATTACCGCTTGGTGTATTTACGGTCTGCGGCTTCGTTCTGGTTGGAAAGCTGGCAGAATGGGGGATGCGGAAGCTGAAGAAAGCTTCTGCCCGGCCTGATGCAAAGTGGCTGCAGGGCATTTTTATGGTGGCAGCGATTGGCGCAAGCGCACTGATTGTATACCTGAATTCGGTTAATATTTCTTATATGAGGATGAAGCGCGAAGACCTGTTTTTGTATCATTTTAAAGAGATTGTAGAACAGTCGGATAATCCGACTTTGTTAAATATCGGCTGTCTTGATGCGGGTCTGTATACCGTGTGTGATATTGTACCGACATGCCAGTGGTTCCAGACACAGACAATTAATTCAGATATGGTCGATAAGGAGCAGGAGCGGTATATCAGGGAAGGACAGACCGAATACGTTCTTGCAAAAGACAGTTATCCGGAGGCAATCTGGGAGAGATACGAACTGGTTGCAGAGGATGTGTTTGATGATGGAAATTATGTGAGTACCTATTATCTTTTCCATAGAAAATAGTATTTGGGAATGTTTGAATTTTGAGATCGACACGTGAGGGGACAGGATAGTGAAGCTGAAAGAGAAAAGGATCATCTTCATACAGGCCGGGGAAAGTTTTTTAACATCCTGGGCATTGATGAAAGCGGCACGAATGGAGCCGGGGAATGTATTTACACTGATCTTCTTTCTGTTGGCATTTTTCTTTTACCGGGAGGTTTATAAGAAGCTTGCTGATTCACAGAAAGCAGACCGCAGAATGAGAGTGACAGCGGCAGTTTTGGCAGTGATTTATACCCTGTGTTATATGCTGTTAGATGCGTCACATTATATTGAGTCGTTAACCAACCGGATGTTTCAGGGCGCTATCCTTGCGGCAGCTGCAATTGGTTTCTGGGCCTTGTTTGATGCATTGCTGAAATATCTGTTCCTTTGGGTTATGGAGAAGGAGAAGATGAAAGAACTCTTCTGCGAAAGAGAACCCGTCAAAAGCCGCAATCCTTTTGCCATGCATCCGCTGGCTGCGACATTCATTGTCTGTCTTTTGGGATGGCTGCCCTATTTCCTGTATCAGTTTCCCGGGATTATGACGCCGGACAGTATTAATCAGCTGGAACAGGTGCTTGGTATTGTCTCTTACAGCAATCATCATCCCTGGGTACATACATTACTGATAAAAGTTTTTTATTCCATTGGCTTTGCAATAACCGGAAATATGGTATATGCCATGGGATTTTATACTTTTGCACAAATGTGCATCATGGCATTTGCAGCTGCTTATTTTGTGTCATCCATGCGTTTCCTTCATCTGAAGGCAGGATGGTGTACCGCAATGGCTCTGATATTTGCAATCCTGCCATATCATGCTGTTTACGCAGTTACGGTCTGGAAGGACATTCCGTTTGCAGCAGCTGTGCTGGTGTTTATCACATCGCTGTTGAGGCTTCGGAATGGAGGGAAATGGCAGCATGCTGTATTGTTTGTATTAAGTGGGGCGATGATGTGCCTGTTCCGCTCGAATGGCTGGTACGCATTTTTGGTATGTGTTCCAATTTTCTTTGCTTCTTTCTGGAAAAAGAACCGGAAAGTGATCGGACTTCTGGCGGTTTCCCTGCTTGCAGCAGTTGTGGTGAAGTATCCGGTGATGAATGGATGCCGGGTAACACCGCCGGATTTTGTGGAGTCTTTGTGCATTCCGATTCAGCAGATTTCGTATGTTCTTGCCAATGACAGGGAGTTATCTTTGGAACAACTGGAACTGATTGATGCGGTCATTGACCGTAATCACGTGAAGAACCTGTATAATCCGGAATTCGCGGATAATATGAAGGAGCTTGTCCGGGCCGGACATCCGGAATATCTGGAAGCACATAAAAAAGAATTTTTCAGGTTATGGCTTGATCTGCTGATCCGATATCCGGGTGATTATCTGGAGGCTTATATTCAGCAGACAAACGGATACTGGTATCCGGATTCCTATTATCCGGTAGCTGACGCAGAGGGAGTCAGTGCGACGGAGCTTGGTGTTTCCCATACACCGCTGATCCGGGGTCCCCTGGTTGTGAAGGGCAAAGAAATTGCTGTAAAGCTCGGAAGCATGGTACCGGTGTATGGCACGTTATGGAGCATGGGAGTTGCCTTCTGGATCTTAGTGCTGATGATAGGATGTGTGCTGGTGCGCCGGGAGGAAGGAAAACTTCTTTATACACTTCCGTGTTTGTTGTTATGGGGAACGGTAATGATTGCAACACCCGTGGCAACAGAGTTCCGGTATGTTTATTTCCTGATGCTGTGTATGCCGTTTTATCTATGCATGATGGTATTGGAGGAACCGTCCCAAAGCTGTATAGACGCTTCCCAAGAAATATGATATAATGAGCCTCAGAGAAAACCAAGCGGCTGCGAAGCAGACATTTGGTTTTCAGGGCTCATTAACGAGCAAATATCCTGCGAAGCAGGATGGAGAGCACGAAGTGCGGATTTGCGAGTGTAATGTAGATATATCGAGAATGCAAAAAGCCTCAGAGAAAACCAAGCGGCTGCAAAGCAGACATTTGGTTTTCCGGGGGTAGATATATAATAGAAAGGCGGTTAATCGCGAATGAAGAAAGCCCTGATCATTGGTGCAGGTCCTGCAGGTCTTACTGCAGCTTATGAATTACTTACGAAATCAAAGGATATCGAGGTAATTGTGTTTGAAGAAAGTGATTGTTTTGGAGGTATTTCCAAGACAGTCAATTACAAAGGAAACCGTATGGATATGGGGGGACACCGTTTCTTCTCCAAAATTCCTGAGGTAAATGCCTGGTGGGATCATATGCTTCCGATGCAGGGACATCCGACATACGATGATATTATTCTGCATCGTCCCATGCCGGTAACCAAGGGAGGACCGGATCCGGAGAAGGAAGACCGTGTCATGCTGACAAGACACCGGGTTTCCCGTATTTTATTTGATACGAAGTTTTATGACTATCCGATTTCCTTAAAACCGGAAACATTCAGGAATTTTGGACTGCTTACGACGTTAAAGGTGGGATTCAGCTATCTGGGATCCATGTTCCATAAGCTGCCGGAAACGAATCTGGAGAACTTTTATATCAATCGTTTCGGGCGTAAGCTGTATTCCATGTTCTTTGAATATTACACGGAGAATCTCTGGGGCAGACATCCCAGCGAGATTGACGCATCCTGGGGCGCACAGCGTGTTAAGGGATTGTCAATTGTGGCTATCTTAAAGGATGTCTTTGGAAAGATTTTTAAGAAAAAGAATCGTAAAGTGGAGACCTCTCTGATCGAAGAATTTAAGTATCCAAAGCTTGGTCCCGGACAGCTGTGGGATGTGACAGCAGCAGAAGTGGAGAAGCTTGGCGGTACAATCATTAAGAATGCGAAGGTTACCAAAGTCCATAAGAATGCAAATAATATGCTGACATCCCTGACCTATGAAAAGGATGGACAGGAGTTCACCATGGAAGGAGATTATTTCATTTCCTCCATGCCGGTGAGGGATCTGGTTGGCGGCATGAACGATGTACCTGCGGATGCGGCAAGAATTGCAGCAGGACTTCCTTATCGTGATTATATGACACTTGGTGTTCTGGTTCCAAAGATTAATCTGGTGAATAAAACCAATATCAGAACCGTGAACAATATTGTTCCGGACTGTTGGGTTTATGTACAGGATCGTAATGTGAAGCTGGGACGTTTCCAGATTTATAATAACTGGTCTCCTTATATGATTAAGGATCTTGAGCATACGGTATGGATCGGTCTTGAGTATTTTGTCAATGAAGGAGATGAATACTGGAATATGACCGAGGAAGAGTTCGCGAAGATCGGTGTCAGTGAAATGATTAAGCTTGGTCTGATTGACAGTCCGGATGTGGTTTTGGATGTTCATATGGAGAAGGTGAAGAAAGCTTATCCGGCCTACTTTGATACCTATGATGAGATGGATAAGCTGGTAGCTTACTTAAGCTCAATTGAGAATCTGTACTGTGTTGGACGTAATGGTCAGCATCGTTATAACAATATTGATCACTCTATGGTTACGTCCTTTGAAACAGTCAAGAATATTTTAACCGGAAGCAGGGACAAGAAGAATATCTGGAGTGTCAATACCGAACAGGAATATCATGAAACCTCGAATAACGAAGGAAATGAAGCCGAGGTCGATTAACAGAACCTTCCTGCGGAATATCAGAGTACAGAGATTTGTCCGATCTTACATTTTTATATAAAAATCGTTGATAAACCCCGAAACCCCTTGAAAAACAAGGGATTCCGCAGGATAACAGGCGAAAAATACTACTAATTTACTACAAATGGGCAAAGAACCTGATATGCAGCCTGAAATCCTGCCGGAAAACCAACGCTGATAGAATATTGTACCATACAAGTGAATAAGAAGCAATGTGTTATGAAACACAAACGGCGTTTACTAATTCTCAAACGAGAAGATAGGAACGCCGTTTTTTTATGCCCCGAAACAGCCCCCAGCGTGGGCATTTAGAGGCTTGAAACGCATTGAAAATCAAGGCTTTACAAACACGAAAACCGCATACCCCGATAGTTTACCCTTAATCTCTCAAAATCGGTTTTCTAATTGCCCACGATACCACCGCAAAGGAGTGAATTGAAAATGGCAGTTTTCCGAGTTGAGCGCAATACGGGATATACCGTAATGAGCAATCACCATTTACGAAATAAGGAATTGTCCTTAAAGGCAAAAGGGCTTTTGTCGCAAATGCTGTCCTTGCCCGAAGATTGGGATTATACCCTTTCGGGGCTGGCGCATATCAACCGTGAGAAGATAGACGCAATCCGCGAAGCAGTCAAGGAACTTGAAAAAGCCGGATATATCAGGCGCAGCAGAGAGCGCGACAGCAAAGGGCGGTTGCGCGGCGCGGATTATGTGATTTACGAGCAGCCACAGCCATCCGAGGAAGAAGCTGTACCCGACAGCCCACCGCCTATATTGGATTTACCTACATTGTTATGCTTATCGGGCTTATTCCCGCCCATGTTCTTGCGTTAGCAAATGGATTATGCAGATAAATACGGCGTGGATTATGATGAAGACTTCTGGCTGACGGACGGCTATATCATCGTGAACTTCACGATAGAGACAGTAGATCCGGACGGCAGGCATAGACTGAGCTATATCAATGCCGGAAACCATCTGAACAACGGGAACTGTTCGATGTGGACCATGGAGGGGCCGCCCCTCCAAAAAAGCAGCTATAAGGGGTCGACCTTTTCTTTCTATGCGGGTGATTTTATCCTATACTATGCCAACAAGCGCATGTCGAATGATTATGAATCCGGTGCTATTTATTAAGTTTTGGGATTTCAGGGGAAAATTTTTATTCCGAGGCCGTAATTATCAGGTATATTCTTAGCAATTCAAGTTTTTTCCCTTTTAACCGGCAAGGTTATCTCAATGCAGGTTCCCTCCTCTTGTAATAAAATATGATAGGCGTTTGCGAAACGCCACAAGCCGC
>FR902840.1 GCA_000438155.1 Firmicutes bacterium CAG:95
TGCAACACCGCTCGCGCGCGAAGAGTTCGCCGGCGAACTCTTTATTTGTATATGGGGGTAAAAATGGCAAAATGGATGCTGGCTGCCAGGAAGGCAGATTTTGATGCGATTGCACAGAAATTTCATATATCACCGGTACTGGCGAGGATTCTCCGGAACCGGGATCTTGTGACAGAACAGGAGATTGACCGGTTTTTGAATGGAACGCTTGCAGATCTTCATGATCCTTCTTTATTAAAAGGAATGCAGGAGGCCGGTCAATGTCTTTTTCAGAAGATCGGACAGAGGGTGAAAATCCGTATCATCGGGGATTATGATGTGGACGGTGTGTGTTCCGCGTATATTCTGCTGCGGGGTCTGCGGCTTCTTGGTGCAGATGTGGATACCGTGATTCCACACCGGATGAAGGATGGATATGGACTGAACGATCATCTGATTGAACAGGCAAAGGAGGATGGCATTGATACGATACTTACCTGTGATAACGGGATTGCTGCAGCCGATCAGATCTGCCTTGCGAATACCTGTGGAATGACGGTTGTTGTGACCGATCACCATGAGGTTCCCTATGAGGAGCAGGAGGGGGAACGGATTTACCGGCTGCCTCCTGCAGCCGTCGTAATTGATCCGAAGCAGGAGGATTGTCCATATCCTTATAAGCAGATCTGCGGGGCAGTGGTTGCTTATAAGCTGATCCGGTATCTGTTCCGGGAGGCACAGAAGATCCATTGGACAGGACGGGACGGTGAGCCGGTCGATGAGCAGGCTGTGCAGGCGCTGCTGCAGGAGCTCTTAAGCTTTACGGCACTTGCAACGGTGTGTGATGTGATGGAATTAAGGGACGAGAACCGGATCCTGGTGCGTGAGGGGTTAAAAGAGATGGCAAAGACCACGAATTATGGGTTGAAAGCGCTCCTGCAGGTCAATGACCTGTATGGAAAGCCGCTTACTCCTTATCATGCAGGCTTTGTGATCGGACCGTGCCTCAATGCCACGGGGCGGCTGGATACCGCAAAACGAGCACTGGAGCTGTTTGATGCACCATCAATAGAGGAGGCTGCACTTATTGCATCAGATCTGAAGAGCATGAATGAAAGCCGTAAGCAGATGACCGAGGATGGTGTAAAGCTTGCCACGCAGCAGGTAGAACAGGAGCTTTCCGGGGATGATATTCTTGTTGTGTATCTGCCGGACTGCCATGAATCGTTGGCGGGAATTATCGCAGGAAGAATCCGTGAGAAGTATCACAAGCCTGTTTTCGTACTGACGAGTGCAGAAGAGGGGGTAAAGGGAAGCGGACGGTCGATCGAAGCCTATTCCATGTACGAGGAGATGAATAAGGTGAAGGAGCTGTTTGCCAGGTTTGGAGGGCACAGACAGGCGGCAGGACTTACGCTGGAAACAGAAGACGGATTCAGTGATGCACAGCTTGCCGACCGTTTCCGGAAGGCGCTGAATGCCAATTCTACCCTGAAAAGTGAGGATTTTGAAGAAGTGGTTCATATTGATGTGCCCCTGCCCCTTAAGCTTGCTGACCGGAATTTTCTTGCCGAACTGGAAAAACTGGAGCCATTTGGCACAGGGAATCCGAAGCCGCTTTTTGCAAGGAAGCAGATCAGTATTTTATCCATGGCAAAACTCGGAAAAACAGGAAAATTCCGTAGAATCCGGATCGCGGATGAGCAGGGAAATCCTTATCAGGCGGTATACTTTGGGGATGGAGAAGAAATGGACCGGTATCTGATGCAGAAATATGGAGAGGAACGGCTCATGCAGGGCTACAGGGGAGGACTCATGCAGGGACAGATGGAGATCAGCATAGTGTACTCTCCGCAGATTAATTCCTATAACGGGCGCGAGAGCATCCAGATTTTGATCCAGTATTATCAATAAGGAATGGAACAGAGAACCGAAAAGAGAACAGAACAGGACAGGACAGGACAGGGAATATCGGAGCAGTTCTGAAGGTGATAAAGGAAAAGAGGGAGACAATGATTACGACAGTGACATTAAATCCGGCAATTGATAAAACCATAACGACCTCAAGGCTTCTGCCCGGGCAGGTTAACCGTGGCGACAGCGTAAAGAATATTGCGGGCGGAAAGGGGATCAATGTAACGAAGGTATTGCGGCAGTATGGCAGTTCCGTATGTGCCCTTGGCTTTCTTGGAGGATATACCGGGAGATTTATTGAAGAATATGTGGAGGGGCTTGGTGCTGAAAGTGCATTTACGCAGATTGCGGGAGAAACCCGTACCAGCACGAACGTTTTATCTATGGATGGCTATGTGACGGAAATTTTAGAGCCCGGTCCGGTGATCTGTGAAGAGGAAAAGGAGAGGTTTTTGCAAACCTACACAGAAAAGCTTGCCGGAAGCAGGTTCGTGGTGCTTTCCGGAAGTTCCCCGAAAGGACTTTCCACAGACATCTATGCACAGCTTATTGAACTTGCCGAAAGGCAGAAGCTCCGTACTGTTTTGGATACAAGTGGGGAGCTGCTGGTGCAGGGAGTAAAGGCAAAGCCGTTTCTTATAAAGCCAAACACCAGAGAGCTGGAATATCTTACCGGAAAAAAGCTTAGAGAACTCAGTGAGATCAGAGAAGCTGCTTTACAGCTTGTTTCAGAGGGGATTGCCCATGTCCTTGTTTCCATGGGTGAAAAGGGCATGCTGTATGCGACGGAGAGGAAGTGTCTCTTTGCGAAAGCACCGGGGGTAAAAGCGTTAAATACGGTCGGCTCCGGGGACAGCGCAGTGGCAGCAGCCGTCATGGCCCTGCAGCAGGAAGCTTCCATGGAAGATACCCTGAGGCTTTGCGTGGCAATATCTGCAGCAAACACGACAACACTGGAAAATGCTGTGATTCCGAAGGAATACGCCGCAGAGCTTCTTACCAAGATACAGGTTACAGAGTTATAAGAATTCGGGTAACTATTCAGAACAGGTCGAAGC
>FR902841.1 GCA_000438155.1 Firmicutes bacterium CAG:95
GATCAACGATGGCGCAAAGGTTATTCTTTGCTCTCACCTTGGCAAAGTAAAGAACGGTCCTAACGAAGGCGAATCTTTAGCACCGGTTGCTGAAAGATTATCTGAAAAGCTTGGCAAGAAAGTTACATTCGTAGCAGATTACAATGTAACAGGACAGGCAGCTACAGATGCAGTAGCAGCTATGAAAGACGGCGATGTAGTTCTTCTGCAGAATACACGTTTCCGTGGAAAAGAAGAAACAAAGCCACAGGAAGCCGGCGAAGCATTCGCAAAAGAGCTTGCTGATCTTGCTGACATCTATGTATGTGATGCATTCGGTTCTGCACACAGAGCACACGCTTCTGTAGCAGTTGTTACAAAGTATATCTCTGAAAAAGGTGGCGTAAATGCAGTTGGTTACCTGATGCAGAAGGAAATCGACTTCCTTGGCAACGCAGTAGAAAACCCTGTAAGACCATTCGTAGCAATCCTCGGTGGTGCTAAGGTTGCAGATAAGCTGAACGTTATCAACAACCTGATCGAGAAGTGCGATACACTGATCATCGGTGGTGGTATGGCATTCACATTCTTAAAAGCAAAAGGATATGAAATCGGTAAGTCATTAGTAGATGATGAGAAGATCGAGTACTGTAAGGAAATGATGGAGAAGGCTGAGAAGGCTGGTAAGAAGCTCCTTCTTCCTATCGATACAACAGTAGCAAAAGAATTCCCTAATCCAATCGATGCTGAGATCGAAGTTCAGGTTGTAGATGCTGACAAGATCCCTGCCGATATGGAAGGTCTTGATATCGGTACAAAGACAGCAGAGATTTATGCGGATGCAGTAAAATCTGCTAAGACAGTTGTTTGGAACGGACCGATGGGCGTATTCGAAAACCCAACACTTGCAAAAGGTACAATCGCAGTTGCTAAGGCATTGGCTGAAACAGATGCTACAACAATCATCGGTGGTGGT
>FR902842.1 GCA_000438155.1 Firmicutes bacterium CAG:95
ATCCAGCTAGCCCAGCTTATAAATATGGGCCACTAGCTCAGGTGGTAGAGCACTTGACTTTTAATCAAGTTGTCCCGGGTTCGAGTCCCGGGTGGCTCATTATATTTTATTTATTCCGGCGCCGCGTATGTAGCGCCGTTTACTTTTGTAAAGAGAGGATCCCTATGGAACAGAAAGAAAATAAGATGGGTGTGATGCCTGTCAACAGGCTTTTAATCAGTATGTCCCTGCCAATGATGATTTCCATGCTGGTGCAGGCGCTTTATAACATTGTAGACAGTATCTTTGTATCAAGAATTGATGAAAATGCCCTGACAGCGGTATCGCTGGCATTTCCGTTACAGACGCTGATGATTGCCCTGGGAACCGGTACCGGTGTAGGAATCAATGCGCTGTTATCAAAGTCCCTTGGGGAGAAAGATTTTGAAAAAGCAGATAAGACTGCGGAGAACGGTGTTTTCCTTGCCCTGGTCAATTATGTGGTATTCTGCCTGATCGGTATTTTCTTAACGAAGCCCTTTTATTTAAGTCAGACCAGAGATCCACAGATCATAGAGTATGGGGTACAATATTTGAGAATCGTGTGCTGCTGTTCCTTTGGTATGTATGCACAGTTTGTATTTGAGCGGCTCCTGCAGTCTACCGGAAAAACAGTTTATACCATGATTACACAGAGCCTTGGGGCAGTGATTAATATCGTTCTGGATCCGATTTTTATTTTCGGATATTTCGGTGTACCCAGAATGGACGTTGCCGGTGCGGCGGTTGCTACTGTTATTGGACAGATCGTTGCAGGGACGGCTGCCTGCATCATTAACCTTAAAGCCAACACGGAAATTCATCTTCGGATTAAGGGATTCCGTCCGGATGGAAAAATCATCGGATTGATTTATGAAGTAGGTATTCCTTCTATTATTATGCAGTCGATTGGATCGGTTATGACTTATGGCATGAATAAGATTCTGCTTGGATTCAGTTCTACCGCAGCGGCAGTGTTCGGTGTATACTTCAAGCTCCAGAGTTTCATCTTTATGCCGGTATTTGGACTGAACAACGGCATGGTGCCGATTATTGCGTATAATTATGGTGCGGGCAAGAGGGAGCGGATGATGAAGACCTTAAAGCTTAGCATTCTGTATGCAGTGATTCTGATGCTGATCGGATTCCTTGTATTCCAGGTTATGCCGGACAGCCTGCTGGGACTGTTCGATGCGTCAGAAACAATGCTTGCGATCGGTCGTCCGGCACTCCGGATTATCAGCATCAGCTTTCTGCTTGCAGGCTTTTCCATTGTGTGCGGTTCGATGTTTCAGGCTCTTGGAAACGGTGTGTACAGCATGCTGGTATCCATTGCCAGACAGCTGATTGTACTGCTTCCTGTAGCATATCTGCTTTCGAGGACAGGAAATATTGACATGGTATGGTGGGCATTCCCGATTGCAGAACTCGTATCCGGTGGACTAACCATATTTTTCCTTGTAAGGATTTACAGGAATGTGATTGTTCATATCAGTGAACCGGAGCATGAGACCGCTCAAGATAGTCAATCTATACAATCCGTCAGCTTATGAATGGGCATGGCTGAACTGTAACAGATAGTCCGGGGATAGTTAATAATTGTGAATCCTGAGATGGTTTAAAAATTGAGATTGACAGGAATCTGGTGGAATGATAACATAATAAAGTTCCATCAGTTATCCGCGGGTGTGGCGGAATTGGCAGACGCACTAGATTTAGGTTCTAGTGTCCCCGACGTGCAGGTTCAAGTCCTGTCACCCGCATGAAAAAGTCTAGTGTTTACTAGACTTTTTATTTTTTGTGTTGCATTTCGTGCTGCATATACTGGTAAAAACATCATTTGCATGTTTATTGATCGTCCCGGATTGATCTGATAAAGCATGTCTGTATGGAAGAAGAGCATTTGCCTTGATGTTTTGGTGATATGAAATACATGAGACTTATTTGACGAAAGGCACATAATATAGTATTCTTAAAGTAATAGAGTTGGTTAGTTACTGCTCATACACCAGCCGGGCACCTGCAGTCAGACGGCGCAGGTACAGGCTTCAGAAATGGGCAGTAATAACAAGATAGTGTCAAATGACCTATGAAAAAACTGGGCAAAGAAAAAAGGCTCAGATGAACCTTGAAAATTGCAGATATTTTAGGCTGAAGTAAGCTTCCGCCATCCTTGACAGCATCAAAAAGAACCGCTGGTGGTTAATTACCGACGGCGAAGAACTCAAGAACAGTTAGTAATTCTTCCGCCGTTTACAGCAGTGTAGCAGTTCTTTTTGATGCTATCAAGGACACAGCCGCTGACGCGGTGGCTGGTTTTATTACCTCCGGCTCGGAATCTAAGAACAGTTAGAGCCTTCGGCTTGCAGGTTTAGAATCGTCTGCTGACCGAGGAAGATGAGTAACTGCCATTTGCCGGGCATGTTGTCTGCGTTGGTGAGCATATCAACCTTATTTAAAACCTGATAC
>FR902843.1 GCA_000438155.1 Firmicutes bacterium CAG:95
AGTGCAGCATGAATTTAGTGAGAGGGACAATGTGAAAATCAGTAAAAAATGAAAAGCAATAATGAATAAAAAATTTCAAATCGTTCATAATACTCCTGTAACAAAAAATTATAGTAAGCCGTAGAAAGATCAGACGGCGGAATGCGAGGAATTATGTCTAAGAACGATTACAGTGAAAACAAGACAACCAATTCTCAGGGAAGTACTTCTTCCAGGGATTCCAAGAATTCTTCCAGGAACTCCCAGAAGAACCAGTCTACCAACAGCTCTAAGGACAAAAATACCAACAAGAGCGATTATTAAGACCGGCGAAGGCGCCCATAAAGGGCGCCTTTGTTTGATTATAAAAACTCTTTGTTAACTCTTTGTTGCCTGAAAAAGAGAGGTATGTTATTCTTTGAAGAGAGGTAACTTTAAATGGATTTTGGCATCGTAATTATGAAGGTACGGAACAAATGCGAAGAGAGTGAAACAATGCCGGCAGCCTGAGGGCATGTTGATAGAGAGTAGAAACGAAGGTTTGAATATGGAACGACTAGAACTGATTGCTCCTTGTCATTTTGGACTTGAAGCGGTTTTAAAAAGAGAGATACTGGAGCTTGGATATGAGATTATCCGTGTGGAGGATGGAAGAATCCTGTTTGAAGGAGATGCGGAAGCAGTGTGCCGCGCGAATATTTATCTGCGTACGGCAGAGAGAATCCTGATTAAAGCAGGGGAATTTCATGCAGAAACCTTTGAGGAGTTGTTTCAGGGAACGAAGGCAATTCCGTGGGAGCATTACATACCGGTGAATGGTAAATTCTATGTGACGAAGGCAGCCAGTGTGAAGAGTAAGCTGTTCAGTCCTTCCGATATTCAGTCTATTATGAAGAAGGCTATGGTAGAGCGGATGAAGGAGGTTCATCACATCAGCTGGTTTGCAGAGGATGGCGATCCTTTTCCGGTACGGGCATTTCTGCATAAGGATGAGGTACTGGTTGGGATTGATACGACTGGGGAATCCTTACATAAAAGAGGATACCGTAAGCTGACCGCCAGGGCACCGATTGCAGAGAATCTGGCTGCAGCCCTGATTATGCTTACTCCGTGGAGAGGAAACCGCATTCTGGTGGATCCGTTCTGTGGAAGCGGGACATTTCCGATTGAGGCAGCGATGATGGCGGCCCATATGGCGCCGGGAGTGAACCGGAGCTTCACGGCAATGACCTGGAATCATCTGATCCCTGAGAGGGAATGGACGGAAGTCCGTGAAGAAGCGAAGGAAGAGATTGACCTGAATGTAGAAACAGATATTCAGGGGTATGATCTGGATGAAACGATGGTGGAGTATGCAAGGCAGAATGCACGTCTTGCAGGTGTAGATCGTCTGATTCATTTTCAGAAAAGAGGAGTGGATCAGTTAAGCCACAGTAAAAAATATGGATTTGTGATTACGAATCCTCCTTATGGAGAGCGGCTGGAAGAAAAGGAAGCGCTTTTTGACCTGTATCATACGATTGGTGAGCGGTTTAAGAAGCTGGATGACTGGTCACTGTATCTGATTACTTCTTATGATAAAGCACAGGAGGCACTCGGACTTAAGGCGGATAAGAACCGTAAAATATATAATGGAATGATGAAAACCTATTTTTATCAGTTCCCGGGGCCAAAGCCGCCCAAGAAAAATCCTTAAGATCAATGTCCCATCGGCAAAGCCGGTTTGAAATGAATTTTGCATTGTAACTGTGAGAGTACGGAACAGTTACCGGAAGGATAGATATGCTACAGAAATTGATGAAGAGAACGGCAGTGCTGGTGTGTCTGTTTTCTATGATGACGTTGGGGCTGATCATCGGTTTATCCACTACAAAGCTGGTTACGATTACAGAGGTCGCACAGGATGAGGTTGTGGGAACCGGGAATACCATTGTCCCACAGGCTTCTTCAGCAGACTCCGAAAATGCACTTGCTTTTGATACGGAGACAGCAACGGATTATCTCTGTATTCCGCTGCCGGAGGGGAGTAAGGCAGAAGAGATCACGATAGAAAATCATTATATGGATCAGGAGCTTTATGTGCTGATCCGGAATGCGCAGAAGTCGTTTTATGCAGAGCATGCACTCACGGGAAACCGTGCGGGGATAGATGCTGGATTTTATCATGAAACAGAGGATGGAGTTGCGCTTATCTTTGCATTAACACAGGTTTATGAATATCGTACCGTTTTTGAGAATAATGAGCTGTACATCAGTTTTTTAAATCCGCGGGAGATTTATAATCAGATTGTCGTCATTGACCCTTCCTGCGGTGGACTGGACAGAGGAAGCGTGGAAAATGGCGTTGTGGAAAAGGAACTGACGCTTCAGATTGCAGGAAAACTGAAAGAGAAGCTTGATGAAAGCGGGATCAAGGCATACTATACGCGGATGGATGACGTGAATCCTGCCGCAGAGCAGAGAGTAGCGCTTGCCAATGAAGTAAAGGCAGACATGTATATTGCAATATCAGTGGATAAAAGAGAAGAGGAAGAGGTATACGGAGTCAGCACGATCTACAATGATCAGTATTTTATTCCAGGGTTTGGCAGTGTGGAACTGGCAGATCTTCTGGAAAAAGAACTGGCATCAGAGATTAAGACGAAGGCTCTGGGACTGGAAAAGGCATCCGGAGAAAGTAAGCTTCGTTATGCGACAGTTCCGGCTGCCGAGGTGCGGGTTGGATGCCTGTCCAACAAGCAGGAAGCCATCCTTTTGAAGCGGGAGGATTATATTGAAAAAATTGCGAATGGCATTTATAATGCTATTGTTAGTTCATATGAGACATATTTAACCGAAGAACACTAAATAGAGCGAGGTAAGCGGCATGTCCCGTATTATTTTTGCAACAGGAAACCAGAATAAAATGAGAGAAATCCGTGAGATCATGCAGGGATTTCGGGTGAATGGAGAAGAGATAGAGATTCTGTCCATGAAAGAAGCCGGAGTTTATACGGATATTGTTGAGGATGGAATGACCTTTGTGGAGAATGCATCAATTAAGGCGAAAGCGATTGCAGTCCTTGCTCCGGGCGACTTTGTCATGGCAGATGATTCAGGGCTGGAGATTGATGCCCTGAATAAGGAGCCGGGGATTTATTCAGCAAGATATCTCGGAGAGGATACCTCCTATCAGATTAAAAATGCGAATCTGATCGAACGTCTTAATGGAGTCCCGGATGAAAAACGGACAGCAAGGTTTGTCTGTGCGATTGCAGCCGTGATGCCGGACGGAGCATTGCTTACAACTGAGGGTACAATCGAGGGAAGAATCGGTTATGAAGAACGGGGAAAGAACGGATTCGGATATGACCCGATCTTTCTGGTTCCACCTTATGTGCAGACCTCTGCGGAGCTGACCGAAGAGGAGAAGAACGCAATCAGTCACAGAGGAAATGCATTACGATCTATGAGACTAAAGATTGAGGAGTACATCAATGAAGGTACTGATTGTAAGTGATACGCATAGACAAAATGAGAATTTTATGCGGGTGATGGATAGGGAGGAGCCCATTGATCTGCTGATTCATTGCGGTGATATCGAGGGAAGTGAGTCTCTGATCAGCAGACGGGCAGGGTGTCCTGTTCATATGGTAGCAGGAAATAATGATTTCTTTTCCGATCTGCCAAGAGAGAAGGAATTTCAGATCGGAAAGTACAAGGTATTGCTGGTACATGGTAATACCTATGGTGTATCCATGGGAAATCAGGAGCTGAAGCAGGAGGCACGTGACAGGGGAGTCGACATTGTGATGTACGGACATACCCATAAGCCGGTTGTGGATCAGGACAGGGATATCATAGCTGTTAATCCGGGATCATTAACTTATCCCAGGCAGGAAGGAAGAAGCCCTTCTTATATTGTGATGACAATTACAGACGGAATCAAACAGGATGTAAGCTTTGAGATCCGGTATCTGTAATGGGATTTTGTGTTACCGTATTATATTTTTACGGAACTGGCAGCCCATGCTTCGATCCGTACTGAACAGTTGCGGCAAATCTGCTTTTACCTTTGGCACTTATGATATGCCATTTGTATAACAGAAATAATGAAAACAGTCATTATTACGCATAATCAAATGCGATAAAAAAATTACCACAAAAATATAAAAATCGGTTGACATTGTTTGAATGATGCCATATAATATATTTTGCGTCGTGTGGTGAAGCATTTGACTGTCTACCGGGGTGTGGCTCAGCTTGGCTAGAGCGCCT
>FR902844.1 GCA_000438155.1 Firmicutes bacterium CAG:95
GAAAGTACCATTGCCGATCTCGAGTCCCAGAAGGCCATGGCTGCAGCACCGATCGACCAGTATAAGTCCGCACTTTCTGAAATTGAAGGAAATATCAGTAAGCTGGACAGCGCGTTAACAGAATTGTATCAGGGAAACCTGCAGGCAGCAATTGAGTTTGCCAATGCACAGACCACAATCAGCTTAGGAGAAATGCAGATAGCTTCTGCGGAGTCCGGGCTGGACTCTGCACAGAAGCAGCTTGAAGCCGGGGAAGAACAGATAAAATCCGGGCAGGAGCAGTTAGATGCCGGAGCGGATCAGATTAAGGAGGGATATGACCAGATTAATGACAATGCAGAGCAGCTTGCGGATGCATTGGAGCAGATTCTGGACGGCGAAGAGCAGATCGAGGAAGCGAGGGAGGATGCGTACGACCAGGCAGATATGAATGGCATTCTTACGGTAGATACCGTGGAACAGCTTCTGGCTGCGCAGAATTTCTCAATGCCTGCCGGCTACGTTACTGAGGATGGTATTTCTTACCTGATCCGCGTGGGAGATAAACCGGATACGGTTGAAGAGCTAAAGGCGATGCCGATTTTAAATGTGGATATGGATGGCGTCGATGTGATTACCCTGGGGGATGTTGCCGATGTTTTCATGACAGACAACTCTGCAGATATTTATACGAATGTAAACGGAGAACCGGGGATTCTTTTAACCATGCAGAAGCAGACCGGTTATTCGACCGGAGAAGTATCGGACAAGATCCTTGCAAGGTTTGATGAGCTGTTAGAGCAGAACGAAAATCTGATGCTGATTACCCTTATGGATCAGGGAATCTACATTGATATGGTCACGGATTCCATCTTTAACAATATTATTTTCGGAGCAGGACTTGCGATCCTTATCCTGCTGCTGTTCCTTAGAGACATCCGGCCGACCGCAGTGATTGCATGCTCTATTCCGATCAGTATAGTGGCAGCGGTAGTCTGCATGTATTTCAGCGGAGTAACCCTTAATGTGATTTCTCTTTCCGGACTGGCGCTTGGGATTGGCATGCTTGTGGATAACTCTATCGTGGTAATTGAGAATATTTACCGGCTTCGCAGCGAGGGGGCTTCAGTAACGGAAGCAGCGATTGAAGGAACCAGGGAAGTGGCGGGAGCGATTGCAGCATCGACCCTGACGACAGTCTGCGTTTTCCTTCCGATTGTCTTTACAGAGGGAATTACACGTCAGTTGTTCGTGGATATGGGACTGACGATCGGATATTCCCTTGGCGCAAGCCTCATCGTGGCCCTTACGGTAGTTCCGGCAATGTCCTCAAAGATTCTGGTGAAAACAAAGGAACAGAAGGAGAGCCGGTTCTTTAACGGACTGATGAATGGCTATGGAAAGGTTCTTGACTGGTCTTTAAAGCATAAAGCAGTGATCTTTATCGGAGTTCTGGTGCTGCTCGTAGGAAGTGCCCTGGCTTCGCTTTCCAAAGGAACCGCGTTTATGCCAACCATGGAAAGCACACAGATGACCATTACCTTAGAGCTTCCGGATACCACGCCGTTAAGCGAAACCGCAGAGGTAACGGATCGTGTAGTGGAGATCTTAAGAAATATGGAGGATGTTGAGGATGTGGGAGCCATGGCAAGCACCTCTTCCATGGGTTCGTTGATGGGAGGATCCGCAGACAGTTCAACGCATGAGACGAGCATCTATCTGACCACAGTAGAAAAGCCCAAATTAAACAACAAAGAGCTTTCCAATGCAATTGAGGAACAGACTGCACAGCTCTGTGAAGAGACAGGAGCAGAATTGAGTATTGAAACCTCCATGATGGATATGAGTGCGCTGGGCGGAGATGGTATTTCGATTCAGGTGCGGGGGCGCGATCTGGATACTCTTCAGCAGATTGCCAAAGAAGTAGCTGCTATTGTGGAGACTACGGAAGGAACAGCGAAGGTTTCTGATGGTCTGGAGGAGGCAACCGGCGAGATGCGGATACTCATCGACCGCGATAAGGCAATGGATCAGGGACTCACGGTAGCTGAAGTTTATCAGCAGATTGCAGCAAAGCTAAAGGATGCATCCAGTGCGACAACCTTTGAAACAACGGCGAAGGAATATGAAGTCTATGTAAAGAACGCCAATGACATGGAACTTACCCGGAAGCTGGTACAGGATCTTGTTATTGAAAAGACAGATAAAGACAATAAGAAGGTGGAAATTCCACTTAAGGATATTGCAGCGTTTGAGAATACCATTTCTCCAAAATCAGTAAGCAGAACAGAACAGAACCGCTATATTGCAGTATCTGCTTCCGTTGCAGACGGATATAACGTGGGTCTGGTATCCCGGAAGCTGGAACAGAACCTTGCAGATTATGAAGTACCGGAGGGCTATTCTCTTGTGATGGAGGGGGAAAATGAGATGATTGTGGATGCCATGCAGCAGCTGATGCTGATGCTGCTTCTGGCGGTTATTTTCATGTATCTGATTATGGTTGCCCAGTTCCAGTCCCTGAAATCTCCGTTTATCATTATGTTTGCGATTCCGTTGGCATTTACGGGCGGCTTCCTGGGACTGTTCCTTGGAAACTGTGAGGTCAGTGTCGTTGCGGTCATCGGTTTTGTCATGTTGGCAGGTATTATCGTAAATAACGGTATTGTGATTGTGGATTATATGAATCAGCTGATTGCACAGGGAATGGAAAAGCATGAGGCGATTTTACAGGCAGGCAGGACAAGACTTCGTCCGGTATTGATGACGGCGTTAACAACGATCCTCGGACTGCTGCCGATGGTATTTGGTACAGATATGGGAGCAGCGATGGGCAAGCCGATGGCGATTGTTACGGTAGGCGGTCTGCTTTACGGAACTCTGCTGACCCTGCTTGTGGTTCCCTGCATTTATG
>FR902845.1 GCA_000438155.1 Firmicutes bacterium CAG:95
GTCTGCAAACTAAGCGGTTATCTTTGATAGATATTCTAAATAGTAAAACGGACTAACCGTCTATCGGTAGCACTCTATTTCTATAATCATATTATCACGCATCTGTGGAAATGTCAAAAGTTCTTTTTTATTAGAATATAGCCACCCATGCGAACTGGAATTTCTGGATGAGTATAATATGCAGAAAATAAACTTAACTCCATCTTAAATATAGTGCTGAGTTTCACTGCCATTCTTTAACACCATTTTCACCACACCAAGCAATGCTGCAAACAAAACACCTGCAACCGGCCATACAATCCATGTAATATCCCAGCTCATCGTCCAGAAACTCCATGCAAGGTAAATCGCTGTAGTCAAGCACCAATATACACCAGAAAACGTGTCCGTCTTTTTCTTAAACAGTTTTTCTTCTTTTGTATATTCGCCTTCCTGAAGAAGGGTATCGTAACTGCTTTTTACCATCCCAACACGAACCAACAGATTCACTCCTATTGCAAGTATGAATAGCAGTAATCCAACGGAAAGACCACAGTAATAGTCAGACGCTTCCATGGCTCCGGCAATAATTGTCGGAATCACTGCCAGTATACAAAGCACTACCCCAACAGCTGTTCCTCTGATAAAAATCGGTTCATAGGAATCTTTTTTATCTCGTACCATTCCAGATACACCATACTCTGTTTCAAAGCATTCTTTTTCAAAATGTTCCATATGTGATTTATGCATTCCATATGTAATAAACAAAAAGACGGCTGCCGCAACCATTCCAAGCAAAAAAACACACCCAGATACTGTTGCCAGAGATTCCGAAACATGAAATACGCCATCTTCTGCCATTGTCTCAAGAACAATCAATAATATTGGACTTGAGATACACATACTTGTTGCGTTTGCCACTACTTTGGATCCATTTCTTTTCATGTCAAGAAATTCATTTGCATTCTCCATAGTTACTTTTTTCAACGGTTCTGCATAGCTTTCAGTACTTTCGTGATAGGTGATATTTTCTGCTTTCATTTCATCTTTTAATAGGTAATCTGTACTAACACCAAATAGCTCCGACATCTGTAAAATTCTTTGCAAATCCGGAACAGCCCCTGCACTTTCCCACTTAGATACTGCCTGTCTGGATACGCCCAACTGATTGGCTAGTTCTTCCTGTGACCATCCATTCTTTTTTCTTTCCTCTGTAATCTTATCAGCTAAAATCATTTTTTGCTCCTTTCGCAGATTTTATGAGCTAAATATAATAATTTTGCTGTTTGCATTCCACCATTTCAGGCTGTAAATCTGTCAACCAGCAGTTGCAAATCACAAAAGATCTCTATGAATCCCGATTTTTCTTACATTCTATCATATTCTATTCAAAACACTATTCTAAGATTATCAAAGAGCAGTCTTACGACCGCTCTTTTCTACTCACATATACACAATCTCTTCCAACGCATCTTTTACCTGCTTCCATATTAGTATTAGTGCAATAATCAATGTCATTTAGTTAAGGCACTTTCCAGTGCTTCATTATTATGAAGCCACTGTTTTTTCATGTTGTCAAATTTAAAAAATATTACATGTCAAATGTATCGGAACTCATAATACTAAAGTTCATATCATTCCCTTTTATCTCTCTTCCCATATATTCCTCGATAAAATCAAAGTATCCATTTGAACCTGAATGTTTTTCCCATGTATCAATAGATTCCTTGATCCTTAGCAGGCACATTATCGGAAATTTATAGTATTTTTTCTTCTGTTCCTGCGACAGCATATCCACCTGGAACTGATCTTTTAACAGTTCCATTATCTCATTATTCGTATAAGGATCAAATGCCATAAGCAATGCCTTTTCAAGCCTTTCATTTTCTGCATTTCTAAAATTGCCTGCATCATATTTTTCACCACTATAGGTCTCTTTTACATCAAATAATGCCAGGCCAATAGCCTCCCTTAGTCTGCGGCTGTTTGATTCCGGGAATTCACGGTGTATTTTTAATACATTTCCCTCCATTGGTAAAAGCAGCATGGCGTATGTTTCTTCTTCACCCTTTCGGATCTTCCCAAATTCCCTCTCCATCTGTGAATAAATTTTTTCGAACTGGTATAACTGCATGATTGTTCTCCTTCCTCATATTTCCATGTTTTCTTACATAAACAACCTCAACATTATTCTCTCTGGCTGCTGCAATTAAGGTTTTAACAGCATCTTCAAACGCATTAAAATTATATAAATCCAGCGTAGTTATTAATTTCTGTGTATCGACTACTAAAAGTACCATTTGCGCTCTCATCATCATAAATATTTCTCAATCACGCTCTGCTCCACAACCATCTTCCCAAGCAACGTCATGGCCTGTTTCGGCAATTATTGATGCACCTATAACACATGGTACACTGGTTATTCTGTACCATATTGCTGTAAAAGTCGCCCAAGAACTCCTGCACCATCACCACTAAACAACCCCATCGTAGCAATAACAAAAATCTTCTTTGCTCACTAAGGGCAGCTTATAAATGGGTATGGCTGAACTGTTACATTTTAGATTATATATCGTTGTATTTCCATATTTATCCCTGCTCATGTGATGCTTCATTTTCTTTTTCACGAGAATTACAAATAAAGAGGGCTGCAATCACAAGTACAATACCAAGTACTCCGGACACACTGATTCTCTCATGGAATAAGACCACTCCAAGAATTGTTGCCGTCACCGGTTCTACAGAGGCAATGATCGATGCCCTGCTGTTATCCACATATTTCAGTCCCAGTGTATAGGTAAGATAAGGAACCACCGTACCCAGAATTCCAAGGGACAGGCAGACCAGAAGATTTCCCGTATTGCCCGTTGCCACCGAAAAGATTCTTTGCTGATCGGTAAAAATCCATGTTCCCAATGCTGCAAACAAAAACGTATAGAAGGTGATGGTAAAGGTATGATACCCCTTCTCAATCGCATATCTTCCGAAAATGGAATAGAGCGCATAGCCAAATCCTGCTCCGAGTCCTGCCAGAATTCCTGCCCCTGTCACTGTACCCGGATTTGTAATCACACCAGTTACCAGAATACAGCCGATGAACGTAAGCAGAAGTGCCAGTACCTTCTGCTTCGTAAATGCCTCCTGAAACAAAAAGTAAGACAGTACCATAACAATCGCCGGTGCCGTATAGAGAAGCACTGCTGCCACGGATAGGGATGCAACGGTCATGGCTTTAAAATAACAATAATTAAAGAATACAATACTCATAATTCCGGTGCCAAGAAAACACCACAGATCCTTTAAATGGATCCGGAACAGATGCCAATCGTAAATCAGTAAAAACACACCCATCGCTATACAGGTAACCGTTGCACGCAGAGCCACGATCTCCATGGAAAAAAGTCCCTCTGCATTTAGTTTCCGTACAAAAATTCCCATGCATCCCCAAAGGATTCCGGCGATCATAATAAGCAGCGGTGCAAGTTTCTTCATCTGTAATTCTATAATGGTTCTGTGACAATCTTTTTATTACGGAACCGTTACATTCCCTTTCCATAATATTTCGTTTGTTATTATGTGACATATTATCATTTATTTTCGATGTGCTTCATTCATGATTACTCTGCATATTGTCTTTTTCCGATATATTACGTTCATCATCATTCATTCGAGCCGCAAGTGATTCTTTCAAGCTTCCCGGGATACACATCCTTATACCTGTATATACTCATAATAATTCCTACCAAAGCATAACACAACAAAATATTGCTTCTGCCAATGGATAAAAATGGTAAAAAAGATGACACAGGCGGAATCAGACCCAAAGAACCCAACAGGTTCACCAGAACATTTAATAAAAAGATCATTCCACAGCCCAATCCCATAACCATGCCAAGTTCATTTTTTTGTTTGACCGCTGCTCCGAAGATGAACATGACAAGCGCTGCCAGAACTGCAGCAACAAGGATTCCGGCAATACTTCCGTAGCTGTTCAGAATATAGGCAAAAACATAATCTCTGTTAAACTCCGGCAGACGTCCAAGAACATCGTTTCCACTGTTACCTATAAGCAGGATATTTTTACTGAGTGTCCTAAGCATCGAAGTCATATAAAACCCATCCCCGGAAGCAGACAGGAAAGCCAGGATCCTCTCTTCCTGATATTCTTCCAGTAAATGAAATACGTACATGATCGGCAGTATCATCATAGGCAGCAGCAGGAAAACTGTCCACAGACCGACAATTGTTCTCTTAACCGGTATGTGAAACCATCCTTTCCGGATCGCTGCCGTAAGCTGAATCAACATGCTGATCATCATAATAATTGCAGCATTCAGATTGGGCATATAAAAAGTGATAAGAACCGGAATCATCAGCCAGATCAATGATTTTAACAATGCTGCCACGCCACCGTCTCTATAATGATACAAAATTGCTCCATAGATCGGAATATAAAACATCATCAGCGAGGTGGCAGAAAACCGGAATATTCCGAATCCGATACTATATCGCACTCCGTTAATATCACCGCCAAAGAAGCCCGCCAAAAGCAGAACTCCCATCGTAATAATAAGTACCCCAATGATCTTCGCATATTTTGCAATTACGGTATAGTCAACAAAATAAATGACACACATGAAAGCAAATCCAATTAAAACAGAATAAACAAAGCTGTCCGTCTCAAGCCGGTACATCTCCTGCATATATGGTTCCAGACGAAGATATGCGCTTTGATAAATAATGGATTTCTGCAATAGAATCCCCAACAGGCTCAGCATTCCCACGATGACAAGTAATCTCCATGCGATCTGGGGCTTATGAATTTTATCCAGCGAAATACCAACCTCAACCGGGTTTCCCATATCTGCAACCGCATTTTTTTCCGCTTCCTGATCGGTCATTCCACTGGCTATATTATCCTCAATCTGACTTTCGATATGTCCCCGGATCTCCTCGGCGATATACGTCCTTGCTTTTTTGCAACGGATTTGCGCCAACAGCTTCTCCAGATACTCTTCCATCTCTACCCCTCCATTGCAAGGACATTGGCTACTGCAGATTGATATTCCTTCCATTCTGCCTGTTTTGCCTTGAGCAGTGTCCTTCCTTCTTTGGTGATGCTATAATACTTCCTCATCTTACCGCCATATTCCTGCTCATATGACTTAAGCAGACCTTTCTCCTCCATACCATGCAATAACGGATACAGCGTTCCCGCTTTCAATTCAAATACATTACAGGATTTTTTACGCAAAATATCGATCATCTCATAACCATACATATCTTTTTCCGCAAGCAGCCGGAGCAGAAGCATGGTCATACTTCCGGACATTAACGCCTTGTCAACAGCCATTGTGAAACCCTCCTTGTCTACCTAATGTACCTTATTTATCTAATATACCTTATTTATCTTCTCTGTCTTATATATTAGGTATATTATATAGATTATCTATATATCTGACATCTATAGTATATATCGATCATCTATATATGTCAAGGGGAGTGCACAACGCTATAAAAGAATCACCACCACACACATAGCAGGTGGTTTATTGTTTCGCACCTCTCCATTTCTCCGTTTAGGGAAACTCCGATGCACTCAACAGACTAAAACCCCTAATATTCTAAGAGAGCCGGAGAAAATCCGGCTCTCTTAGATCGACGCATAAATGATTTATTAAATCTAAATGGAAAGAAATGCTGCTTTTGCGAAACTATTGTGATCCATGCCGGTAATGCCGCCATTGGATTACTCTCCCAATCATTAATACTATGTAAGCTTTCGCTGCTTTGCCTGGTCAATTCATCTATTTTTTCATCTATTCTTAGAGATTTATACCATTCTGAGTCTGACGTTTTATTCCAATCCTCTTTTACTTGCTTCAGCCAATCTTCCATCGTGAATCTCCCCTCTTATCCCATTTTTCATTGTTCTATAGTAATTTCTTTTCTGGTACTTCCTTCGTATATGCTTTTCATTTTATCCTAATTTATTTTACAAACTACTGTCTAAATCTTTGCATGCTATATTTGAAATCTTCCAATCCTTTTAATCTTTTTACTCTGCGAAGTTTAATACCACATACATTACATATCTGTTCAAGTCCGGCTTCCACAATTATATTTGACACCCTTATTTCCTTCGGTGCTCCAAATTGAAAAATAAAGCCTATGAGAATTTCTGCCAGCATTACAATTGCATCGTCCTCCGGTTCAAGCATTTCAAATTTAATGATTGTTCCTGTATTTGCATCTCCTAATAACGACAATGCCGGATTTGCAGGGCGATCATACTTTTTATCCGTAACTGATGCTCCTAACACAGATATATCCGCTTCTAAAACAGCATTGCATTTTGGAGCTTTTCCCAGGTCTGAGAGCAAATCTTCATCTGTAATCAGTAAATTTCCAAATTGAAAAGTTGTAAAAGGAAGCGGCTCTGCACCAAAATTCCATGTTTTCTTATCTTTTCCAAAAGAAAGCAAAAACATATTTCCCGATTCAAAGTCAACCTGTATGTCTGTTTCATCATAGTAACGCAGAGCCAGTTCCAAATCCTGTAAATACCCACTCATACGCAATACTGCTTCCTCATCCATATTATATGGATAATATCCCGGCTCAAAAGACAGGAAATACAACCACTGATTTTTTCCGCGATATGTATATCCTAACTCCTTAATAATCTTTCTTTGTCTATCAGAAAGTTCGTCACGATTCCCCCAATAGCAGGTGAGATTTCTTTGGTTAAACATCGCATATTCAGGAGCCAGATTCATGCTCTCCTGCATGGTAAGCATGAGAAAACTATTTAATCCTTCGTATCCTTCATAGACGGCTATTCCATAACAATCACCGCCTCGTCCCAGTATACTGAAGAAAATTGTTTCCTCTTCAGCACCATATCTGATACCAATTAAATCCATATCCCAGAACTTTTCCCACGGTTTCAGTTCCTTAATACGTGTTCCTGCCTCATACAACGTTTTCCATTGTTCTATAGATGCCTCTTTTCTCATATGTCCCCCTATCTTCTCTTGAATCC
>FR902846.1 GCA_000438155.1 Firmicutes bacterium CAG:95
ATACCCGCCATTTCCACACGGTATTCTTCACTGACATTTCCTGCATTGTCCGTAAGCCTTACCATATAGCTTCCGTTTTTCGCTACGCTAAAGCTGTCTCCTGTGAAGGCTGTCCAGGTGCTCTCTCCCGGCATCCTGTACTCTCTGATCCTGATGCCGCTGCCACCATATCCTGTAATATTTCCCCTCTGATCATAAACAGCCGTATGGTTATCTGTAACACCAGTCAGCCCTATTGTTCCCGGCTTGCCACCGGCAGTTGTAAGAGATGCCAGTTTCGGTGCCTCATTGTCGATTTTGGTCACAAGCACCTCTGCTGCCTCAGAGTTCCCGAATTTATCCATTACCATAAATTCATAGACACCGTTTTTCGTCACAGTACAGCTTCCGACTGTCATATTCTCAGTCACTGTCCCCTTCGGCGTATAGACAAACGCAAGTGGTCCCGCACCTGTGCCGCTTCCCGGTGTAGCTTTCCATGTAAGTGTGGCACTTTTTGTCCACGAAGACGGATTTCCCGTTACTGTAATGGAAGGAAGGGCTGCTGCCGTTGCCTTCTTTATCACTTGATAAGGTCCCGACTTCACGGTTTCCGATACATTTCCAGCTCCATCTGTCACCCTTACATGCAGGTACTTTGCAGTCTTTGATGTCTCTGCTGCGGTATATTGTGCCTGATAACTGCCATCTGCAGCCGCAGTCAGTGTCTTCCATGTAGAAGTAGAAGGAGTCCCTGTCGTATTCGTCCATGCATACTCCACCTTTGCCACACCGCTGCCACCGGTATCCTCCGGCAGTACCGCAATGATCAGCTCATTGTATACCGTGTCCGCTCCGGTACTGCTGCCGCTGCGAAGCGTCACGGTCGGGTTTTTACGATCTATTTTTTTAACCTCAATGGTCTTGGAGATCACATTTCCATAGGTATCCGTCAGCGTGACGGTATAGCTTCCATTTTCTGTGACATATAAATAAGCAGAACCACTGGAGGATGCAATACTTTTCTCTTCCTTCTTTGGTCCGTCAAAGGTAAGCTTAGTTTCTGTGCTCTGTGCACCCGCATACTGCACCACGATATATTTACCGGGCTTCCACACATCGGCTGCATCCGCTGAA
>FR902847.1 GCA_000438155.1 Firmicutes bacterium CAG:95
AATAATATCTATATTCCCATTTGAAATGGGGGCCGAGACAAAGCCGGAGCGTTACCTAGAGTTCTTGTTACCAAAGAGAGTAGAAATATAGGTGTTAGTAGAGCCATAATATATAAGTTTGTTGAATATTGCCATTTAAACAAAATAACAAACTGTTACTTGTGGTCAGACGGAGAGACTGCTGAAAGAATATATTACCAAGCAGGATTTCGTTATGTAGAAACAAAACAGGCAGGACGGGCTATATATAGAGCAATTTAACTTCTAATGATTTGGCTTGGATAAGAATGATGATTTACAATTAATGAATAAATCAGAAGTTCAGGAGGTGGAAGAATGTATTACTCGTATGTGATGGGAATTGATGATAGTATATTAAGATTAGAAGCGAAGGGCTTTACAATTATTAAAGATGGAAACAATTATCAGGTGTCTTTTCCGGAAGATAAGGCCCGGTGTTGGGAAGATTATATTAAGAAACATTTGGAAGTAGAATATTGGAATGAATACTTAACTGAGGACAAAGTTATTTTTCTATTTCATTTACAGGATGGCTTCAAGAGGTATGAGGTAAAAGATTATCATAATGATGAAGTGTTAGGCTTATGCGAAAAATTATGTAATTGTAAGTTTGCATCTATTAAACAGATGTTATCGGATAATTCGTTTTATGGAAGTATTTTTTGAACCATTTGGATATTATGATGTTCGTATGGTTAGTCATAATGATAACTGCAATTATTCTACTTCAAAAAAATGAGGCAAATTTTTTAGCTTTTATAATACCTTGGTTTATAGGATTAGTTGGATGTTTGACAGTAGTATTTGGAATACTTTGATTTTCAATGATTAAGAAAATATGAATTTATGGGGAAATCGAACGGCTAGGAGACAACAGATTTATGAATAGTTTTACAAGTGCATTGGAACAAAGAAATCTTGAAGAATTAAGAAAATATTCGAAAGCAGACTTACATAATCATTTTGTGCTTGGGGGAAATAGAAAGTTCATATATCAGATAACTGGTAAAAAAATTGAGCCATTAGTGAGTCCTATAGCATCAATGGATGAGATGGATCAATGGAGTCAAGAATATATTGGTCAGGATTTTAATAGTACTGAGATGAGAAAACTTTTAATCAGAGCAACCTTTCAACAAGCTAAGGAAGATGGGGTAACTGTGCTTGAAATTGGGGAGGATGTTTGGGGGTTAAAGGAATTTTTTAATGATGATATTGATGAGTTGGTTAATGCTTTTACAAGTACTCAAAAAGAGATCGCTCCCAATATCGAATTAAGGCTCCAGATAGGATTATCAAGACACTGCCCAATCAGTTATTTAGAGGAGTGCTTATCTTACTTTTTGGGAAACAAAAGTTTTTATTCTATTGATTTATATGGAGATGAATTAGCGCAACCGATTGAAAACTTTAAAGGAATTTATCGACGTGCAAAAAAGGAAGGATTAAGATTAAAAGCACATGTTGGGGAATGGGGAACAGCTAAAGATGTAAGAACGGCAGTAGAAGAATTAGAACTTGATGAGGTTCAACATGGTATAGCGGCAGCTAGTGACGAATCCGTAATTCGCTTTTTGGCAGAGCATAAAATAAGATTAAACATTACACCAACAAGTAATATTTTACTTGGAAGAGTTGCAGATATGTCTGTGCATCCGATTGGAAAATTGTATCATAGTGGTGTTGATGTTACGATAAATTCTGATGACGTATTAATATTTGATTCAGACGTGTCAAAAGAGTATTTACGGCTTTATGAGTCACAGTGCTTAACAGCAGAAGAATTAGAAAATATAAGGAAAAATGGACTAAAACCTATATCCCTAGGCAAGTAAAACAGTTGGTTTGTATTGAATGGAACCGGTGCAAAGCTTAGTATTACTTTTGATTTATCGTGGAAAGTAATGAAATTGTTACAATAGTAAGTAAGCAAATTATGATATCATCGGATATAAGATTAAAAATGTAAAGCAATCAGAGGAAAGAACGATGCAAAGTCATGTACAAAGGGGGAGGGCATTTATATGAAGCAGGATACTTTAGAGAGCAGAGCGATTACAAAGAATGGAGTTAAGAGATTATGTTTTTCCGGATTTTGCATATTACTGGAAGCTGCTTTTATCATCGTTATGATTACAAGATTGAATGAATATGCAGAAATTATCAATCTGATTACAAGATTGTTTGCAGGAATTCTGGTTTTGTTTTTGTATTCCTCAGATAAAACTTCGTCTATGAAAATGCCATGGATTATTTTGATCCTTGTCTTTCCGATTATGGGTGTGTCCTTGTATTTGCTGATTGGATTAAACGGGGGAACACGAAAAATGAAGCAGCGGTATATAGATATTGACAGGAAACTGTTCCCATTGCTTCCGGAAAATGAGGAGGATTTGGAAAGGATTAAGAAAAAGACACCCAAAGCTGGAAATATAAGTGAGTACATTCAGAGAAATGCACATTACCCGGTGTATCAGAATACAGATGTTACATACTATGATGAAGCGGTCAAAGGTCTGCATGCACAGATTGACGATCTGTCAAAAGCGGAAAAATTCATTTTTATGGAGTATCATGCAATCGAAGATGATAAGGCATGGCATCAGCTTCAGGATGTGCTTGTAGAGCGTGCAAAAGCAGGTGTGGAGGTTCGCGTTTTTTATGATGATATGGGATCAATCGGATTTATTAACACCGATTTTGTGAAGAAGATGGAACGGCTTGGAATCAAATGCAGAGTATTTAATCCGTTTACGCCGGGGTTAAATGTCTTTCTGAATAACCGTGACCATAGAAAGATCACAGTCATTGATGGAAAAGTCGGTTTTACAGGCGGTTATAATCTGGCGAATGAGTATTTTAATTATACCAATCCATATGGACAGTGGAAAGACACCGGAATCCGGTTGGAAGGGGAGGCTGTCAGATCTTTAACGATCACCTTTTTAGAGATGTGGAATGCTGTCAGTGAGAAAGATAAAAATGACACGGATTTCAGTCAATTTCTCGTGCAAAACGACTACCAGGCTAAGCAGAATGGATTTGTGCAGCCGTATGCGGATATTCCTATGGATGATGAACAGGTAGGCGAGGAAGTGTATATCAGCATGGCAGACAAGGCAGAAAAATACTGTTGGTTTATGACACCGTATCTGATCATTACCGACGAAATGTCTCATGCTTTGTGCCTTGCTGCAAAGCGCGGAGTGGATGTCAGAATTATCACACCGGGGATTCCGGATAAGAAATTTATCTATAGCATTACAAGATCCTTTTATCACGGACTCGTAAAACATGGAGTAAGAATCTATGAGTGGACACCCGGCTTCTGCCATGCCAAGATGAGTGTTGCAGATGACTGTATGGCAACCTGCGGAACGATAAATCTGGATTACAGGAGTCTCTATCATCATTTTGAAAATGGATGTTTTATGGCAGATAATCAGGCAGTTCTGGACATACGGAACGATCTGAAAGCGACAATGAATGACTGTCGGGAAGTCACGGAAGAATATCTTACCGGACGGAGTACCTATCTGCGGCTGGGGCAGTTGTTTATGAGACTGTTTGCAGGGCTGTTGTAAAGAGATATAAACATGATTTGTTCTGATAAATAGGGGATGATGCTATGTGGTTTTGGTGGTTTATGTTAATATGTGATTTAATAATTCCTGTGGTTATGGTTATTGGTGGAAGAATGATGTGGAAGCATTGCCCCAAACATATAAACGGTATGTCGGGATACAGAACACCCCGTTCGATGAAAAATATGGATACGTGGAAATTCGCTCACGACTATTGTGGAAAACTTTGGTGGAAAGCAGGATGGCTAATGATGATACCATCCGCTTTGATACATATTCCATTGTACCATCGTGATAAGAATACGATTGGATTTGCAGGGGTGATTCTTGTGACAATTCAATGTGTTATTATGATTGCATCAATTTGTCCGACAGAGAAAGCCTTGAAAAAACATTTTAATGATGATGGATCAGCTAGATCCGATTTACAGAAAGATGCGTGAAAAAGAAAACAATAAAAAACTGCTATTAGCAGATTGGAGAATAAAAATGATTATCAGAAAAGCAGAAGAAACAGATATCCCGATAATTCTGGAATTGTTAAAGCAGGTTTTACAAATTCATGCAGATATAAGGCCTGATATTTTTATTCCAGGTACGACAAAGTATACTGCAGACGAATTAATGGAACTTTTGAAAAATGATGAAAAGCCAATATATGTTGCCGTGGATGAGGATAATGTTTGCGTAGGGTATGCCTTTTGTCAATTACAGGAGCAGCCATTTTCAAACAATATGGTGCCATTTAAGTCCCTTTTTATTGATGATCTATGTGTCAGTCAGGAGACACGGGGCCGGCATATTGGTGAATGTCTGTTTGAATATGTTAAAAACCAAGCAAAGCAGCTGGGCTGTTATGAAGTAACATTGAATGTATGGGCAGGAAATACCTCGGCAGAGAGATTTTATGAGAAAATGGGAATGCGGACAAAAGAAAGACAGATGGAATATATCTTATGATGTAAGTGCCAAAAGGTATTTTGCGTAAGTAAGAAGAACATGAAATCAGGAAAAATTTGGGAGATATGGAAATGAAGTATATTTTTGTACATGGGCTTGGACAGAATGCGTCAAGCTGGGATAAAACAAAAGAATGTCTTGCAGATAAGTTGGAAATGGTTATTCCTGAATTGAGTGAGTTTATCCGTGAGGGAAATTGTACTTACAGTAAAATATACTCTTCATTTTGTGAATACTGTAATGCCTTTTCAGAGCCGGTTCATCTTTGCGGACTCTCGCTTGGCGCAGTTCTTGCTTTGAATTACGCTATAGATTTTCCTCAAAAAGCAGGTTCTCTTGTGCTTATTGCACCACAGTATGATATGCCTAAATTTCTTCTTAAGATACAAAATGTGCTGTTCAAATTTATGCCGGAAAGTCAGTTTAAGGACATTGGATTCTGTAAGAAAGATTTTATTACACTTACAAATTCCATGGCAGATCTGGATTTCACAAGGGAGCTTGACAGGGTAAAGTGTCCTGTACTTGTTATGTGCGGCGAAAAGGATAAGGTCAATAAAAAGGCTGCAATCAACCTTACAGGAAAATTGACAAATGCAAAATTTATTACCATTGATCATTCCGGACATGAAGTGAACATGGATAATCCACAGGGGTTAGCAAAAGCGATAGAGATGTATGGTGATATTTATGCTAAATAGATTGAAGTAGAACAAAATATGTAAATTGGAAATTAATGAGGTGCAGTCAGTGACAAAAGTGTATTATGTGCGTCATGCAGAGCCGAATTATAATAACCACAACGATGCTTTACGTGAGCTAACCCCTAAAGGTTTAAATGACAGGAAACTTGTCACCAAATTTTTGGCAGATAAAGAAATCAATGTTGCTGTATCAAGTCCATTTCAACGTGCTGTAGATACAATTAAGGAATTCACAGATTTAGAGGGGATTAAAATTGAAGTGATTGATGGATTCCGGGAAAGAAAAGTAGATAGTGGCTGGATTGATGATTTCACCTCATTTACACAAAAGCAATGGGATGATTTCAACTATAAATTACCCGATGGTGAATGTCTTCAAGAAGTTCAGGAAAGAAATGTTTCTGCATTATTGAAACTGATAGAATACTATAAGGGAAAGAATATAGTTATAGGTGGTCATGGTACAGCATTAAGCACAATTATAAATTATTTTGATGCTTCTTTTGGATATGAAGAATTC
>FR902848.1 GCA_000438155.1 Firmicutes bacterium CAG:95
TAACTTTTAGTAGACCATCCATTATGGCGGTATAATATACATAAAAGTAATGTACTTACTAATTCTGAACAGGAGACGGTCTAGTTAACTCCAAAACAAATGGAAGTGTTGTTTAATGTTAAACACGCCACAGTAAGCAAACATATTTCCAGTATACTTGCTTCAGGAGAATTAGCTGAAATTTCTGTCGGTTTTTCCGACAAAAGAACAGGTGGCAGAAAACCTAAAATTTTTAAATCTGGATATAATAAGAAAGACACATATATTGATAATGAAAATATAAATATGGTACATTTGACGTGGAGGTGAGAACGTGCTAAAAACCTATTTGATGGAGAACTACGGATATGGTGAACCAATTTTTCTAAATGACTTATCCATTGAGGGATTATCTGAAAATGCTGTCCGGCAGTCAGTGAAAAGACTTGTAGCAAGTGGTTTCTTGGAAAGATATGATAATGGAATATACTATATTCCAAAGCACGGAGGACTACTTGGAAAGAGTTACCTGGATCCTTCTATGGTTATTATACGCAAATATGTAGAAAATCAATCAGATAAATATGGATATATTACGGGTTTGTCATTTGCCAATCAATTAGGCTTAACAACACAGATGCCGGCAGTTATTGAGATTGTTACAAATCGTGAATCCACTAATGGACGCATGCTTATGGTTGGTAATCAAAAAGTAAGAGTAAAGAAATCATCGATTTCCGTATCAGAGGACAATGCTGAACTGCTACAGCTGCTTGATGCCATTGGACAGGCAGAAAGGTATACGGAATTGACTATAGAAGAGACTATTGATATTTTAATCACTTATATAAGAAAGAAGAAATTTACCAAGGGACAATTATCAGATGTTTCATCTGCATTAACTGGTGCGACAGCAAAAAAAATGATTGAATGGGGGATGATCTATGAATTTGCATCATGATAAAGAAGCATTTGCAGGGAGAAATTGAATGCCATTCAAGACATTTGTATGACATTCATAAGATTGTGAATTGTATAGGTATTACAGATGAATTGGAAAGACTGATCCCGGTGGTCAGAACAGTACGTTCTGAGTTACCCGTCTGTCCATCTGCTAAAGAGGATGTGCGCATTACAAATATCTTAAAAGAGATAATTGAAAAACAAGTTTATAAGTCTGATTATGAAAATATCACCGTTGGATTGTTATTTGTTCCTGAAACGTATGATACAGTGATTCAAAGTGTAAAACGTCTGGCTGATAGCGGAATTTGGAATTGAACTTTTAGGCTTTTGTATCTTCTGGGTGTGAAGAGCTTTTTCTATCAGTCACAGATTAATGCTTCTGCAAAAGTGTATTGCTTAGAATAGTATTTGGGCTGTAAAGTAAAAATGAAAAGTAGAGTTTATATAGATATTAAATAGAAAAGGAGATGATTGTAAATGAAAAATAGAAATATTAGTCGTTTAGTAGAAGAATGGAGGGAAAAAACATTATAACCCTCCAGATAATAAAGGAGGAGCAATGATAATTAATAAACTTGATTCGATTGAATTTAGACTTAAAGAATTGCATGATTTTACTTGGTTAAAGAAATATGGTACGGCTTTTTGGGTGGTGGATGAAACCGGCTCAGGATGTATTTGTATTGGAATGGAGGATGCGGAAAGAAAATACTTTTGTAAAATTGCAGGAGTAAATACATTGGAAGCAGAAGTTTCACCAAAAGAGTCTGTGGTGATATTGAAAGAAGCAGTTCATTTGTATTATGATTTAGCACATCCTAATTTGATTAAAATTATTGAAGAATACGATTACAACCAATTTTATGTAGTGGTTTTTGAATGGGCAGATGGAGAATGCTTATTTGATCATTGGAACTTTGAAACATACCAAAGAAATATCACAATGAAAAGTCCTCGGGAAAAGTTTAGAGAATTACCTGTCAGTAAAAAACTGAAAGCAATAGAGGTTTTATTTTCTTTTTTACAGAATGTAAACCGAAAGGGATATGTTGCTGTGGATTTTTATGATGGAAGTATCATGTACGACTTTTTAACAGATGCAATAACTATTTGTGATATTGATTTTTTCCAAAAAGCACCGGTTATTAATGATAAAGGTATCGAATGGTTTGGGACAAAGAGACTAAAAGCACCAGAGGAATATATAGAAGGTAGTGTGATTGACGAGCAGACGAATATATTTACTTTAGGGGCATTAATATTTGAATTTTTCGGTAGTTTTTCTGATGAGGAGATTGATCAGAGATATTGTAATAATCAATTCGTTCCTTGTGCATTTCAAAATTGGCAATTAGATAAAAGAAGTTATCAAGTTGTGTGTAAAGCTGTTAGCTGGAATAGAGTCAATCGATATAGAACATTTGAAGAATTTTTTCATGAATGGAAAAGTGCAACTGAAATCAGTTGATGCTACGAGTATTAGCCTGTCAAGAACATGGATGTTCTCTG
>FR902849.1:0-5124 GCA_000438155.1 Firmicutes bacterium CAG:95
ACAATCATTTCTGCACGGCTGAACTGTTACACAAAAAGACCATGGCGCAAGCGGTGCATATACACCTGCTCACGCCACGGTCTTCTGTTGCAATTTCCTTTTATCAAATGTTTCAAACTTTTAGGGAGATTTACAATTTATTCTTTCCAATATTACCAATCTTTAATCACTGTTACGGATTTTTACTGGGCATTCATCTGTTTTCCAAGCGTAACCTGTACATCCTTGGACTGATATCCGGTCGGGCTTCCCTGCATAATGGTCAGAGTCACAACATCACCGGCCTGGTAATAGTTCATCTCTTCTTTTAGTTCTTCCATGGTTTCTACGGTTTCACCATTGATTGCGGTAATAATATCACCACGGACAAGTCCTGCTGCCGCAGCTCCTGAATTATCGGTTACAGAAGAAACGTAAACCCCCATCGGGATCCCATAGACCTCGGAATACTGCGCTTCGACATTCACACCGGTAATACCGAGAACGCCCTTATTGGCTTCATCCACCTTCAGTCTTGTTTCCTTCTGCATCAGTTCTTCAATGATCGGCTTTGCATCGGAAATCGGAATTGCATAGCCCATACCTTCTACGGTGCTTCCACCAATCTTGTTGGAATTAATACCGATCACTTCACCTTTGGTATTCAGTAATGCACCACCGGAATTACCGGGGTTAATTGCTGCATCGGTCTGGATAAAGGTATTAATCTGGGAATCCCCGGTCTGACCCTCCTGTGAAGTAACAGCGATTGGACGATTCAAAGCACTGACAACACCGGTTGTTACGGACTGACCATAGCCTAACGCATTACCAATGGCGATAACAGGTTCACCTACCGTCAGATCATCCGAGCTTCCTAACGATGCAATTGAAATCTGGTCCAGGGTATCCTCCTTGATATCAGAGAGCTGGACTGCCAGTACTGCCAGATCCTTATCCGCATCGGTACCCTTGATCTGTGCCTGTACCTGTTCCTCGTCGACAAACTGTACCGACAGGGTATCCGCGGATTCTACAACATGATAGTTCGTGACAATTAACAGCTCGCTGTCATTTTCACCAACAATGATGCCGGAGCCGGAGCTTACTGCTTCACTGCTGTATTCCTGTCCGAAAAATGTTCCATGCTGTACATAGGTATTGCTCACCGATACAACGGACGGCATCACTGCTTTTACCACCTGTGTAACATCCGTAACAACTGCCTCTGTCTGCGTCTGTGGTGTCAGATTATCCAATGTCTGTTTAATGCTGCCGGAGGATGCCTCTGCCGCATCGGAGCTGCTGTCCGGAAGCAGCACATCCTCTGCTGCATCTCCTGATCCGGAAGCCTCTGCCAGGGCACTGTCCTGTGAGGAATTCCCCACTATTGCGGAAAAAGCACTTTTGGCACGGGTAAATCCGTCATGTGCTGCATCCACTGCCTGAAAACCGATTCCTGCAAAGACACCAAATACCAGTCCACAGCACAGACCTGCTAAAACTTTTTTCCCAAATCCACCGGATTGTTTTTTCTGTTTTACGGGTTTTGTCTGCTGATGATTCATCTGAGACTGCTGAAAATTGGTTGAAGAGGTCTGGTAATAATTGGTTCCCTGCGTTCCCGAAGAGGAATTCTGGTTCTGATTTACCTGCCCCTGATTCATCTGGTTCCGGTTTGTATAATAATCATTCGTATATCTGTTCTCATCCATGATAAATGCCTCCTTTATAAACCTTTCCTTAAAGCCTTTCCTTTCTTCTATGATTCACAGTATAGGAAACAAATGTGTTAAAATTGTGTCTTAAATATGATCCTTTTGTGTAATCTAAAAATTCCGCATCCTCTTTCCTCGAAGATGCGGAATCAGGCTTCCTTACTCTACAGTTACCGATTTAGCAAGGTTACGGGGCTTATCAACATCAAGTCCCTTACCAATGGATACATAATAGGCAAACATCTGGAATGGAATAATCGCCAGTGAATTGGTGAAGTACCTGTTCGTCTGCGGAATATAAAGTACGTAATCGGCAGTATCCTCTATATCATCATGTCCGGTCGTTGTAAGTGCTAACACAAATGCGCCTCTGGACTTCACTTCACGGATGTTGCTGATAGTCTTTTTATACAGATCCTCCTGAGTCAGGGAGGCCATAACCAGTGTTCCATCCTCAATTAAGGAAATCGGACCATGCTTTAATTCACCTGCTGCGTAGGCCTCAGAATGCATGTAGGTAATTTCCTTAAGCTTTAAAGAGCCCTCCATGGATAATGTATAATCCAGGCCTCTTCCGATAAAGAAAACGCTCTTTGCGGCCACATAACGGTTGGCAAACCGCTGAATCCTGGTCTTATTACCAAGAAGCAGTTCAATCTGCTCCGGCAGACGGCGGAGATCAAAAACAAGCTGCTGATACTCCTCTTCCGAAATTGTACCCTTAACTCTTGCAAACTTCATTGCCAGCAGATAAAGTGCAATCAGCTGTGCAGAATACGCTTTTGTGGACGCAACCGCAATTTCCGGTCCTGCCCAGGTATACATGACACTGTCTGCTTCTCTTGCGATGGAGGACCCAACCACATTTACAATACCAAGCACCTTTGCTCCACGTGCCTTGGAATCGCGGAGTGCCTGCAGGGTATCGGCAGTTTCTCCGGACTGGCTGATAACAATCACCAGTGCTCCCTCTTCGATGATCGGATTCCGGTAACGGAATTCGGATGCCATATCCACCTCTACAGAAATCCGTGCCATGGATTCAATAACATATTTTGCCGTCATGCCTGCATGATATGCGGTACCACATGCCACAATATGGATACGGGAAAGCTTCCTGATTTCTTCATCGGTCATACGGAGCTCTTCAATCTCCACATTGCCATCCTTCATATGCTTTTCAAAGGTCTCACGGACTGCTCGGGGCTGATCGTAGATCTCCTTTAACATGAAATGCTCATATCCGCCCTTTGCAACCGCTTCTGCATCCCAGTCCACATGGGAAGGTGTCTTCTGGATCTCTTCTTCGTCTACGGTATAGAAATGAATCTCATTTTCCTTTAATGCAACGACTTCCTGATTATCAATATAATAAACTTCCCTGGTATACTTCAAAATTGCGGGCACATCCGATGCAATAAAGCTTCCTTCACTGCTTGTTCCTACAATCAAAGGACAGTCCTTACGTACTGCAAAAATTTCCTCCGGATGATCTGCAAACAGAATGCCGAGAGCATAGGAACCTTCCACACGGTGAAGCACCTTCGTAATTGCTTCTAACGGATTCCCTTTATAATAATAATCAATCAGCTGCACCAGAACTTCGGTATCGGTATCGGATACAAATTTGTAGCCACGATTTATAAGCCGCTGCTTTAACTGCTGATAGTTCTCAATAATTCCATTATGTACGACAGCAATCGTCCCATCCTGATTATCGTGCGGATGCGCATTAATATCCGTTGGCTTTCCATGCGTTGCCCATCTAGTGTGTCCGATTCCGACACAGCCCGGCATCGTCTCTCCGCCTCTTGTCATATTCTCAAGCACCTGCAATCTGCCTGCTGCTTTCTGAATATTAATCTTCTTTCCATCAAAAACTGCCATACCGGTTGAATCATAACCACGGTACTCCAGCTTTGCAAGTCCCTCTAAAATAATCGGGGCAGCCTGATGTTTCCCAATATAACCAACAATTCCACACATATCTGATCCTCCAAAATCAACTTAAATATACTTATATCATTTTTCAGCCTTGCTGACAACCCTCTTCCCGGTCAGCATTCACAGCATCAGTCCCAATAGCTATGGTTCATGCTGCACCGCTTTACGAACCATGCAGGGAATTTCTGATAACGTTTTCCTAGAAAATATCCGATGTATTTACATCCACTCTGCCAGATCAGCTTCACAATCAGCCAAGGCTTATGAAGCTTCAAAAGATACCGGCAGGTCTGTAAAACCAGTTTTCTGCCTTCGGATTCTGCCCGGATTCCGCTAAATTCCTCCGGAAACTGTGCATGCGATACGCCCAGATCGAAATTCCGGTGAAGCTGTTCTATTCCACTGTAATTGTGTGAATGAATCACCTCTGCCTTTGCCGTATAGGAAATCGCATATCCGGCATCAATCAGATGCCTTGCATAGATCATGTCCTCATTAAAAATCGTATGATCCGGAAATCCTCCCAAGGCGTCAAAATAACTTCTCCGGTAGGCTGCACACACATTAGAGGCAAAAAAGGTCTTAATACCAAGCTCCGGCAGATCCTTTGCAGTTTTAATCTTTGTCGTCTCCGGATAATTAAAGCTTCGCGTGTACCGCTCAATGATTCCGCAATCCGGATCCGGAAGCTGTCGTGCATAGGAAATCCCAATGCTTTCCGATGAAAAAGGCTTTAACAGCTCCTCCATCATCGTATCCCCTGCCGGTACCGCGTCATCGGTCATACAGATAAAGAACGGTGCATCACTTAGCGATACTCCATAATTCCGTGTTGCCCCATGGTTAAACTCTGCTTTACTAATATGGTACAGCTTAAGCCGCGGGCTCTGTGCCAGAAACTCTTCCTGCGGGCTGAATTTCAGAAATTCCTCCCGCTCTGTGTTAATCAGAATAATCCTCCGTGGAAGCAGGGATTGTGACAAAAGCGCATTGATCAGCCTTTTCAGTTTTTCATCCGGCCGGTACACCGGAATGATCACATCGTATATAAGCATCATTTCCGTTCTCTCTCATATAAGCGAAAAGGGTCTTTCACAAAGACCCTTTTCTTTTACATTTATTTCACATAACCATTTGTATCTGCCGCAATCTTCGCACTATATTCCTTAACGGCTGAAGAAGGTTCATAATCCTTCTCATCAAACAGGAATTCATGCAGCCAGGTAACATTGGATTCCAGACTCCTTGGAACCACGCAGCTTCCCTTCTTACCGATACTACCTGTGGTCAGCATATCGGAATTCGGGAACCCTCCTTCATCCACGATATTATACTTACTGATATTTCCAAGAAGTGATACAATTTCAGAAATATCAAGAGACGTATATACCTTATCAAATACAGAGTTTGCAATCTTCTCAAGCTGTGCAGGAGATGCCTTCTTTGCTTCATCTGCAACCGCCTTTAATACACGACGCTGTCT
>FR902849.1:5151-24364 GCA_000438155.1 Firmicutes bacterium CAG:95
CTGTCTTGCTGTACGCTCAAAATCGTTGCCTACATAACGGATACGGCAGTAAGCAGTTGCCTGCAGACCGTTTAACTTCTGGTATCCTGCCTGTGTTACCGGTGTGTAGCTTCCCTCTGCTGCGGTATAAGTCTTACCATCCTTCGTTGTACCGACAATACTGATCTGGTAGTTATTCAGATGGGAAATTTCTTCTTCCTTAACATCAATATAAACACCGCCCAGTGCATCAATTGTCTCTGTGAGACCGCTGAATCCGACTGTTACGAAATCGGTAATGTTCATATCCAGGTTCATGTTCAGCATATTGATCGCCTGCATCGGTCCACCCTTTGCATAAGCAGCATTACATTTATTGTAGGTATCATTGCTTAAGTTCAGGTAGGTATCACGATATACGCTGACCAGCTTACAATCGCCGGTATCCAGATTAATGGAGGCAATCATAATGGTATCGCTCCGGGTATTCTTGGTCAATGCTCCCTCTGTGGAGTCTACACCGAATAACGCAATGTTACGATACCCCTGCAGCACCGAGCCTTCCTGCTCCTGCAGCTTTTCAACCTCCGGATTGATGACAATGTCTTCCTCCGGCAGATCTACCTTACCAACCTTTTCCGTCTTTAAAACAGTCCATAATACCATAACCATGAGTAACAGAACCAGGATTTCTACAATAAATAAAATAATCTTGGAGGTTTTGTTCTTTTTCTTATGACTCTTACCATTTGAGGATTTCTTCGAAGGGGCACTCTTTTTTCCCCTGGAAGAACGGCTGTCTTCATAATAATCGTCTTCGTAATAGTCATCCTCATAGTAATCGTCTCTACGGGATGATGTTCTCTTCTGTGAAGAGCTGCGTGCAGCCTGGCTGTGCTGTGCAGGTCTCTTCTGTGCAGGTCTTCCCTGTGAAGGTCTGCCTTGTGATGATCTTCCCTGTGAAGGTCTTTGATTATTTGTGGTCATACCTTTTCTCCCTTTCAAATACCATATGTGGGTTTCTTCTTTCGTTCTCCCCATAATCTAGCATTTTACCATATTAATGTTCCCACTTCAACCAGATTCATACAAACTTGCGGTTATACGCGCCTTTAATAGGCATTCTTATTCACAAAGCCTTTGAAAATCGTCATAAACAAAATCTTGATATCGAGGGCAAGACTCCAGTTTTCAATATAAAACAGATCATACTCGATACGCTTGCGGATTGATGTATCGCCACGATATCCATTGACCTGCGCCCAGCCGGTCAGTCCCGGCCGCACCTGATGCTTAATCATATATCTCGGAATTTCTTCCTTATATTTATCTACCCATTGTGGCCGCTCCGGCCGCGGTCCAACCAGCGACATTTCTCCCATCAGAATGTTAAAAAGCTGTGGCAGTTCATCGAGACTGGTCTTACGCATAAATTTGCCAACCTTCGTGACACGCGGATCATTCTTGACCGTCCATGCATTTTCCTCTGCAGACTGCTTCTGTACTTCCATCGTCCGGAATTTGTACATCCTGAATACTTTATTGTGAAGTCCCACACGCTCCTGTTTAAAGATCACCGGTCCTTCACTGGTTGCTTTTACTAAAATCGCACAGACCAGCATCACCGGAGAAGCAATAACAATACCAAAGCAGGCACCCAGAATATCCATGGTTCTCTTTAATATACTATTCACCGGATTCGTTAATGGTACATAACGGATATTGATCACCGGAAGTCCCATCAGATCCTCCGTATAGGGGTGGCTCGGCACCAGGGAATTATAATCCGGAATAAACTTTGTATGAACACCGGACTTCTCACACAGATCCACGATGTACTCCAGCTGCTCATAATCCTTCAGTGCAAGTGTAATCGCAATTTCATCCAGCTTGTTCTCCGGAAGAATATACCTGATATTCTCTATTCTTCCCACAACCTTAACTCCCTTATACACGGTTCCGCTTGGCATGGTATCATCGAGAATCCCCCGGATTACGTATCCCCACTGGGGATTTGCAATAATTCTGGTAATATATTCCTCCGCCGCACTGGAATAACCAACCAGCAGAATGTACTTCAGGTTATAACCCTTTCTGCGGAAAAAGTACAAAATGTTCCGGATCATTGTCCGGCAAAGTGTCATCAGAATAATATTGATAATATAAAAGGCTCCCAGCACGAATCGGGAAATATCCAGCTGATTGATGATATACAGCAGTGTCATAAACAGGATCAATCCTACTGTATTGGCCTTCACAATTGCAAAAAGCTCGTATTTACGCCTGGTTGCACGCTTTGGAGCGTATAAATTAAAGAAATAATACAGAACCAGATAAAGCGGAACCAGAATATACAGCGCACGGAAATACGTGTACATATCCAGTACTCCAACATTCGGATCCGTCTCCGCAAAGCCGGTAGCAAACTTCAGATACCATGCCATTAGATAAGAAATTGCCGTCACAACCGCATCAATCAACACATGGATTCGATTCAATAATTTCTGATTGTCCTTAATCATTGCACAACCCTTTCTACCACCACAGACGGCGGAACATATTCGCCCATAACTGCAGCTGTATTATCACATAATTTCCAAAATGTTTCATGGAAAATTTTACCTTATGTTCTCTTCCTTTTCCGGAAAAAGCAAGACGGAAGCCCTTTCCAAGACCCTTCATATAATCTGCACCCAGTCCCTTTTTCAGGAAAAACAAAATCTTCACAAGATACCCCAAAAGCAGGAACGGCAGATTTAATAACACCTGTAACACCGGCATATTTTTATAAATCAGATAAATACTGTTCCGGGAGGATAAATCTACCTTGAATTTATTGTGTCTCGAACCGGAAGAGCCGCTTCCTGCATGAAGAACCACAGAAGCCGGTGCATAATAGTTCCGGTAGCCATAGATCTTCGCACGGTACCCCACATCAATATCCTCCAGATAGGCAAAATGATTTTCATCAAAATCACCGATTTTTTCAAAAACAGCCTTCCGGTAAAGAGCTGCCCCTGCACAGGCAGAAAACACAGAGGTTTCCTTTGAAAATGCTTCGGTCTTCCGGTCCTTTCCGCGTGCAAATGCCCATCCTAATGCACAATAAAAATCTCCGGCACTGTCAATCAGCTCCGGATTCTTCATCTGCAACATTTTCGCAGCTACAGAAAACGCTTTCGGATGACGTTCCATTGCAGCTTCCAGCTCTTCAATTGTATCTTTTAAAACAACGGTATCGTTATTTAACAGAAAAACATATTCTGTTCCGGTCTCATGGATTCCGATATTCACCGCTACGCTGAATCCCCGGTTTTCGGGTAATGCGATCAGCTTCACCATCGGGAACCTTTCTTTCACCATGGCAGCGCTTTCATCGGCAGAACCGTTATCTACAACAATTATTGCAGGAACCTCACTTCCCTCTAAAAGAGAGGTAAGGCAGTCCTGCAGATAGTTCCGTCCATTGTAATTGGGAATTACCACTGTCGTTTTCATGCTTCTGTCCTATCTTCCATCCACCCGCTGCACCATTTCCGGATCCCAGACGATTCGTTTTCCTCTTCTGCGCAGTTCCTCACAGAATCTGAAGCTTAACTCTTCATAATCAGCATCCTTCTTAAGGACATCCTGATATAAGAAATATCCCGTATGGGGCTGCACCGCATAGGGCAGTCCGGTAAGCTCTTCCCAAACTGTCTGTGCCTCCCCTGAACAGATCATACAGCGCACATCCACAGCATAGGCCTCCTGCTGACAGGATGCCCGGTGCATATAACCACTATATTCTTTATGGAGCCCCAGATATAAGGGCTCCCTGTTTTCATTATAAATACCGCCTACTACACGGTTATGCCGGTCAATCAGCTTTCCTCCGACCACAGCTACATCCGGCCGGTTACTTAACAGATCCGGCTGATAATTTACACGAAAAAATCCCAGATGACATGTATGAACCACGTCGGCCTGATACTCCCGTGCCTTCAAAAAATCCTCTACTGCACGCTTGCCGGCTTCGTAAGCATAGCGCTTACTTTCCGGATTCTCTGACGTAGAGCCTTCATAACATCTCCAGTGATACAATACCTTCGGGATATGGGCAACCGGCAGCCTGGCCTTTCCGGCTGCGTGCCTGTCCTCTCCCATCATCCGGTCTACCGCCCGCAGAATGATGTCATGATCCTGTGCTCCATCCACACTGCTCCGGAATCCCAATTCCTGCATGAGTTCTCTCTGCATCACAAGCAGATGACAGATATAATTGTTCGATAATATTAAATCCAGATTAAACTCCGGTTTCCTGTTGACCTCATAAAACAAAGTTCCATCGCTGTTACATTTATCCTCATCGGAATATAACATGCGTAATTCCAGATTATCCTTCCGGTACGCCTCAATCACAGATGCGCATTCAAACAAGGCATCCTCCGTCAGTAAATCATCATGGTCAAGTAATGCGACATATTCTCCTGTCGCTGTCTTCAATGCTTCATTCGTGTTTCCGGATATTCCCAGATTTTCTTTCAGCCTGTGATACCGGATACGGGAATCGGTATATTCCTTCACAACCTCCGATACCCGGTCCGTTTTACTGGCATCTGTAAGAATCAGTTCCCAGTTTCCGCAGGTCTGTGCAAGTACCGAATTGATCAGTGCCCGGAGGAACTCTTCCCTGGTTTCAAAGGTTGGAACCAGAATACTGAATCCGGTTGAAAACTCAGAGGCCTTGCCGGCCTGTTCCTTTAAAACAGAATCCGGCAAGGGATCATAATGATAGTCATCCTTTCTTTCGGAAGAAGCTCGTTCCACCGCCGCATAATAAGCCTTGCGAAGTCCATTCTTCTTCAAATAATATATGGTTTTCTTCAAATTACTGAGCTTTAATAGTTTTGCCATCATTTTGACTTACAGAACGGCCTTGAGATCCTCTGTCAGCTTATTTAGCTTCTCTTCTGCATCCTGAAGGCTGGTTCCCTTTACTCCCATATAGAACTTGATCTTCGGTTCTGTTCCGGAAGGACGTGCACAGCACCAGGAATCATTCGTAAGATCAAAGTAAAGTACGTTGGACTTCGGAAGTCCGGTAGATCTGGTTGCTCCGGTAGCAAGGTCTGTGATCACATCCCTGTCGTAGTCACGAAGCTCTTTTACCTGTAATTCTCCGAAGTTCTTCGGAGGGTTGTTTCTTAATTTATCCATCATCTCTGCAATCTGCTTGGATCCGTCGATACCCTTTAAGGTGATGGCATACTGTGTTTCCTTATAATATCCGTATTCTTCATAGAGCTTCAGCATCTGATCCCATACGGTAATACCATGCTTCTTACACCATGCAGCTACTTCACACAGACACATTACGGCAACAACGGCATCCTTATCTCTTGCATGAGTACCTGCAAGACATCCATAGCTTTCTTCCAGACCGAATACATAATTGTTGGAGTTGCTCTGTTCAAAGAACTTAATCTGCTCACCGATATACTTGAAACCGGTCAGCACTTCCACGAAACGTACCCCGTAAGCCTCTGCAATGGCACGTGCCATATTGGTGGTAACAATGGTCGTAACCAGTGCCGGATTAGCAGGCATGGTCTTCGTTGCGGTACGCTCTCTTAAAATATATTCTGCAATCAGCATTCCGGACATATTTCCGGTAAACGGTACATATTCGCCGGTCTTTGTATCCAGTGCATAAATACCAAGACGGTCTGCATCCGGATCGGTTGCCAGTACGATATCTGCATTCTTTTCCTTAGCAAGCTTTAATGCAAGGGTAAATGCCTTCGGATCTTCAGGGTTCGGATATTCCAGCGTGGTAAAATCAGGATCCGGAAGCTCCTGCTCCGGTACAACATACACGTGCTTGAAGCCAAGCTCGGAAAGAATACGGCGTACCGGTACGTTTCCTGTTCCATGGAACGGAGAATATACAATACGGATATCATCTGCAACTTCCTTAATAATATCCGGGTGAATAATCTGCTTCTTTAACTCTGCCATGTAGGCATCGTCAATTTCCTTGCCGATTACAACATAAAGTCCCTGATCCATTGCATCCTTTTTGTCCATGGTCTTTACCGACTGATAATCGGTTACGGCCTTTACTTCTGCAATAATTTCTTTATCCTTAGGAGCGGTTACCTGTGCACCATCTTCCCAGTAAGCCTTGTATCCGTTATATTCCGGGGGATTGTGGCTTGCGGTAATGACAATACCGGAAATACAATGTAAGGTACGGAGTGCAAAGGAAAGCTCGGGAGTCGGACGGAGTGCGTCAAACACATAAGCCCTGATTCCGTTTGCAGCAAGACAAAGTGCTGCTTCATCTGCAAATTCCGGTGACATTCTTCTGGAGTCGTATGCGATTGCAACGCCTCTGTCCTTGCCGCCCTGCTTGATAATGTAGTTTGCAAGTCCCTGTGTTGCCTTACGGACCGTGTAAATGTTCATACGGTTTGTTCCTGCTCCGATCACACCGCGAAGTCCGCCGGTACCAAATTCCAGATCTTTATAGAAACGGTCTTCGATTTCCTTCTCATCTCCTGAAATCGCCTGCAATTCTGCCTTTGTCTTCTCGTCAAAATAAGAATCCTTTAACCAGAAATCATATTGCTCTTTGTAGCTCATAACTGCTCCTCCTGTTTACATTATTGGATCATCCTCCTGCCATTTAAACCAGCATTCAGATTATTAAAAATATTTTACCACACTATCCCTGTATTTTCAAAGCAAAGTCACTCCGATCCAGAGAAAAATTCGGATTATAGTACGGATCTCCCTTTGCAAGAACCTCCTTCCACTTCGTCCTGAAGTGCTCGGACTCCTTATTATAGCGCTCTGCCTTTTCTCCCTGATCATCCAGTCCTCTGGAAACCGACTCAAAATGATACAGCTCCGCAAATGGTGTAAAAACATTTAAGAAGCCCTTTTCCCGAAGCTTCAGACAGAAGTCCACATCATTTAAGGAAATGGCAAAGTCCTCCGAAAGGCCTCCTACCTCGTTGTAAAGACTCTTTTTTACCAAAAGGCAGGCTCCCGTCACCGCCGATACATTCTGCGCATAGCAGAGTCTTCCCATATAGCCGAGATTATCCCGGTGCTGGCCGTAATGGCTGTGTCCCGCCGTCCGGTGTGCCCCAAGTCCAAGCACCACGCCTGCATGCTGGATCGTTTTATCCGCATAATAGAGCTTCGCTCCCACAGCTGCCACATCCTGACGCTGTGCATACATCAGAAGCTCCTCCATCCAGTTCACCGTAATCACCTGTGTATCATTATTCAATAACAGGATATATTCTCCGGTTGCAAAGGAAACACCATAATTATTCACCCTGGAATAATTGAACGTCTCTCCCTCCTTGGGGGTATAGGTGACTACACGTATTTTGCGGTCGTTTTCCGTCGCTCCATTTTCATATGCGGCCTGCAATTCCTTATAATAAGCAAAAATTTCCGGTGTCGTGCTGTTGTTTTCCACCACAATGATTTCATAATTTTCATAGGTGGACTTTTCAAGAATGGAATCAATGCACCGCTTCAGATCCGACTGATGATCCTTATTGGCAATCACAATACTGATCTTCGGTGTCCCGATAATCTCATACCGGATCTTGAAGATGGTCTCGAATGCCCTTGTGGATGTGATCTGAAAATGCTTAAAGCCGTGGCGGCGCAGATGATCTGCCACCGCTCCCTTTGCGGCCTCCACAACATAAGGCTTGGCATCCACGCCGGATGCCACACTACCCGGATGACACCGCCAGTAATAAAGAAGCTTCGGTACATGCACCACACACTTCGCCCGGTCTGTCAGCCGCAGAATCATATCATGATCCTGACTGCCGTCAAACTGTGGGCGGAACAGCTCCGTACCATCCAGGAGTTCTCTCGCAAACACGCTAAAATGACAGATATAATTATTGGCACGCAGATTATCAATCGCATAGTCAGGTTTAAAATGCATCGTGAGCATTTTATTGATGTCCCCACTCTTAAACGTTGTTTCATCGCAGTATATGTAATCTGCATTCTGCTCATTAATGACCTTCACATATTCATATAAAGCACTCGGATGCAGAATATCGTCATGGTCAAACAATCCGATGTACTCTCCCGTTGCCAGCTTCAGACACTCGTTGGTGTTTCCCGCAATTCCTTCGTTTTTTAAAAGCTTGTGATACACGATACGCCCATCCGCTTTGCCTTCATATTCCCTGACAACCTCTGCAACATAAGCATGCACATCGTCCGAGCCGTCTGCCAGACACAATTCCCAGTTCGAATAGGTCTGATTCATCACAGAATCGATCATTTCCCGTAAGAATTCCTCAGGCGTATTAAATAACGGCACCAGAATACTGATCTTCACTCTGCGCAGAAAGTCTGTATTCTGCTCTGCCTCCCTCCGTGCTTCATCTGGAAAGCTCTTCGTTCCGAACTGCTCCATGGCATGCTTTTCGTGTTGCTTATATTTGATCTTGGCAGCAACGCCCTTCATCGAGCCGCAATTCTTTACTCTTGTCACCTGACGGATGCACCAGTGCATACACCTTCTGGCAGGTGCCGAGGCCTTCCAGACAGGATTACTCTTAATCCGGTTCAGTTTAAAGTTCAGATCATCCACCTTCGCTTCCAGATCTGCCACACGTCCGGCAAGATCTGCATTCCGCAGATGCTCTTCTTCATATGCCTTTTGATAGTCCATTTCTTCCTGACTCATGTTTCCGGTCCTTTCTCCACTCCACTTTCTGTCAAACAGTTTCATATATCACTTATAAAACTTCAATCGTCCAGCTGCTCCAGTTAACAAGTTTCACCCTGGAGCAGGCATCCTTCGCCAGCATACCAAACTGATACCTTCCGGGTGGGACAGCTCCCGGCTTTAGCTTAGCTGCATATCCGGTCAGATCCACATTCACCTGATCCTTCAGATTGGCTTTGATGTCCTCCCGGTATTTCTTCTCTATGGATATGCTATAAATAACAGGTTGGGATATTTTCTCATTGTTTCTGACAGAATTTCCCAGTGCCTGTTGGTTTCCATCAGTTATCCTGCGAAGCAGAAGCTCCTTTTTATAACATGCGTTATCCGATCCAATAACAAAAGAATATCCTTGAAAATAATACCCCTGATCTTCGCTGTCAATACTGTTATCATTACGGCTATCTTTTTTCTCTTCCCCATAATCCTCTTTATCTGAATTCCCGGTTTCCCTTTTATCAGGAGAAACGCCGTATTTCCATTTATAAATATCCATGGCGCATTCCATACCAATTACCAGACATTCATCCTCTCTGGCAGCCAGTACCTCCTGCGTGCACTTCTTCACCTTCGCCCATGGCATTGAGAGATCTACCTGGTAGCGGAATGCCGGTGTATACTCGGTTTCCAGCATATCAGTCGTCAGATACGGGTGATAAAACGGATCCCTGCCATATAAATCCTGATGTTTCTCATACAGATAGTCCTTCTCCCGAAGAAGCCGCAGCTGCTTTTCCTCGGATTCCCCATCCTTCCCTCTGCTTAAGGATTCATGATGGAACAGGAAAAGATCATTCCTTACCACATTATAATATCCCTCTTCATAAATTTTATAGCACAGATCCACATCATTAAATGCAACGGCAAGCGTTTCGTCAAACCCTCCTGCCTTTTCAAAAATCGTCTTCTTCACAAGCAGACACGCCCCCGTTACCCCCAGCATATCATGCACGCCACGGTTCTGTCCAAAATAATGATCCTCCGTATCATGTGCAAACTGCAGCTTATGAGCCGGTCCCACCCGGAGATTCGTAATTCCGGCATGCTGGATGATGTCGGTATCCGGGTATAAGAGCTTCGCCCCTACTGCTCCCACATAGGGCAGGACTGCCTTTTCCATCAAAAGGACAAGCCAGTTTTCCCCGACAATTTCCATGTCATCATTTAAGAACAACAGGTAATCTCCCTGTGCTTCCTTCGCTCCCCAATTGCACATATAGGAAAAATTAAAAGGAATTTCCCTGTATAAATATCGAACGTTATTTATATTTTCATTTCTATTCTGCTCAGGATCTTCTATTTGATTTTGATCCCGGTATCGCTTATGATTTTGCTTCTTTTCTAAAGCACTCCCCAGTTCCTGCAGCCTCTGCACAATTCGTTTTTTGTTTTCTTCAGAGCTTCCGTTGTCCACAATAATAAATTCTGTTTTAACTTTTGTCCCCAATCCTGACGTTTTATCCACAAAAGAGTCAAGACACCGGAACAAAATATCCGGATGATCCTTGGACGGAATGATAACAGAGACCGTAGGAAGCTGTATATCCGCTGTTTTATCTACTATCACATTTTCATCTGATCCATCCCCGACATTCTCTCTGGCGCCAGCTCTCATCCGCTCCTGTATTTTTTCCGGTAAATGCAGGTTCTTCCAACGCTCATAGCTGGAAGCTTTTGTATGCATCAGCACCTGGGGAATATGAACCACAACATGATCAGCAGTTTTCCATCCGGCAAATGCACCGTTGTCCCATAAATAATCTGCAAGCAGCCCATACATAATCTGATCCCGGTTCATCTGCCTGCGCTCTATCCGTTCACGCCGGATCTGTTCACACTCTTCCTGCTCGTGATCCTTTCCTTCCCGATCTTCCTGCTTTGCCTGCTGCAATTCACTTTCCAATTGATCATCAACAAATAAATCTGCTTCCGCTTCTTTCTCAAAAACGCCATATTTCTGTAGAAAATCTGCTATTTTCGCAGTCGGAACTGCAACAAACGCTCCAAAATAAAAACAGGAAAGGAAGGTATCCGGAGACCAGTCCGGCTTAAACCATGGATTCTGCCGTTTTCCATTCCTTATGACATCTTCGTCGCCATATACAAGCGCCGGTATTATGTCAGACTTTATGCAATCTATATGAACATGATCATAGTCATTTTCACTGTTTTGATGGTTATTGCATAAAGACTTTGTATCGCCGTGACCACGTAGTTTCGAAAATGCCTCTGCAATCATCGGAACAGTCAGTTCACTGTACTCTCCCTCCTGAAAATTCAGCAGTAGAATGTCTTCCTCCAACGCTCCATCCTTAATCCGGTTTTGCAGCTTCAGAAACTGTCCGGCATTCATGGACAATAATGTCATGACCGGAGATTTTGTCGAATCCGGATGCTTTTTGCAGAACACCCGATATGAAATGCACTTCAAAGAAGGTTCTGAATTTTTTCCTGCATTTTCCATTTTAGATCCGCCATCTAGCCGCATTTTCGTTTCATTTGTCAGACATTTTGGAAAACTTTCTCCTGTATAGTCTGACACAGAGAAAGACTTCTCTGATTTTTCTGCCACATATTCCGAAACCAAAAGAGGGGTCTCCTGACCCCTGATCCAGGAATCGTAGTCCCGCAGCTGAGACGCCAGTTCCTTCCTATATTCTTTTCTTTGTCTTTCCTGTAAAACCTTCTTTATAGTTTGCTTCATCATTGCCTGTCTGTTCTCCCCTGCCGGTTCCGGCAGTAGATTCACTTATCCTGAATGGAATCGTTAGTTAAAAGAGCTTCTTAATCATTGAAATCATTTCTTCCGCAGCCTCTGCTGACACCGGTGAAACCTCCATCTTAAGCTCTACCTGATTTTCTTCCTCCGCACGCATTCCAGCCATTACAAGTGCTTCCACATGCAGCACCAGATTGGGATCTGCCGTTGCAAAAAGGTAGGTTCCGGGCTTTACCTGCTTCCCGTTTGTCTCTATAAACTTCTTTTCAAATGCCACCGGCATCCCATTCCATAACAACTGCTGCAGCTTTACGACGCAAGGCTTATCTGCCGGATCCACACGGAAATTCCGTACGTCTCCCTCTACGGTAAGCGTCGTTTCAATCTGACGCTCTTTTACATAGACATCCGGAACATACCTGGAATCACTCTCACAAAATCCCTGTCCCCGGTCATAATATAACTGGATACGCTCATCCAGGATTTCCTGCAGATGCTCTTCCATCAGCTTCTTCGGATCAACCGCATAGGTACCGATTGCCGCCCGGATTTCTCCCATGGACTTCCGCTTACCGGTCACCTTTTTCTGAAATATTGCTTCCTTATGACGATATTCCTCTGCCTCGTCCTCAGTCACATTTAACTGCTGCATAATATAATCCAGATTTAATTCATTCCGTTTTTCATCCTCTAAAATATAACAATAGATTGCCCGGAATGCAATTTCTTTATCCTCAACCGCTTCCTTTGTCGTCCACTCATAATCAATAACGGTCCAGTTCTCTCCATTCACCAGAATGTTGGCAAAGATCAGATCATAATCGGCAATATTTCCCGTATATCCTTCCTTACGATAAGAAACCAGTTCCCAGTATTTGTCAAAAAGTCTCTGGAATCCGTCCAGATTCTTTTCTGAAAGGCACTGATCCATCAGGGTTTCCAGTGTCGTTCCCTGTTCAAACGGGAACTCCGCATACCCCTCCTGTTCGTGATACATACAGGGGTTGATATGCAGTCCGCTCCCTTCATAGCGCTCGCATAAGGCCTGATATGCCGCTTCCATCTCCCGGACATGGGCTCTCGCCTCTTCGGTCATCGGAACCTTCCGGACTACTTTTCCGGCAGAAGTTTCCACAATATCCGTACGAAGCTCATACCTTCCGTCACGATCATTGGAATACTTGGAGTAAATGGTCTGTGGCAGCTCTCCAATCACTACCATATAAGAATTGGAGAACAGATCAAAATAATCATCCTCAATCGTACTGTCAAATACATACTTTTCACGGAACAATACCATTCGGTCACGGTCAAAATTACGCATGTTATCCGTCAGCTCTCCCTCATAGGGGAGCCTCCGGTCCGAATAAATCGTTGTCGGAAATTTGTAATCCGGGTACGGATAGTAGAAATGGTAGTTCGTTTCCCCACAGCGCTCGAAGATCTTTTCAAGTCCCCTTTTAGTGAAGGTTCTGGCACTTCCTCCCTCCGGATATCCCTCGAGTCCTGAGAAATAAGTTCCCACATGATCTTCCTTGCAGCCGGCCCAGTACTTTAATCCAAACTTGTTCTCAATCGCAATAACCAGAAGTCCCGTTGATTTCTTATGCTTCTGCATGATTTGAAAGAAATCTTCATAGGGTGTTTTCGTGTGAATATAGGAATTTCCATACTCAAATACCCCGATCAGACAGACCAGATCATAGTCACAATCAAGCGAAGGTTCTATATCATTAAAGTTTCCGACATAAATCTCTATATTATCCCGGTCCTGATTCCGGTAAGCATTGATCATGCTCCGCTTCGCAGACAGATCCACACAGGTTACCTTCCCTGCCTTTTCTGATAATTTATCCGTGATTGCTCCACATCCGGATCCGATTTCAAGCGCCTTCATATCCTTTGTAATCGGCAGCCAGTCTACAATATTCCCCCGAAGAGCGGACAAATGGTAGAGAACCGGCCAGTTGTTCTTTTCCTCAATGATCTTCGGATACTCAATCCTTGCTGCATTCTTCGTAATATCCAGAATTTCATCCTCGATCGCTCCATCGCTGTAGATGTCCTCTCCCGGATAAAACTCATAATTTAATTTCACATTTCCAATCTGCTTCGGTAAAGTTTCTGCAAATTCCATGAATTGCCCTCTCAACATCTGACCGGGAAAACAAACCATCCACCTTCCGTCCGTTTTCCTGATCCTTTCCTGCCTGTACTATCTGTATCATAATTTCAAAGCTCCGTATATCAGCGGACTGTTATCTCGGAGTTCATGTCATAATATCCTACGGTATCCTTGTCCGAAATCACCGTAATATTCAACACATCATATAATCTGTGATAAACCACGAAATTTTCCTTTTCATACCCGGTAACTCCCAGCGAAAGAAGATATTCGCCGCCCTGCAGGTCGATTTTCTGGGTAAAGGTAATATGCTTCACTTCGCCCTTCTTTACAGGCTGCAGAAAGGCCTTTTCCACCATGGTATTGGTTCCTGTAATTTCCACTCCCTTGATATTCTTAATGGTAAAGGCAAAAATCGGAGCCTCAATGTCCTGTAGGAAACGTACCGACATATGAACCGAACATTTCTGTCCCTTGATAATCGCACCGGTCCGTCTTCCCTGACCATCCTCCACATCATATTCTTCAATCACGGCCTGCCTGGTGCCATATTCCAGTAAATCCGGGTTCTGCACATTCGCATTCTGTGCAGAATCCTTTGCTTTTCCTGCTTCCGCACCGTCATTTTCTGTGCGGCCCGCCTTACGTGCTGCCGAGGTGATGCTTTCATCATGGAGCAGATTCTGATCATCACTGTCCGGGAGCGGATACTGCCCAACAAGTACCTGCTTATAGGCATCAATCATTTCCTTCGGGGTTCCTTCCCCTAGCTTCACACCCTGATTCAGCAGGCTTCCCCTAGCTTCACCCCCTGATTCAGCAGGACCACCCGGTCACAATACTTGCTGATACTGCTTAAATCATGGCTGACGAAAACAATGGTTTTCCCAAGCTTCTTGAATTCTTCAAATTTATGATAGCATTTGGCCTGGAAGAACACATCTCCTACGGACAATGCCTCGTCTACAATCAGGATTTCCGGCTCTATATTAATGGCAACCGCAAACGCCAGACGAACGAACATACCGCTCGAATAGGTTTTCACCGGCTGGTTTACATACTCTCCGATATCTGCAAATTCCAGAATATCCGGTAGCTTTTCATCAATTTCCTTTTTGGAAAACCCAATCATGGTTCCATTCAGATATACATTTTCAATACCGTTGTATTCCATATTGAATCCGGCACCCAGTTCAAGCAGTGCCGAAATCCGTCCATTGACCTCCACATTTCCCTTCGTTGCATTCAAAACACCTGTTATGATTTTAAGAATTGTGGATTTTCCGGAGCCGTTGGTTCCAATAATACCAACCGTTTCTCCCTGATAAATGGTCATGTCTACACCCTTTAAGGCATAGTGCTCCCGATACTTCTTCTTTCCGGATAAGCCAAGAGCTTCCTTCAGACGATCTGAAGGTTTATCATACAATTTATATACTTTTTCAACACCAGTTGCCTGAATGGCAATTTTTCTTTCTTCCATGATCTGAACGATCCTTTCTCACTGCTCTCTTCCTTTTACCGGCATTTCATCCATTCTGCAGTTCCCCTGTCTTCCTGTCGTTATCCATTCTGTATTTCCGTACACACTTTCCCGGTTTTGCTCCCATTACAGCACATCTGCAAAGTGCACCTTCAGACGCTTGAAGATCAGGGAACCCACGCAGAACAATGTCACTGTAAAAATCCAGAAATAGGTAGAGGAATAAAAATGCTCAAAGAACCAGCTTTCCTCATATATAGCGCTTCGATACCCGTTTACAATATAAGTCAGTGGATTCAGCTTAAACAATACCCGGAGCTTCGGATAATTTTCGAGCATACCGATATTCCAGAGGATCGGGGTAGCCCACATTCCTACCTGAAGTCCGATATTAATGATCTGCGCCAGATCACGGAAAAACACCACAATCGCACAGGTACAATAGCTCATGGCCAACATCAGCATAAACAGGCAGAAGCTGTAATAAAAGATCTGCAGGGTATACAGATTGGGCATATATCCATACATCATTGCTATAATCAGTAACACTCCTACAAAGAATGCATGAATAAAAGTTGCCGCCACCAGCTTAATGATGGGCAGAATACTGATCTTAAAAACCACTTTTTTGACCAGATAACTGTATTCCAGCAGTGCATTCGTACCATTGGTGATCCCCTCTGAAAAATAAAACCAGGGTACAAGTCCCGCTGTCAGAAACAATACATACGGTACCTCTACCCCACTTGCCACCATCTGGCTTCTCGTATCAAACACCACATCAAATACTATCCAATACATGACAACCGTCACGACCGGCTGCACCAGCGCCCACAAAAATCCAAGATAGGATCCCGCATAACGCTTTTTAAAATCATTCTTCGCAAGCTTCCAGATCAGCTCCCTGTTCTGGAAAAGCTCCTTCGGAATAATAAAAATACGGTCATAATAAATACCAAAAATAATGCATGCCAGCAAAAGCAGCGCGCATGCACATGTTTTCTTAAGATCCTCGGTCGGCTTATCTGCCAGAGGATTATTGTGAAGGATCACCATGGCTGCGGTTGCTGCACATACCATATAAAAAAGTGCAATTCCCACAGGCTTGGAGATCCGCCGTTTATTTTTCTTTGTTTCCTGTCTTACTTCCTGCATAGAATCATCCGTTCGCTTTCATTTACCTACCCGGTAATTATTGATTGCGGGACGCTGTATATTCTTTGATTCCGCCCCATTTAGTATCCTTATCTGACATAATCAGATCTTCTTTTGATGCAACCGGCCAGTCAATTCCGATATCTGGATCGTCAAATTTCAATCCTCCCTCGTCGTTTGGATGATAAAAGTCCGTACATTTATAGGCAAATTCCGCGTAGTCGGATAATACCACAAAACCATGTGCAAAATTCTTCGGAATAAAGAACTGCTTCTTATTTTCAGCAGAAAGCGTCACCCCAAACCATTTTCCATAGGTCCGGGAACCCGGACGCAGATCCACAGCCACGTCAAAAACCTCTCCTACTACCACGCGGACCAGCTTGTCCTGGGGATAGTTTATCTGGAAATGAAGGCCACGCAGTACATTTTTTACCGATGCGGACTGATTATCCTGTACAAAGACCTGATCAATTCCGGCTTCTTTAAAATCATTATAATTATACGTCTCCATGAAATAGCCCCTTGCATCACCAAAAACGGTCGGTGTAATCACCTTTAAGCCTTCAATTTCACAGGTTTCTACGGTTATCTTACCCATTGCTTTGTCTCTCTTTCTTTCTCTGAATAGTTACTGTCATCGTTCTGAAGCATTACCCGCTTACAGTCCTTCGGCAACCTCTTTCATATACTTTCCATAGTTGGTTTTCATAAGAGGCTCTGCCAGTTTCAAAAGCTGCTCCTTCGAAATAAAGCCTCTCTTATATGCGATCTCTTCAATACAGGAAATATAAAGTCCCTGACGCTTCTGAAATGCTGCCACAAAATCTGCCGCATCCAGTAAAGAATCGTGATTTCCGGTATCCAGCCATGCAAATCCGCGTCCTAAGGTTTCTACGTGCAGCGTTCCACGACGAAGATATTCGTTGTTAATGCTTGTAATTTCAATCTCACCTCTTGCAGAGGGCTTAACATTCTTTGCGATTTCCACAACATCATTATCGTAAAAGTAAAGTCCGGGAACCGCATAATTACTCTTCGGATTCTGCGGTTTTTCTTCAATGGAAAGTGCCTTTCCGGTCTTATCAAACTCTACCACTCCATACTCTCTCGGATCACGTACATAATATCCGAAAATGGTTGCACCGCTTTCTCTGGCAGCCACCTCACGAAGTACCCTTGAAAAGCTCTGTCCATAGAAAATATTATCGCCTAGCACCAGCGCCACATTGTCCTTTCCAATAAAATCTGCACCTATAATAAATGCATCGGCAAGACCTCTTGGCTGTTCCTGAACGGCATAGGAAAACTTCATTCCCAGCTGACTTCCGTCTCCTAACAGTTCTTCAAATACCGGAAGATCCCTGGGCGTTGAAATAATCAGGATCTCCTGAATCCCTGCCAGCATCAGTGTGGACAGGGGATAATAAATCATCGGCTTATCATAAACCGGCATAATCTGTTTACTGATTGCCTTCGTCAGTGGATACAGACGGGTTCCGGAACCGCCTGCCAGAATAATTCCCTTCATATGAATTTCCTCACTTTTCCTCATTTTCACATTTATGGCATTCCAAACAGATATCCACACATAAGCTGCAGCTATCCGTTACCTATGCATTATTTTCCGGCGTACATATCCTCATAATACTTCTGATAGTCACCGCTTGTTACATTCTTCATCCAGTCTTCATGCTCAAAGAACCACTTAATCGTAAGTCTGATTCCATCCTTGAACATGGTTTCCGGCTCCCAGCCGATCTCTGCCTTGATCTTATCCGGAGCAATTGCATAACGACGGTCATGTCCCTTACGATCCTCCACATAAGTAATCAGATCCTTGCTTACCAGCTTCTTGCGGGGATCGGAATCCGGCAGCATTTCCTGCAGGGTTTCGATGATAATATTGATAATTTCAATGTTCTGCTTCTCATTGTGTCCGCCTACATTGTAGGTTTCAAATAAACGTCCCTTTTCCTGAACCATATCAATGGCCTTCGCATGATCCTCAACATATAACCAGTCACGCACATTCTTACCATCTCCATAAACCGGAAGATTTTTACCCTGTAAGGCATTGTTAATAATCAACGGGATCAGCTTTTCCGGGAACTGGTAAGGTCCATAATTGTTGGAACAGTTCGTAATATTGGCAGGGAACTTATAGGTATCCATATAAGCTTTTACCAGCATATCTGAGCTTGCCTTACTTGCCGAATATGGGCTGTGCGGTGCATACGGTGTAGTCTCATAGAAATATCCACCATCCTCTTCCAGGGATCCGTATACTTCGTCGGTCGATACGTGGAGGAACTTCTTTCCTTCCTTGAAGCTGCCATCCGGAAGCTCCCATGCAGCCTTCGCGCAGTTCAGCATTACGGCTGTACCTAGTACATTCGTCTGGACAAACACTTCGGGATGTTTAATGCTGCGGTCTACATGACTCTCTGCCGCAAAATGTACCACACGATCAATGTCGTTTGCTGCAAAGATCCTGGAAATGGCTTCCTTGTCACAGATATCTGCTTTGACAAAGGTATAATTCTCCCGGTTCTCAATGTCCTTTAAATTTTCAAGGTTTCCTGCGTAAGTCAGCGCATCTACATTGATGATCCGGATTTCATTATCGTACTTCTTAAACATATAATGAATGTAATTTGAACCAATGAAGCCTGCGCCTCCTGTTACTAAATATGTTCTCATGGGGTTTGTCCTTTCTTTTCTTAACATTATATTTATCTATGCATGTACATAAGATGAAATTTTACAATCCTACGCCCATTCGTAAGTCACTGATTTTCTTCGAAAATCGTTCCTTACTCATGTTCGTGCGGTCCTCAAAGACATGTGCTGCTTTGTGCAAGCACAGCAGCGCATGGCCTTGAGTCCCTAGTATAACGGTTTCTAAATAACTATACCATTCACGTAGAATATTTTTCTGAGAGTGCAGGATAAAAAACGTAGGCGTAGCGGGCTACGCTGAGGATTTTT
>FR902850.1 GCA_000438155.1 Firmicutes bacterium CAG:95
AAATGCCGTATTTTCGGGCTTTTTCAGCCTTTTCGGTCACGGCGACCAACTTTAAGAACTCAATCACTTTCGTGATGAATCATCTTATTTCGACATTTCTATATGCCATTGTTCAAATTGGACTCTTTGTTACCACCTTTTTAAATTCCACGGCTTTAACCATGGTTACTTCTTAGGAGGCTATTGTTATATCCATTTAACTAAGAGAACAAAAACCTACGGAAAATTAATGTACCCCTGCATCCAGATCGTGCCTTTGAAACGACGTCCAACAGCAGGCTCACCATACAAATCCGCTCTGTTAATACAAATATCAAATTGTAAATCATTACAACTCAATATCATAACACAAATTTCTTCATCTGTAACGATATTTTTTACAAAATTAAAATCTACGATTTCTCCAAGAACAGAATACTGATCACATTCTACTCCATATGGCATAAAATAAGTATCTACCAACGTAAAAACATCTTCCTTATGAATCCGTTTGGAAATAGCAGAATAAGTATCCATATCATCTAAAGTCAGATTCTCTATGGCTTCCTCATCTCCGTTCCGCGCTGCATTCAATAGCTGGCTGCGGTCACGAAGCGTCTGCTGGTTACGGATCAGATCCTTCTCTGTTTTCTTCAATGGCATCATAATTGTACCGGATAAAGAAAGCGCTGATAGAGTCAATGTTGTTCCACGAATCGGCAGATTATTGGAATTCTTGGCCTTTACATATGGAATCATGTTCTGAAGATAAAAAATCAGTGAAACTCCGATACGGACATCATCACAGACTCCGGCATAGGATTCCAAAGCAGCATGACGTTCAATGGAAACATCTTCCTGTGTGGTAATATTAGTTCCACGCAAAAATGGAAAATAATATTCGTAAACAAATTTATCATCTTCGTCAAATTCACCACACACCGTAACACCGATATTAGGAGCGAATTCTTTGCTGAATGATGCAAGCAGTGTTTCATCGCCATTTGAAGTATATGCTCTTTCTTTTCCTTCTACAACTACATCTGTCAAAAGCTTCTGCAGCTCCTTACGGCTCCAGACTTCACTAAAACCAATTGCTCTCATATATTTATGCAAAGAATTCACCTCCTCATCTGTTTTAATATAGCCATGAGTAAAACTCCACATACTCAGTATTTATGCAGGTTTGCGAGGCATGGCACCCTCTTTTATCACTCCAAATTTATAGTAACATCTACAACCAGCTCCAAATGGTATAATTAAGTTGTCATAATCAATTCACCAAAAGGAGCTGATTGTTATCTACCGTCAAGAAATCTTGAAAGACATCCGTCTTTTTACTTCACAACCAGTTGCATATTTATTTACCGGATTTCTGTCATGCCACCCATATAAGGACGCAGCACCTCAGGAATACGGATAGAACCGTCTGCCTGAAGATTATTCTCCAAGAATGCAATTAACATTCTCGGAGGAGCAACTACGGTATTATTTAAGGTATGTGCAAAATACTTACCTTTTTCTCCATTAACACGGATCTTTAATCTTCTTGCCTGTGCATCACCAAGGTTAGAGCAGCTTCCGACCTCGAAATACTTCTTCTGTCTCGGAGACCATGCTTCTACATCATAAGACTTCACCTTCAGATCAGCCAGATCGCCGGAGCAGCACTCAATCGTTCTTACCGGAATATCCATAGACCGGAATAAGTCTACCGTATTCTGCCACAATTTGTCAAACCACATTGCAGAATCTTCCGGCTTACATACAACAATCATTTCCTGCTTCTCAAACTGATGGATACGATAAACACCACGTTCCTCTAAGCCGTGAGCTCCTTTTTCCTTACGGAAACAAGGGGAATAGCTGGTTAAAGTCTTCGGAAGCTCTGCTTCCGGTACAATCGTATCAATGAATTTACCAATCATGGAATGTTCGGATGTACCGATCAGATATAAATCCTCTCCTTCAATCTTATACATCATGGCATCCATTTCTGCGAAGCTCATAACACCGGTAACAACATTGCTTCGAATCATAAAAGGAGGTACACAGTATGTGAAGCCTCTGTTAATCATAAAGTCTCTTGCATAAGCAAGTACTGCAGAATGAAGTCTTGCGATATCTCCCATCAGATAGTAGAACCCATTACCCGCAACCTTACGGGCACTGTCTAAGTCAATCCCATTCAGTCTTTCCATAATATCAGTATGATAAGGAACTTCAAAATCCGGAACCACCGGTTCACCATATCTGGTGATTTCAACATTCTCAGAATCATCTTTTCCAATTGGAACACTTGGATCAATGATGTTCGGAATAACCATCATGATCTTAGTGATCTTCTCTTCCAGTTCCTTTTCTTTTTCTTCCAGTTCAACAAGTCTCTTGGCACCTGCTGCAACCTCTGCCTTCTTTTGCTCTGCTTCTTCCTTCAGACCCTTTGCCATTAATGCACCGATTTCTTTAGAAATCTTGTTACGGTTTGCACGAAGATCATCTGCTTCCTGCTGTGTCTTACGGCTTTCTGCATCCAGTTCAATTACTTCGTCTACTAAAGGCAGCTTGGAATCCTGAAATTTCTTCCTGATATTTTCTTTCACTACTTCAGGATTCTCCCTTAAAAATTTGATGTCGATCATTTCTATTTCCTCCTAATAATTATTCCAAAACTTTTTCAATAAATACGTTATTGATCTTAACTAAATCAATAATATCATGATTTTTCAATTCAATCACGGGACGATCGGAAAAATCTTTATTCTGGCGGACCACTTTTCCGGTTTGCCCATTGGTAAGAAGCACCGTACTTCCCGCCGGATAAACTGCTGTAAACTGAAGCAATGCATCTACAATCTCTTTCGGAAAACGGCTTCCCTTATAAATCTTCATATATTCAATTGCTTCATATACCTTAATTCTCTTACATCCAATCCCACAGATCATTTCATCAAAAGCATCACATACACCAACAATTGCTGCTTCATATGGGATTTCTTTTGCCTTTAAAGGATATCCACTTCCATCAATTCTCTCATGATGAAACAGAATAATATTCTTTCCGGTACTGGAAATCCAGTTTTCCGTTTTGACTGCGGAATAACCGTAAACCGGATGCTTCATGTACTCAGACTGTTCTACCTGAGATAAAGAATCTATATTCTGATTCTGGTAGGATATCGTCATATAGCGAAGACCCAGATCATGCAGCAAAGAACCGACAGCAATGTCATGAACCCGTTCTTTTGAAAGATTCAATTTCAATGCAGTCAATGTAGCCAATGAACACAAACTAATGGAATGCTCATAGATATCCGAGCTTCGTTCTTTAATATCATAAATCCTTTCAATGACATCATCTTCTTCCAGAATTTTACTGATAATGCCGTCTGCAGTTCCTGACAATTCAACCAGCTCCCGGTTATTATTGTAGGTATGCTTCTCCAGAATATTCCTGACCTGTCTTTTAAAAGATTCCTCAATATCCGATTTCAGAAGAACCACTTCCTGGGTTTTAACCAGATCTTCATCTTTAATAAAAACTTCCGTGATACCAAGATCACGAATTTTATCAATATATTCCGGACGAAGCACCAGTTCTTCTGATAACAGGATCTTATATTCTTTTGTTAAAATAGGTTTGGCTAATACTTCTCCACCCTTCAAATTATTGACTTTAACAATTTTCAATTAGTCATCATCCCCTACTGCCATTTTTAAAGCAGCTTCTTCTTCTTTGCCAAGATCAATCATAGCCTTACCATTAATGATCTCTTTTGTATACGTGTAACATCCCTCTGTACTATGAACAGAGTTTAACATGAACCCACTATTCTCCTCATCCAGCATACATAGGCAAAAACTTAACTTACCGCCCATCTGCTGAAATGCATCATATTTTACAATACCAACCTTCTGAATCGTGGATTCCAGTTTCTTATATAATGTCCGGATATCTTTCTTATTCTTATCAATGGATGCTTTGAGAAATTTATTATCCTCGAACAGTCCAACAATTTCATCTTCCAGACTTTTTGCTTCTTTTCCATTCATAAACTTCTGATACTTTTTATTGAGTTTACGAATGGTACACATATTAACAATATTAAGAACCAGTGATATTAACAAAATAACTGCCAGAACCAGGATAATTATTCCAAGTCCAGCATTGCCCATACCAATCGTTGCAAAAAACGTGTTCATATCTTAAGTACCTTTCCTGTTACTGTTCACTCGTACCTCGTTCCACCAGAAAACCTGTCACCGGCAGCTTCTCTGGATGCATGTTTTCCTTATCTGGAAAGTAAATCCATGATCTTCTCCAGATCATCATGGCTGTAAAATTCAATTTCAATCTTTCCGGCACCATTTCCTTTTGAAGTAATGGCAACCTTTGTAGATAGTTTTTGTTTCAGATTTTCTTCGATATCCTGATATACTGCTTCCAGACTCTTATCAACAGGATTTGTCTTCTTAACCTTTGCAGGTTTGTTCAGGTTCTTTACCAGCTTTTCTACATCACGTACACTCAGCTTTTCATCAAAAATCTGTTGTGCAATTGCATACTGCTGTTCCGGATCTTCAATACTGATTAATGCCCTGGCATGTCCCGTACTGATTAAATCATCGATAATCATTTGCTGCACATCATCACAAAGCTTCAACAGACGCATGGAATTGGTTACCGCTGTTCTGCTTTTCGATACTCTTTCTGCAACTTCATCCTGCTTCAGATTAAACTCTGTCAACAGACGCTTATAAGCCAACGCTTCTTCGATCGGATTTAAGTCTTCTCTCTGGATATTTTCAATCAAAGAAATTTCTACAATTTCCTGCTCTGAATAATTTCGGATAATAACCGGAACCTCTTTTAAACCTGCTTTTTTGGAAGCACGCCATCTACGTTCACCGGCAATAATTTCATAATAGGTCTTGCGATCCTGAACAAGAATCGGCTGTAATAATCCATACTGCTTAATAGATTCTGCCAGTTCCTCCAAAGCATCCTCATCAAAATTTTTACGAGGCTGATCACGATTCGGTTCTACCTTTGTAATATTAACAATCGTAACCGGACCGTCCTCCTGGGATACTTCTTTTGATCCAGCTGTTACTGCCGCTTTCTTTGTTTCATCTTCCATTTTATTTGGAATCAAACTATCTAACCCTTTTCCCAATCCACGTTTTACTGCCATAATTACTTTCCTCCATTAATAACTTCTTCCGCTAATTGCATATATGCCTCTGCTCCTGCAGATTTTGGATCGTAAGCATTAATTGGCATTCCGTAACTTGGAGCTTCCGCCAATCGAATATTTCTCGGTATTAATGTCTGAAATACTTTCTGACTTAAATTGCTCTTAACATTTTCAACAACCTGCATGGAAAGATTGGTTCTTGAATCATACATGGTAAATACAACACCTTCAATATCCAAATCCGGATTTAATCTTTCTTTTACCAGATTAATGGTATGTATTAACTGACTTAAACCTTCCAAAGCATAATACTCACACTGGATTGGAACTAAAACCGTATCTGCGGTTGTCATTGCGTTAATTGTCAACATACTTAAGGATGGAGGACAATCAATGATAATGTAATCAAAACCATCCTTGATCCACTCCACCTCTCTCTTTAAAATGTATTCCTTTCGATCTACACCAATCAGTTCAATCTCTGCGGCAGCCAGATTTACATTAGAAGGAATAATGGACACACCATCTATTACATCATTCAGAATACATTCCTTGATGGAACATTCACTCAGCATTAATTCATAAACTGTGTTATCCAAATCATTCTTCTCTACACCAAATCCACTGGTTGTATTTCCCTGAGGATCTGTATCAATTACTAAAACTTTCTTTCCCTTTGCTGCTAATGATGCAGATAAATTAATGGAGGTAGTTGTCTTTCCTACTCCACCTTTCTGATTAGCTATTGCAATCGTTTTTCCCATTTTCACTTCCATTTCTGTAACAGTTCATCAATTCATAAGTTATCGACTGTTACCCCTTTTTCTTTCTTATCACAGTGCATTATTGATTATATCACTTCTGAAAGTGATATTCTAGGATTTTTATTTACAAAAATAAACTTGTAGTCTTATTTTCCTGCTACTACAACATCTAGTACCTGGTTATTAAGTATTTCTTTTAAAAACAATGTTTCACACTTTCTATATTTCCAATGTTTCACGAATCATCTACAAGATTTAGGGGTTGTATGTTTCACGTGAAACATTATCTTGTGATACATATTTTACGATAACGTTTCATGTTTCACGTGAAACATATTACTTATATTTCAATGCAAAATCAATCTAAAATGCAGTATAAATAATGAATTTATAATAACTATTCAGTACAGGTCGAAGCATTTAC
>FR902851.1 GCA_000438155.1 Firmicutes bacterium CAG:95
GCATATTGTAAATGGCTATTCCGGCAAATACGGAACCGCCGCCGGAATTGATGTAAATATTCAAATCTTTTCCCCCGGCTTCTGCCAGGAAATTCTTTATTGCTTCCGGGTACTGGTCCTCTTCCTGCCAGGCTCCCCACCAATCGCTTACAATGTCCCCGTAAAAATAAAGGTCCACGCTTGTGTCCGTTGCGTTCTTAAACTCATAAAACTTCCCAACCGTAGCCTTTGCCGGGTCTTTGCAAAGTTTCAAAATGCTTGGTGCTTTCGGCATATCCTTAACCCCCTTTCATAGTCTCAAAATAGGCACGTGCGGCGGCTTCCATTGCCCTGCGTTGTTTGTCCTGCTGCGTCCCTGGGTCCGGCGGTGGGTCACTGCTTCCGCCGCCCTGCCCCACTTGGTAAAGGCTTTGGTCCCCGGCTTTCACGTAGTTGAGTGATACCATTCTCACGTCCCCGTCATCTACCGGACCATAATACATAAGTGCCCGGTATTCGTTTATTGTCATGGCCCCACGGTCAAACATATTTCCGCCGATTGTGTCACGTGTCTGTAATGTGGCATACTGCAAAAGGTTAGCCGTAAACTCTATCTTGTTCCCGTACCCTATTTCCCTTGGTGTCAAAAGTTTAAAAGTAAACTCATAACTTAATTGGATAGCGATAGGCTCAATCACGTTTTCATAAAAACTAATCCATTCCTGGTCTGAAAGGGTGGAAGTCAATACCTTTTCATTTACTCCGTAATAGCGGTACACGTTATCACGTAGGAATGTAATTTGATTTACTGGCACGTTTGGCGTGCGTTGCACAATCTCTTTAAATTCCACCGTACTGTCTATTGCGGCAATGCCCCCGGCGTTTTCCGCCCCCATATAGGCGTCCTGGAAGTCCTTTGCAATCTGCTTTAGTTCCTCATTGTCTGCCAGGTTGTTGTATTTCAGATACCCGGCCAGTGAGTTAGAACGGTTTACAATGTTCTTTACGATTTCCCCGGACGTCTCCACAAGGTCCAGGCTCCGCTTTAACTCAATATCCGGGGAAGTCCCCAAAAACCGTTTTTTGTTGTACCTTGCCTTTATGTGTATGACATTCTGATAAGGCACCGTATAAGTTTCCCCGTCATAATCCCACCGGAAGCGGAAAAGGATATGGTGCTTGTCATCTTCAAAAATGCGGAAACTCTTTGTGGTGATTGGTTGTATGCTCTGTACCCTTGTAAAATCCTCGTTGTAGAAAATCACGGAAAAGGAATTGGAAGTATAAACCAGGTCCGCCGCAATTCTGTAAAGAAAGTCATACGTTGACATTTCCGGGCATGGCCGCAAAGTCAAAATCCGGGCCAGGTAATCGTTTTTTATCGTCATTCCTTTTTCGTCCTTTCGGACAACCTGGGGTTGTAACTTTCCTACGTTCTTTGCTATGGCGTCCGCAATGGCTCCCACAATATCATTGTCCCGTAAGGTTCCGGTTGGCACATACTCCCCACGGCTCAATAAAAGCGGTCTGTATTTTGCCTTAAAGGCTCCGAATACGTTTGCTATAATTCCCGTATCATTACCCCCTTTCCTCAAAAAATAAGCCCATGGAACACGTCCATGGACCTATTGTAAAATTATTCGTGTTGAAATTCTGACCCACTTTAAAACCCTGCTGCCGGGCGGCCATTTATGCCGCTTCATTCAAAAGTTTTTTGCCTATCTCACTATGGTATTTTGATACCATTGTCATAGCGTCAAAGACGGAAACGGCCCCATCTATCCTCATACGCTTTTCAATCTTCACTGGCTTCATGCGGCTATCATTCATATTGATTTCCACGGCCACGTTAAGAAGATGTGACGCCAAAAGGGTGTTGTCCCCCAGGTTATACTTTCCGTCCTTTAAATCCCCCTCAAACTGGTGTAGGATTGGCGTTAAGTTCGTGCCCTGGTAAACGTCATCTGTTTGGAACCCGGCCATTTTTAGGTCATCTACCAAATACCCGGCACTGTAACGGTCATAGCCGATTTTTAACGGGCGGATTTTGTAAACCTTAACCAGTTCTATGAACCAGTTATACACGTCCTTATAATCCACCTGGTTTTCCCCGGATATTTTCAAAAATCCTTTTTCTTTGTACATGTTGTACGGCGTGTTATCCTCATTCACGGCCACTTCATACCGCTTCTTTGGCATATAGAATTTTGTAATCACATTCCATTTTCCATTCTTCCAAATAACGATTGACGCCGCCGTTAAGTCCGTTGTTCTGGAAAGGTCTATGCCGCCAACGCAATAGCACCCCCGGAATTGCTCCAGGGTAAGGCGTAAGTCCTCGTTTACCGCTTTCATAACGTCCCAGTAATCCAACCACGCCACACTGGAATTTTGCTTGATGTTGCAATACTTTGTAAGAAACTCCACTTTCTTTGAAAGGGACGCTTTTGCAATCTCTATCTGCTCTATGTAAAATTCCTCTGACACGGACACGCCCAGGTTCGGATTGCTCTTTTTCAATTCCTCTAAATCGTCCCAGGCTTCGATATTGTCAATCATGTAGAGGAACGGCAATATTCTTGTTTCCTTGGAATTGCCCTTTAAGAATGACGTTGAACGCCGCATGAGTTCATCATAAATGCCGTCATTGATATATCCGGCGGTTGATATGGATAAAATAAGCGGCTGCTTTCTCGCCCCCAGTGCGGAAGTCATAACCTCATACTGCTTTAGTCCCTGGTCCCCCTGCCATGCTTCCATTTCGTCATTGACAACCATTTGAGGGTTGAAACCGTCCGACTTTTTGGAGTTAAAGGCTATCTTTTTCACACTGGTATTAAATTCTTTGATATAAATATCGCTGCGGCGTTTCTTGGTTATACTGTCCAGTTCGTCATCTGCCTGGACAATCTGATAAAAGGCGTCATACACAAGGTCCGCCTGGTCCAGTTTCGGGGCAAGGAAATAAACCTTTGCCCCATACTCGCCGTCTATATATGCCATGTATGCCGCAATAGCGGCGGCAAACAATGTTTTACCGTTCTTACGTGCTACAACTATGAAAACTTCCCGGAATTGCCTATAACCGGTCCGCTTGTCCATTATGCCAAAAATGGCCGAAACTATGGCCTTTTGCCATAATTCAAGTTTTAATAAATCGTTTCGTCCCTCTGAATGATGACAAAAGTTCTCTATGAAGTTTATAGCCTTATTGGCCTTTTCCTCGTCAAAATCCCATTTGCCACTTTTTAAACCATTCACAAGGATTTCATAAATAGTCTTTATCCACTTTCCTACTGTTACGGTGCCGTTTTGTATGGCTTCCCAATACTGGAAAATGTAATTGTTATCCATTCCGCAATGCTGCCAGTCTGCTTATATTTTTCTTTTCTTTTGGCGGCAAATACTCAATAAGCGTGTGAATAATTGCCGTATATTGGCGTGAATATTTCTCGTAAATCGTGGCTGACGGGTGGGCTTTTACAAATTTCTGTGAAGCGTTTACCGTTTCCGTGGTAAGCCCCTCTTTTTTCAATTCTTCTTTTGCCTGGAAGCAAGCCACTTTCAAAAATGCGGCTTCCTCAACAAGTGAATTTACAAGGCTTTTCTTGTCCTCGTCATCTATTCCGGCAAACATGGGCGTAAGAAATTCTATCTCTTTCTTTATCCTCGCATTTGTCAGTTTATTTGTTCTTTTTTTCGCTTTCTTCTCATTACTTTTTGTTTCTTCTGCCATATTTTGACCCCCCTCATATGCGTGCGACCCTGCGGAGTTTTTTTGAAGTATCTCCCTCGGTTCTTGTGGGGGTGTCCAAAATCAATCCACCGGGGGGAGTGGTCCGCCGCCCTTCTCCTTTTGGCGGTAATAATTTTCCGTCACTGTCAAACCGATAACGATTGTTAGGCTTTGCCTTATGCTCTTTGTTATGGCAATCCTCACAAAGATATTCCAGGTTGTCCAGGTTGAGGGTCACGCCTGGGTTGTGGATATTCTCTGGCGTGATGTAATCCTTGTGGTGGACAATCACACCGGGACGATAAAGCCCGGCGGCTCTGCACCGCTCACACAATCCATTAGCCCGTTTAATAACTGTCTGCCTGGCTCTCTTCCATGCCGCTGACTTGTAGAAGTCCTTTGCATATTCTTTCATCTGCTGCCACCGTCCTTTCCCTCATGCTGATAGGCTCATGGGTAAACCCTACCCACAAGCCTATGTTAATATAAAACACTCTGACATTCTGACCCACTTATTTTGTGTCCTGCTGCCGCCTGGCTATTTCCCCACAATGGGTATAAACTGAAACGTCCACGCTTCATCATGGATTGAAATAATATTGCCATCCTCATTGATTGCCAGTATATCAATAAACTTCGGTTTCAAAACTATGTCCCTTTTATCCCGCTCCACATTCTCCGGCATACGCACGTCCATAAGTGCTATTGCATTAAATACCTTGTCCCCATGCACTACTTTAAATCTGCTTAAATCAATTCCCATGTTCTTGTCCTTTCTGCTCCGGTAGCATATCCATGGCAGACGCTACCCGTTTAATAAATTCCTGGCGGTATTCATAGAATTGGCGTCGGCCACACAATGCGTCTGCTATGTATTCATAAGGCATATTATAAACAATGCTCTTATAAATCTTCTCCTGCATTTGTCGCCGGACCCGTACGCTTTCAATATTCCCACACGTACCACGCAAGGCATTGCCTACAACCTGGGCGGCCTGCAAATCAAAGGCACTTGCTTGGCCGTTCTTTATTCTCTTTTTTCTCTTCTCATTGCCTTGTATGATACTACGGGCTATCGCTTTAATATCGGCGTCCAGTTTTACCAATCCTCTGCACCCCCGTTATTCTTCGTAGATTTTCTTGGAAGTCTCCGACCTCTCCACCTTTATGCTTTCTTTCGCCATTTTGGAAACCTTTGCTTTTACGCCCTGGCCTACGTCAATGGTTATTCCTTTCATGTGCTTTGCTTCTATGGCGTCCACCACGTTAAGCATGACCGTAACCACGTCCTGGTCTATGGGTCTTTCTGCGGTGCTTCCGAAAAGTTCCGTTATGCGGCTCTTTGCTTTTTGGACCCGTTCTTTGCTTTCTGTGTACTTCTTTGCGGCGTCACACTCACACTTGCACGTCACGGCTTCGTCCACATCTTCCTGGCTCCACCCGGTCAATGTGTGAACCATTCCGGCTTGACCGCAAAAACGGCAATATCCCGTTTGGCTCTCCACTCCGTCCGGCATTTCCCGGCCCTCTTCCTGCTCCATTTCTCTTAAATCCTCTTCCGGTATCTCATGGCCGCCGTCTGTCCGTTTTTTTG
>FR902852.1 GCA_000438155.1 Firmicutes bacterium CAG:95
TCTTGCACAATCATTTCTGCATGGCTGAATTGTTACCATATAAAAACTTGTCGAATCCTACTGCCTTGCATCGGGCAGGCAAAGTATGCTATCCTTATCCTTATGAATACAACAATGAAAAGAAAAAAGAGATCATCACATAAAGGCACTCTGAAACCGGTAATGGTATTTCTGCTTACGCTTGGGGGAATCACGCTGGCAGGGCTTTGCGTTCTTCTGGTAGTGTCTGGCTTTCAGAAGGCTGATGCCGATGTGAGAAATAAATATGAATCTGTGCAGAGCAGTATTTTTCAGGAACGAATTCCGGTAAGCCAGACAGACTCTTCCAATGGAGGGGAAGCAGAGGTGACCTCGGAGCTCTTTGAGGAGAATCCACGCTATGGAAAAATTCTTGCAGATGAAGAATATATGGCACAGAACCGGATTTATCCGTGGGAGGCTTCTTCGACAGATGAAGTGACCCTGTGCTTTACCGGAGATATCCTTATGGACGATGAGTATGCCATTATGTCCAGACTGAAAAGTCGAGGCGGAAGTCTGGACGAAGGAATATCAGAAGATCTCATCCGTGTTCTGCGACAATCGGATATTACTGTGGTAAACAATGAATTTCCATATACAAACCGGGGAACACCAACAGAGGGAAAGACCTTTACCTTCCGGGCAGATACGGATGCAGTATCGTATCTGGGGGACATGGGAGCGGATGTGGCAATTGTTGCGAACAATCATACGTATGATTTTGGCGAACAGGGGCTGCTGGATACGTTGGATACCCTGGAGCAGGCATCCATTCATGCACTGGGAGCCGGGAGAAATATTAAGGAGGCCTCAGCACCGGTTTATTTCATTGTAAATGACATGAAAATTGCGCTGATTGCAGCAACACAGATTGAACGTCTGGACAATCCGGACACGAAGGAGGCAACCGAAACCTCACCGGGAGTTTTTCGGTGTTGGAATCCGGAAAGGCTGTGTGAGGTAATCGCACAGGCTAAGGCAGAGAGTGATTTCGTGATTGTATGCGTTCACTGGGGAACTGAGAATGAAAGTAATCCGGACTGGGCACAGACAGATCAGGCGCCATTGTATGCACAGGCAGGAGCAGACCTGATTGTGGGCGATCATCCACACTGCCTGCAGGGAATTACCTATTGCGGAAACACACCGGTGCTATACAGCCTTGGTAATTTCTGGTTCAATTCCAAAACCCTTGATACCGGACTTCTCAAGGTCAGTATCGGGCAGGATGGGATGAAATCCCTGCAGTTTATACCGGCAATTCAGTCGGATTGCCGCGTGAAGATGGTTTATGACAGCGAAAAGGAACGGATCCTGTCTTATTTAAGAAGTCTTTCTCCGGGAGTACAGATTGATTCGGAGGGATATATTTCGCAAAATGGTTCATAGGACAGATATATCTTGCAAAATAGGGATTGACAAAAGAATTCTATCTGTGCTATTCTATCTAAGGTCGTTTTGACCATGCCGAAGACAGCAGGCGCCGTGAGGCGTAAGAGCGTAAGCCACCTGCCGAGGAAAGAGTTTACATGAGAGATGTATTTTCTGCCCTTTCGTTTTCGGAAGGGCTTTTATAATACCGCCTGTAAGCAGGCAGATGTTCACTAAGCTCATTTCGGCACCAAAATCTAATAGGAGGTAAGAAAAGTGGCAAAAGTTGAACTGAAAACACCGGTTGTAGACGAGATTTCCGCTAACATCAAAGATGCGCAGTCTGTAGTATTGGTTGACTATCGTGGACTTACTGTAGAACAGGACACTGCTCTTCGTAAGCAGCTTCGTGAGGCAGGAATTACTTACAAGGTTTACAAGAACACAATGATGAACTTTGCGTTCAAGGGAACCGATTTCGAAAGCCTTGCTCCTTATCTTGAAGGACCGAGCGCAATCGCAGTTTCCACTACAGATGCAACAGCTCCTGCCAGAGTAATCAGCAATTTCGCTAAGACTGCTCCTGCTCTTGAGATCAAGGCTGGTGTGGTAGAAGGTATTGCATACGATGCAAAGGGAATGGAATCCATCGCAAAGATCCCTTCCAGAGAAGAATTACTGTCCAAGTTACTTGGAAGCATTCAGTCTCCGATTACAAACTTTGCTCGTGTTATGAACCAGCTTGCTGAAAAAGGTGGCGCATCTGCATGCGAAGCACCTGCGGCTGAGGAAGCTCCTGCACAGGAAGCTCCTGCTGAAGCACCTGCAGCAGAATAATCTGATCTGCACGTGATGTAACTAATTTTTTGTGAAACATTTTAATATTTAAATGGAGGAAAAGAAAATGGCAAAATTATCCACTCAGGAATTAATCGACGCTATCAAAGAGTTAACTGTATTAGAATTAAATGATCTTGTAAAAGCTTGTGAAGAAGAATTCGGCGTATCTGCAGCAGCAGGCGTTGTAGTTGCAGCAGCAGCTGATGCTGGCGCAGCGGCAGAAGAGAAGGATTCCTTCGACGTAGAACTTACAGAAGTAGGTGCTGAAAAGGTTAAGGTTATCAAGGTTGTTCGTGAAGCTACCGGTCTTGGACTGAAGGAAGCTAAGGACGTAGTTGATTCCGCACCGAAGATGGTTAAGGAAGGCGCTACTAAGGAAGAAGCTGAAGAACTTAAGAAGAAGTTAGAAGAAGTTGGAGCAAAGGTTACATTAAAGTAATTGTTACTGCGAATTCTGATCAGAAGGATTTCCGGACAGATTGTCCGGAAATCTTTTTTTGATGTTTTTTCACTTTTTTCTTGACGATCAAATTCTCTTGTGGTAGTATGGATGGTGCACTATTGTGGTGTGGTAGGCTTTTTTACGACACTAAATCATGAAGAACGGGGTGAATAGTCAATGGAAAAGAACAGAATACGTCCCATTGCCGCAGGTAAGAATATTCGTATGAGTTATTCACGACAGAAAGAGGTTCTGGAAATGCCCAACCTCATTGAAGTCCAGAAGGATTCTTACAAGTGGTTCCTGGAAGAAGGCTTGAAAGAGGTATTTGATGATATCTCTCCAATCGCTGATTACAGCGGTTCCTTAAGTCTGGAATTCGTAGATTTCGAGCTTTGCGAAGACGATGTGAAATATTCTATTGAAAAGTGCAGGGAAAGAGACGCGACATATGCAGCTCCCCTGAAGGTTAAGGTACGTCTTTATAATAAAGAGAAGGAAGAAATCAGTGAACATGAAATCTTTATGGGCGACCTTCCGATCATGACAGAGACCGGTACATTCGTAATTAACGGTGCAGAACGTGTTATCGTCAGCCAGTTAGTTCGTTCTCCCGGCATCTATTACGCAATTGATCATGATAAAATCGGTAAGAGACTGTTTTCTTCTACCGTAATTCCTAACCGTGGTGCATGGTTAGAGTATGAAACAGACTCAAACGATATTTTCTATGTTCGTGTTGACAGAACCAGAAAGGTTCCCATTACAGTTCTGATCCGTGCTCTTGGTATTGGCACTAACGAAGAGATCCGGGAGCTGTTTGGCGATGAACCCAAAATTGAAGCAAGCTTTGGCAAGGACGTTGCAACCAATTATCAGGACGGCCTTTTAGAGCTGTACAAGAAAATCCGTCCCGGTGAACCTTTAAGCGTTGAAAGTGCAGAAAGTCTGATCAACGCGATGTTCTTTGACCCCAGAAGATATGATTTAGCGAAAGTCGGTAGATATAAATTCAATAAGAAGCTGGCATTACGCAACAGAATCCGGAATCACATTCTGGCAGAAGATGTTGTGGATGTACAGACTGGTGAAGTTCTTGCAGAAGCCGGAACGAAGGTGACTGCTGAACTTGCAGATCAGATTCAGAATGCAGCAATTCCTTATGTCTATATCCAGACTGAGGAACGTAATGTGAAGGTGCTTTCCAGCATGATGGTAGACCTTACTGCTTACGTAGACTGCAATCCGAAGGATTTTGGCATTACAGAGCTTGTATATTATCCGGTATTAAAGCAGATTATCGAAGAATACGGTGATGATGCAGAAGCCCTTGGCGAAGCTCTTAAGAAGAATGTACATGAGCTTATTCCGAAGCATATTACGAAGGATGATATTTTAGCATCCATTAACTATAACATTCATCTGGAATACGGTATTGGTAATGATGATGATATCGACCACCTGGGAAACAGACGTATCCGTGCGGTTGGTGAACTGTTACAGAACCAGTACAGAATCGGTCTTTCCAGACTGGAAAGAGTTGTCCGTGAAAGAATGACAACCCATGATGCAGAGGAAATTTCTCCTCAGGCGCTCATCAACATCAAACCGGTACAGGCTGCCGTGAAGGAATTCTTCGGATCCTCCCAGTTGTCCCAGTTTATGGATCAGAATAACCCGCTGGGCGAGCTGACACATAAGAGGCGTCTTTCCGCATTAGGTCCAGGTGGTCTTTCCAGAGATCGTGCCGGATTCGAGGTCCGGGATGTCCATTACTCCCATTACGGAAGAATGTGTCCGATTGAGACCCCTGAAGGCCCGAACATTGGTCTGATTAACTCTCTTGCATCCTATGCAAGAATTAATGAATATGGTTTCGTTGAGGCACCTTATCGTAAGATTGATAAGTCAGATCCGGCCAACCCGCGTGTAACCGACGAGGTCGTTTACATGACCGCAGATGAAGAAGATAACTACCATGTAGCACAGGCGAACGAGGCTCTGGACGCAGAGGGACATTTTGTACGTAACTCCGTATCAGGACGTTATAAGGATGAGACATCCGAATATCCGAAGGCAATGTTCGATTACATGGACGTTTCCCCGAAGATGGTATTCTCTGTTGCAACAGCGCTGATCCCATTCCTTGAAAACGACGATGCAAACCGTGCGCTGATGGGATCCAACATGCAGCGTCAGGCGGTGCCGCTTTTAACAACCGAAGCGCCTGTTGTAGGTACCGGTATGGAACCGAAGGCAGCGGTTGACTCAGGTGTCTGTGTAGTAGCGAAGAAGTCCGGTGAGATTACGCATGTGGCTTCTAACTTAATCAAGATGACCTGCGACGATGGGGAGAAGGTTGAATTCCACCTGACCAAGTTTGCCCGAAGCAACCAGAGTAACTGTTATAACCAGAGACCGATTGTGGTAAAGGGCGAGCATGTAGAAGCCGGTCAGGTAATTGCAGATGGTCCTTCTACTTCCGAAGGTGAGCTTGCACTCGGCAAGAATCCTCTGATCGGATTTATGACCTGGGAAGGCTATAACTACGAGGATGCTGTATTATTAAGTGAACGACTGGTGCAGGATGATGTTTATACATCTGTACACATTGAAGAATATGAAGCAGAAGCACGTGACACCAAGCTGGGACCCGAAGAGATTACAAGAGATGTTCCGGGTGTCGGTGATGATGCATTAAAGGATCTGGATGATCGCGGTATTATCCGTATCGGTGCAGAGGTTCGCGCCGGTGATATCCTGGTTGGCAAGGTGACTCCCAAGGGAGAGACAGAGCTTACCGCAGAAGAAAGATTACTTCGTGCCATCTTCGGTGAGAAGGCAAGAGAAGTACGTGATACTTCCTTAAAGGTTCCTCACGGAGAGTATGGTATTGTTGTAGATGCCAAGGTATTTACCAGAGAGAACGGCGATGAGCTGTCTCCGGGTGTAAATCAGGCAGTGCGAATTTACATTGCACAGAAGAGAAAGATTTCCGTCGGTGATAAGATGGCCGGCCGTCACGGTAACAAGGGTGTTGTTTCCCGTGTGCTTCCGGTAGAAGATATGCCTTATCTGCCAAATGGGCGTCCTCTTGATATTGTGTTAAATCCTTTGGGTGTACCTTCCCGTATGAATATCGGACAGGTGTTGGAGATTCATCTTTCCCTTGCAGCCAAGGCGCTTGGCTTTAACGTTGCAACGCCGGTATTCGATGGCGCGAACGAGATAGACATTATGGATACTCTCGATCTGGCAAATGACTATGTGAATTTAAGCTGGGAAGAATTTGAGAAGAAACACAAAGAAGAACTTCTTCCGGAGGTTATGGAATACTTATCAGAGAACCGGGACCACAGAGAGCTTTGGAAGGGTGTTCCGATTTCCAGAGATGGTAAGGTGAGACTTCGTGACGGACGTACCGGTGAATACTTTGACAGCCCGGTTACCATTGGCCACATGCATTACTTAAAGCTCCATCATCTGGTTGACGATAAGATCCATGCACGTTCAACCGGTCCTTACTCCTTAGTAACACAGCAGCCGCTCGGTGGTAAGGCACAGTTCGGTGGACAGCGTTTCGGAGAAATGGAAGTATGGGCACTGGAAGCTTATGGTGCATCCTATACACTGCAGGAAATCCTGACTGTGAAGTCCGATGATGTTATTGGCCGTGTGAAGACATATGAAGCCATTATCAAGGGCGACAATATCCCGGAACCCGGTATTCCGGAATCCTTTAAGGTATTACTTAAGGAATTACAGTCTCTTGGTCTTGATGTTAAGGTTCTGCGTGAGGACAATACCGAGGTTGAGATTACAGAGACTATTGATTACGGTGACACCGATTACCGTGCAGAGATGGAAGGCGAGAACAGAGGTTATGATTATGATCAGAGTTCTCTTTCCGACATGGGTTATCAGAAACAGGAATTTGATGCAGACAGCGGTGAGCTTGTAAGTGCAGATGAGGATGACGATGCAGATGGAGATCTTGATGACGATTTCACATTGGACATTGATTCAGACTCATATGATGAATAAAACCGGAAGGAGTACCCAAAATGTCAGAAACAAAGCAAGAAGTGTATCAGCCGATGACATTTGATGCCATCAGAATTGGTTTAGCATCTCCTGATAAGATCAGGGAATGGTCCAGAGGCGAGGTAACAAAGCCTGAGACAATCAATTACAGAACCTTGAAGCCTGAAAAAGATGGTCTGTTCTGTGAAAGAATCTTTGGACCGAGCAAGGACTGGGAATGTCATTGTGGTAAATATAAGAAGATCAGATATAAGGGTGTTGTCTGCGACCGATGCGGTGTTGAAGTGACCAAATCAAGCGTTCGTAGAGAGCGTATGGGACACATCGAGCTGGCAGCTCCGGTATCCCACATCTGGTATTTTAAGGGAATCCCGAGCCGTATGGGACTGATTCTGGATTTATCACCCAGAGTACTGGAAAAGGTATTATATTTTGCTTCCTATATTGTACTGGACGCAGGTGAAACCGATCTGGAATACAAGCAGGTTCTGTCTGAGAAGGAATATCAGGATGCAAGAGATACATGGGGCAACAGGTTCCGTGTTGGTATGGGTGCAGAAGCAATCAAAGAGCTTCTCGAGGCCATTGATCTTGAGAAGGACGCAGAAGAATTGAAGGCAGGATTAAAGGATTCTACCGGTCAGAAGCGTGCCAGAATTATTAAGCGTTTAGAGGTCGTTGAAGCATTCCGTGAATCCGGAAATGAACCTTCATGGATGATCATGGATGCGATTCCGGTAATTCCTCCGGATCTTCGTCCTATGGTTCAGTTGGACGGTGGACGTTTTGCCACCTCCGATCTGAATGATTTATATCGTAGAATTATCAACCGTAACAACCGTCTGAAGAGACTTCTTGAACTCGGTGCACCGGACATCATCGTTCGTAACGAGAAGAGAATGCTTCAGGAGGCAGTCGATGCCCTGATTGATAACGGTAGAAGAGGAAGACCGGTAACCGGACCCGGTAACCGTGCATTAAAGTCTCTTTCCGATATGCTAAAGGGTAAATCCGGACGTTTCCGTCAGAACCTGTTAGGTAAGCGTGTTGACTATTCCGGACGTTCCGTTATCGTCGTTGGACCGGAGCTGAAGATTTATCAGTGTGGTCTTCCAAAGGAGATGGCAATTGAATTATTCAAGCCTTTTGTTATGAAAGAGCTCGTATCAAGAGGCACTTCACAGAATATTAAGGCAGCAAAGAAGCTGGTAGAAAGACTCGACACCCAGGTATGGGATGTGCTCGAGGATGTCATTAAAGAGCATCCGGTTATGTTAAACCGTGCCCCTACACTTCACAGACTTGGTATTCAGGCGTTCGAACCGATCCTTGTAGAGGGTAAGGCAATCAAGCTTCATCCGCTTGTTTGTACCGCGTTCAACGCTGACTTCGATGGAGACCAGATGGCAGTGCATCTTCCGTTAAGCGTAGAAGCTCAGGCAGAGTGCCGTTTCCTTCTGCTCTCTCCGAACAACCTGTTAAAGCCCTCCGATGGTGGTCCGGTTGCAGTTCCTTCCCAGGATATGGTACTTGGTATTTACTATCTGACCCAGGAGCGTCCAGGTGCAGTGGGTGAAGGCAAGTTTTTCAAGAACGTAAACGAAGCAATCCTTGCTTATGAAAATGGTGCCTGCACCTTACATTCCAGAATCAGGGTTCGGATCACCAAGAAGAATGCAGAGGGTGAAGACGTTACAGGAATCGTAGAATCCACTCTGGGAAGATTCCTCTTTAATGAAATTCTTCCTCAGGATCTTGGTTATGTAGACCGTACGAAGCCGGAGAACTTCCTGCTTCCTGAAGTCGATTTCCACGTAGGAAAGAAGCAGTTAAAGCAGATCCTTGAAAAAGTAATTAATACACATGGAGCATCCGTTACTGCAGAAGTACTTGACCTCATTAAGTCTACCGGTTACAAGTATTCTACCAGAGCAGCAATGACCGTATCCATTTCCGATATGACCGTGCCTGAACAGAAACAGGAAATGCTGGATGCCGCACAGGCAACCGTTGATAAGATTGCACAGAACTTCCGGCGTGGTCTGATCACCGAAGAAGAGCGTTATCGTGCTGTTGTAGAGACCTGGAACGAAACCGATAAGGAATTGACCGAGGTACTGTTAAAGGGACTTGATAAGTACAACAACATCTTCATGATGGCTGACTCCGGAGCCCGTGGTTCCAATCAGCAGATCAAGCAGTTGGCAGGTATGCGTGGATTGATGGCCGATACAACAGGTAGAACCATCGAACTTCCGATCAAGTCAAACTTCCGTGAAGGTCTGGATGTACTGGAATACTTCATGTCCGCACATGGTGCACGTAAGGGATTGTCCGATACCGCACTCCGTACCGCAGACTCCGGTTACCTGACAAGACGTATGGTTGACGTATCACAGGAATTAATTATCCGTGAGATGGACTGTATGGAAGGCTCTGATAAGATTCCGGGAATGGAAGTAAAGGCTTTCATGGACGGTAAGGAAACCATCGAAGGATTAAAGGACAGAATTACAGGAAGATTTACCTGTGAAGATATTAAAGATAAGGATGGAAACATCATTGTAAAGCGTAATCATATGATTACACCGAGCCGTGCTTCCAGGATCTTATCTGTAGGTGTGGATGAATTGGGTGATCCGATTGAGAAGGTGAAGATCCGTACGATTCTTACCTGTCGTTCCCACAATGGTATCTGTGCAAAATGCTATGGTGCCAACATGGCAACCGGTGAACCGGTTCAGGTTGGTGAAGCAGTTGGTATTATTGCAGCACAGTCCATCGGTGAACCCGGTACACAGCTGACCATGCGTACATTCCATACCGGTGGTGTTGCCGGTGATGATATCACACAGGGTCTTCCCCGTGTCGAGGAGCTTTTTGAGGCACGTAAGCCGAAGGGACTTGCAATTATTGCAGAATTTGGCGGCGTAGCTGCGATTAAGGATACCAAGAAGAAGCGTGAAATCATCATTACCGATCCCGAAAATGGAGAGTCCAAGACTTACCTGATCCCTTACGGATCCCGTATCAAGATCACAGACGGAGCTGTACTGGAGGCCGGTGATGAACTTACCGAAGGTAGTGTAAATCCTCATGACCTTCTGAAGATTAAGGGAATCCGTGCCGTACAGGATTACATGATCCGTGAAGTACAGAGAGTATACCGTCTGCAGGGTGTTGATATTTCCGATAAGCATATCGAAGTCATTGTCCGTCAGATGTTAAAGAAGGTTCGTATCGAGAATAACGGCGATACCGAATTCCTTCCGGGAACACTTGTTGATGTGCTTGATTATGAAGATATGAATGAGAAGCTGATTGCTGAAGGCAGAGAACCCGCAGAAGGCAAGCAGGTAATGCTTGGTATTACCAAGGCGGCACTTGCAACAAACTCCTTCCTGTCTGCTGCATCCTTCCAGGAAACAACGAAGGTTCTGACAGAAGCAGCAATCAAGGGTAAGGTCGATCCTCTGATCGGTCTGAAAGAAAATGTTATCATTGGTAAGCTGATTCCGGCAGGTACCGGTATGAAGCGTTACCGCAACACCTATCTCAACACGGACTTTGAAAAGGACGAAGCTCCTGCAGAAGATCCCGAAGAGATTCAGGTAGATGAGACAGATGAAATCATTGATGATATTGATGAAACTGCAGAAGATATGGATACAGAGGATGCTGAGGATACCGTATCTGTAGAAGAATAATGATATGAAAGCCGGTCTTTCATGAAATACAGGGAGTCATTGCCTGAAGCTTCTGGAAACAGGGGAGGGGAATGGCTCCCTTTTTGTTGGAAAACTGAATAATGTTCAAAAATCCATAGGATCTTCCGGATTTTTTGTCAATCTTTTTAGGAGTAAGATATTGACAAGGGAAATTCCATTGTTTATACTAATTTAGTGTGCATTTCCAGGCAAAGTATACGTATTGTATAGGCTGCCAGGAATTGCCATATAATATAACATGTAGCTATTCAGAGCCATGCAAATTATGACAATA
>FR902853.1 GCA_000438155.1 Firmicutes bacterium CAG:95
ATTCAGCAGGAACACATTTTCTATATAAACTGTTTTCACGGTCTGCCTGTTTTCTCACCTCCCTGACCTTCATTATAAACATGAAGGGGTTCCGAATTTGTCAAAGGAGAGACTAAAGACAGGGACATTTGTCGCAGGATTCGACACTCCGGCTATTTCATATAAAAGCTGAAACTCTTCAAGCACCACCATACTTTGATGCCGGGGCTTACGCAGGAACTTAGAAGTTCCTCTATTTTGATCTTAATCAGCAAGGATTGGACATGGAGGTCCAATCCAGGCGCAATCGAGCCAGGACGGCTCGTTGGGCTGTTTGCGTCACTATCCAATGCCTGACTCAAAATAGATGGAACATCTTAGTTCCGAAGTCCAGCTCTGGCAGTAAAGTATGCTGGTGCGATTCTGGCTCGGTCTCATTAAGTGGACGGGTACCGTTCGCACTAAGTTCAGACTTCGCCTTTAGCTCGTCTTCACTAAGTGCTCTACATGAAAAGACCTTGCATCTCTGCAAGGCCTTTGAAAATTTTTCTTATGAACTTTATTTTTATGCCCCTACTTCTTCTGGAGAAAATCCGGAATCTTGATCGGCTTCTCGGTTACATTGCTGCGGATGTCTCCGGGGCTTGTAATTCCCTGAATGGAATGCATCGGCGCAGTTGCTCCTGTCGGAGTGCTGCTTCCGGGAATGATATTGATTTCGGATGGCTTCGCAGCCGGAGTCGTCATGGTCTTTAAGGAAATGTTCGGCGTTACCGGCTTCACATACTTTCCTGCGAAGGTACCGAATCCGGATACCGGCTTATTCGTCGGGATCGTATCGTCCTCCAGACCGGTTGCAATAACGGTAATCGTACAGGTATCGGTCTGTGTCTCATCATACATTGCACCAAAGATGATGTTCACATCATCTCCTGCCAGTTCCTGAACATAACTTGCTGCATCGGATGCATCTGCCAGTGAAATATCACCGGATACATTGATGATCACATGGGTTGCACCGGAAATCGTGGTATCCAGCAACGGACTTTCCACAGCCATCTTCACTGCTTCGCTCGCCTTATCATCGCCCTTACCGCTACCAATACCGATATGTGCAATACCCTTGTCCTTCATAACGGTCTGGACATCGGCAAAATCAAGGTTAATGATAGCAGGTACATTGATCAGATCTGTGATTCCCTGTACCGCCTGCTGTAAGACCTCATCTGCTTTCTTAAGGGCATCCGGCATGGTTGTCCGGCGGTCTACAATTTCAAGTAATTTATCATTTGGGATGACAATCAGGGTATCTACATTCTCTTTGATCTTCGAAATACCACCGATCGCATTCATCATACGTGTCTTTGCTTCAAAACGGAAGGGCTTCGTTACAACACCTACTGTAAGGATTCCCATATCCTTGGCAAGCTTGGCAACAACCGGAGCGGCTCCGGTACCGGTACCACCACCCATACCACAGGTAACGAACACCATATCTGCACCCTTCAATGCTGCTGCAATCTCTTCGCTGCTTTCTTCGGCAGCCTTTTCACCGATTTCGGGCTTAGCTCCGGCGCCGAGTCCCTTCGTCAGCTTCTCTCCAATCTGAAGAACCTTCGATGCCTTACAAAGCTGCAAGGCCTGTTTATCCGTGTTAATTCCTACGAATTCCACACCTACGATGTTCTCATCTATCATTCGATTGACTGCATTATTGCCTGCTCCACCGACACCAACAACGATAATCTTAGCAGCGGCTCCTGCGTCATTTGTCTTAATTTCCAGCAAGGGTACTTCCTCCTTCAATCCCGAATAAACTCCAACAGGCTACACCAAAACCTGTTTTTAAGCATAATAACTCAAAAATGATCCAGTGGATCATTTTCTCATATGCATAGCAACTCATATAGCTTATCATATAATTTTTTGAACTAATTATCAACAGTAAATTTGAAGAAATTTATAACAAATTTCTCATCCGGCGCTTTCCTGATCCGGCTCAAAGGAAATGTTCTTCGTTTCTTCGGTGTAATTCTCCATCCGGAGCACGCCGCTCTTTCCTTGAAGTTCTGGAAGCATATACTGCAGCTTCATCAGCTTTTCATCCAGATCAGTTACATTTCCAAGAGCTACCCTCACCTCATCAAAATAAAGGGTAAGGGTATTGTCACTGCCAAAATAAATGCGGTCAATGGACAGATTGTATTTATTAACCAGCTGGGTAATACTCAAAACAGACTTGAAAATCCCGGGGTTGTCCACCGGAAGCGGCTCATACAGCACCACATGGTCAAACTGCAATCCCGTCACAAGCGGAATTCCTTTTGTCTGTTCATTCGAGCTTTCTACCACAATGCCATCCTTGTCAAAATACATGTAATTTTCAAGATATTCCACATAACCGGCAAGCGCCTTTTCATACACTTCAATCTTGATCGTGTGCGGATCCATAACGGAAACATCCATTTTTTCCACAAACGGAACATCTGAAATACTTTTGTTCTTATATTTCATGGACAAAAACAGGGAATTATTTCCATAACGCCCTGTCATGACCATATCCAGAATTTCTTCATCCGTATAGTGCACATTTCCCTCGACATAAGAGGTTGTTACCGTATAATTTGTGAGAATATACTGATATCCCAAAAGCACTCCCAAAAGCAGAAGGAAAATAATCAAAAGGACGATAAAAATACTCTTATGATTTCGAAAAAAATATGTTTTATTCTTTTGGACTGGTTTGCGTTTCTTTTTCTTTGCCATCCGTATCCTTACCTATATAAATGTTCACACCCAGATTCCGGTAATCCCGGCAGATGTCCTCATAGCCGCGTTCAATAAAATGTTTATTATAAATAACTGTCTCTCCATCCGCCATGCAGCCTGCAATAATGAGTGCTGCTCCGCCACGCAGCTCCATGGCATTGACCTCCCTGCCATAAAGCTTCGGTACCCCATGAATCAATGCTTTGTGCTCACTTAAAAGCTCAATATCCGCTCCCATGCTGCGAAGTGACGGCACGATCTGAAAACGATTTTCAAAAATGGTTTCCTCAATAAGGCTTAAGCCTGATGCTTTCGTCAGAACCGCCATCAACGGGGACTGCATATCGGTCGGGAACCCCGGATAGATCTCCGTCTTCGTATAAGGAACCGCATTCTGTACCGGTTCTGCCATGACCGATATTCCGTCTTTGGAAACAGCAAGTCTGGCTCCCATTTCCACTGCTTTTTTTAACACGGCATACATATGCTGCACCGGGGCATCCCGCAGGAATATATGGCCCCCGGTTCCTAATACACTAAAAAGATACGTGCCTGCCACAATACGGTCAGACGGAATCCGGTAGGTAATGCCATGCAGTTCCTCCAGACCCTTAATAAGCAGGGTATCCGTTCCGGTTCCTTCAATGATGGCCCCTGCCTTTGTCAGAAACTCACATAAGGAAATGATCTCGGGTTCCTTCGCAGCATTCTGGAGCACGGTAACCCCCCTGGCCTTTACGGCTGCGAGAACGATATTTTCGGTTGCTCCCACACTGGCTACCGGCAGCCGGATTACCGCCCCCTTTAATCCTCTCGTATAAGCCCGGAAGTATCCCTCTTCCTCATAAAATTCCACTCCCATCTTTTTTAAGGAACGGATGTGAAGATCAATCGGACGTTCTCCGATTACGCATCCACCGGGATATGCAAGGGAAACCTCCCCGATTCTTCCAAGCATCGCACCAAGAAGCATAATCGAGGAGCGCATACAGGTAACATTCTCATTCCGGATCGCCTCCTGCTGCAGTGCAAGATCCGTAAGACAGGAAGCATCGACCGTAATGGCCCGGTTGCTCCGTTTCACCTTACAGCCAAGGGATTGCAGCAGATTCTTCATATGCTCCACATCCTGAATTCTCGGACAGTTCTCAATGGTACACACATCATTGATCAAAAGGGCAGCCGCCATCACCGGCAGCACTGCATTTTTTGAGCCTTGTATCGTCGTTTCCCCGAAAAGGGCATTTCCGCCTCTGATATGAATTGCATCCACTTCTTCCAACACCTTCCGGTTTAAAGTATGACCTACTCTATACTATGTAGATATGGAAGAAAAGGTTACCTGCTATCCTGTACTACAGGTCTTTCAACCGGATTCCTCTTCCGACACTGAACACAATGCCGATCTCCGCAAGAAGAAACATAACCGACGATCCTCCGTAGCTGATAAACGGAAGGGAAATACCGGTGTTGGGAATGGTATTTGTTACTACCGCCACATTTAAGATAACCTGAATGGCAATATGCCCCATCACCCCGACAACTAAAAGTGCTCCAAACAGATCCGGTGCATTATTGGCAATAATCATACAGCGCCAGATCAGAAGAATAAACATCATTAAAACCGCAATGGCACCAAACAGTCCCAGCTCTTCACAGATAATGGAAAAGATCATATCATTCTGTGCCTCCGGAAGGAAACCAAGCTTCTGCATGCTCTGTCCAAGACCCTTACCAAGAATCCCTCCGGAACCGATCGCATACAGGGCCTGCAGGGTCTGGAATCCCTTACCGCTTGCATAAGCCTCCGGATCCAGCCATGCCAGTATACGTTCTCCACGGAAGCTTCCGACACTTCCACTCTCTGACATTTTAACAATCAGAAAAACGATTCCTGCCACGCCTGCTATCCCGATCAGTCCAAGGATAATGAACCTCTTATAATCCGGGCATGCCACAAAAAGCATGACAACGGCAATTCCCATAATAATGATCGCAGAGCTTAAGTTTCGTGTAATAACATAGATGAGACCACTTATCGGCGCTGCCGCTCCAAGCACCACAAGGAAACCCTTCATGGTACGGATATTTCTTCCCATCTTACAGATGAGATACGCCAGAAACAGAATCATGGCAAGCTTTGCCACCTCCGCCGGCTGTAAGGAAATACCGAACACACGCAGCCACCGCTTTGCACCGTTTGCTTCAATACCAAACGGAATAATCAGAAGCACCAGTGCAACCGATACACCATAACCGATAACCGCGAACCGCTCCCAGAGGTGATATGGCAGATGGGACACAATAAACAGCACGACAAGTCCTGCCAGCGTTGAAAAAATCTGCTTGCGGAACAAATAAGTGGAATCATTATAGGTCAGATTTGCATCATAGGCACTGGTCGAATACAGCATGACAAGACCGAATGCCAACAAAAACAACACTATAAAAAGTAACGTATAATCGGAAAAGGATTCCTGATTTTTACGTGCTCCTCTCTTAAATCTGTCCATTGACCAAACCTACTCTCCTAATTTATGAACCAATATAACTGTTCAGTTCCTTATGCCTTCAGCAGCAAGTGCTTCAGGCTGCACCGAATAATTATAAACCATTTCCTTAAACATCTTACCGCGAACCTCATAGTTCGGGAACATTCCCCAGCTTGCACACGCCGGAGACAGTAACACGGCATCTCCCGGAACGGCATTCTGTACGCAGATCTGAAATGCCTCTTCAAAGGTATCTGCAAGAATAATATTAGAAAATCCATGCTTTCTTGCACACTCTGCTATTTTATCCCTCGTCTGTCCGATCAGGACAAGGGCTTTTACCTTGCCATCAAAGTTTTCAATCCACTCATCGTATTCGCTCTGCTTGTCATAGCCTCCACCGATCAGGATGGTAGGCTTTGTCATGGCACGGATCCCCTGAATCGCCGCATCCGGATTCGTGCCCTTTGAATCATTGTAATAATCTACTCCGTTCTTCGTAGCAACAAATTCAATCCGGTGCTCCACTGCCTTAAACTGACGGACAGTTGCAAGAATCACATCCATTGGAACGTCCATTGCACGGCAGATGGCAATTGCTGCCATCACGTTTTCCACGTTGCATAAGCCAACCAGATTCATTTCATGAATGTTCATCAGCCTCTGTACCTTTCCATTCTCTGCGAGCATAATCTCTTCGCCCTGAAGGAAAAGTCCGTCGGCAAGCTCTCTTTTCGAGGAGAAAAATACCACCTTCGCAGGGCATTTTTCACCAAATGTTCTGGTATAAGCATCCTCATAATTGAGTACACAGACATCCTCCTTCGTCTGGTTTGATGCAATCCTCTCCTTCGTCTCGACATAGCACTCCATGGTGTGGTGACGGTTTAAATGATCCGGTGTAATATTCAGGATCGCGGATACCTTCGGTGCAAAGGTATGGATAGTCTCTAACTGGAAGCTGCTGATCTCCGCAACCACCACAGAATCCTCTCTCGTGTCCATCGCAATATCTGTATAAGGATTTCCAATGTTTCCCACAACAAAAACGGACGGTTTGTACGCGCTCATGATTTCTCCAACGAGCGTAGTCGTTGTGGTCTTTCCGTTCGTACCGGTAATGGCAATCACCTCACCTTTGGAAAAGACATATGCAAGCTCGATCTCTCCCCATACCGGAATTCCTCTTTTTTCAAAAGAAACCACCATATCGGAATCAATCGGGACACCGGGGCTTACTACCAGAAGCTCCACCTGTTCCACCAGCTCTAAAGGAAGCGTTCCTGTCACAAGCTGTAAGGAAGAAATTCCTGCTGCCTTCTCCTTTAAAGCTTCCACATTAAGCTTCTCATTACTGTCAAACAGAATCGTCTTCGCTCCGGCCTTCGACAAAAGCCCTGCGGCTCCGATTCCGCTTTTTCCTGTTCCAATTACCAGTACGGTTTTATTCTGTAAATCCATGTTCTTAACCTCATTTCTATATTCGTAACAGCTCAGCCCTGCCCATTCATATCCGGCGTCTGCCCTATATTCCCAACAGTGCAGCAATACACATTACCGCTGTTATTATGGTAAATAATGCAACAATGCGTGTTTCCTCCCATCCGCACAGCTCAAAGTGATGATGGAGCGGAGCCATTTTCAGAAGTCGCTTTCCTCCGCTTACCTTAAAATACACTACCTGGGCAATCACGGAAAGCACTTCGATCACATACACGATGCCAATCAGTGGAAGCAATAACGGCAGATCCATCAGATACGCACAGGCTGCCACGAAACCTCCCAGTGCAAGGGAACCGGTATCTCCCATGAAGACACTCGCCGGATGCACATTAAATAAAAGAAAGCCCAGCAATGCACCTGCGGCTGCTCCCGTCACCGGAAACAATCCCTCATGCCAGAATACGGAAATGATCAGCCACAGCATTGCAACCATCAGAGTCACACTCGCTGCCAGTCCATCCAGTCCATCGGTAAGATTCACTCCGTTTACCGTTCCAATCACAATAAAGAAAAAAACCGGAATCGAAAGAGCTCCCAAAGACAGGCTTTTCCCATTGGAAAACGGAATCCGCATCAGAAAATCCATCCCACACACCTCATACAGGTAATACCAGAATCCTGCCGTTAACAGAAACTGCAGGAGAAACTTCTGAAATGCGGACAAGCCCTTCGACCTTCGAAGGACTACCTTGATAAAATCATCCAGGAAGCCGATCCATCCGAATCCAAACGTTACACACAATACCGGTATTCCCTCCGGAAACCTGTGCAGAAATGGAAGTGTCGAAAGCAGAATGCTAAGCAGAATGATAATTCCCCCCATAGTTGGTGTTCCTGCTTTACACAGATGGGTGCTCGGTCCATCCTCTCTTACGGTCTGACGTACCTTTACCTTCTTCAGTAGTGGAATCAGCAGCTTACCAAGCAGTGCACTCAGTAAAAAGGCTGAAAGAATCGGCAAAACAACATCTTGCATTTTCATTAATCATACCTTTCAATTATAATCCATTTTGTCCAGATAGGGAAGAACATTTTCGAAAAGCTGACGCACGACAGGAGCAGCCACCTGACCGCCATAATATACACCCTGTGGATTATGGATGATCGCAATCGCAAGCACCTCCGGATCATCCGCCGGTGCAAATCCGATAAAGGAAGCGATATATCTCCCGGTTCCTCTCGGGAGCGTCTGGCTGGTCGCGGTCTTTCCTCCTACCCTTGCTCCCTCCACATAGCCGTTCTTCCCGGAGCCGCTCTCCACCACCTGCTCTAAGATCATCCGCATGGTTGCGGATGTTTCTTCCGATACAATCTGCCTGCCCTCTTCATAAGACAGCATCCGAATGTTCTCGCCCTGCCGGTCTGCCACCTTTACGCCAAAATGCGGGGTGATTCTTTTTCCTCCATTTACAAGCGAGGAAACCGTTGCCGCCATCTGGATCGGTGTCACCTGAAAGGACTGCCCAAAAGCAACCGTTGCAAGCTCCACCGCTTTCATGTCCTCCTTTTTGTGCATGATGGTCCCCGCCTCTCCCGGGAGATCCACGCCGGTCTTTTCCAATAAGCCGAACTGTTTGAAGTATTTGTAATAATTGTCTACACCGAGCCGGAGTCCGACTGTGATGAATACCGGATTACAAGAATTCATCGTTGCCTCAACAAACGTCTGGGTTCCGTGTCCGGCAATCTTATGGCAGCGGATCCGACGGTCCTCCACCATGATGTATCCCGGACAGTGAAAGGTGGATTCCGGTGTTACCACACCCTCCTCTAAGCCTGCCGATGCCGTAATGACCTTGAAGGTGGAGCCCGGTTCATAGGTATCACTGATACAGCCGTTACGCCACATCTGATTCAGCAGCTCCTGTTTTTGCTCCTCACTCACTCCCTCACCTGCCTCTCCCAGATCATACGGATGATTCAGATCGAATTCCGGGACATCCACCATTGCATAAAGTTCTCCGTTCCTGGGATTGATGACAATGATCGATACCCTTTCTGCTTCTTTGGTTTCCATCACCTGCCTGGCAAGCTGGGTCGCATAGCTCTGGATATTCCGGTCCATGCTGATATACAGATCCTTCCCCGGTATGGGCTCCACACGTTCTTCTCCCCCGGTTGCAAGCTCCACGCCCCTTGCATCGGTCACGGTAAGAATCGTTCCCTCCGTTCCCTTCAATACCTCCTCATATTTCACTTCCAGACCGATAATTCCCTGATTATCTCCGCCGGTAAAGCCCAGCACCTTGGAGGCCAGCGTATCATATGGATAATACCTTTTATAATCCTCATCCACCTTTACCCCGGCAAGATCATAGCTCCTTATCCGGTCTCCGGTTTCCTTTTCCACATTGCTTTTTATCTTTTCAATCGAGGAATACTTCTGTACCCGCTTACGGACATATTCCTCAGACAGGTCAAGCTCCCGGCTTAGTACCTCTACGATTTCATCCGGTTCCCTGATCTGGTTATGAATCACGGAGACCGTACAGACCGTTTTGTTATCTGCAAGCACCGTTCCATTGGCATCGAGAATCCTCCCTCTGGCAGCCTTGATCATTCGTTCCCTTTCATGTAATTGCTGCGCTTTTTCCATATAATATTCCGAACAATTCACCATGAGATAGCCAAGCCGCACCATAAGCATACACATAAGCACAACACACCCAAAGAAAAAGGCCACGATCTTATTCCGGTGAAAGGTCTTATTTTTCTGCATAAAAAACCTCACAGAAAAGGTATTGTTATAATTTATTACCCTTCCTATGAGGTTATGCCTTTGTATTGTCAAATAGTCACCAGGCTTCTATTGCGTCCCTGCTGTGGTGTCCTGCCCGGTGTTCTCTGTTCCGGTGCTTTCTGTTCCGGTATCTCCTGCTGTATCTTCCGTGGTATCCTCTCCGGTTTCACCCTCGGCTTCGCCGCCTTCAAAGCTTTCCCCGTACACCGCACCCGTTACCGGATCGACATAAGCGCCGGTATTCGGATCCACTGCATAGCCGGTTGCCGGATCAATCGGGAAATCCTTCCACGGTTCATTCCGTGGCGTTTCTTCCGTGGTTCCATCCCCTTCTGCCGTGGTATCTCCGGTATTTTCTCCATCCTCTCCTTCGGCTGTCGTATCTTCTTCCGAAACAACCGGAGTCCGGATCTCAATCTGAAGCTGCTCCAATTCTTCCCGTTCCTTGTCGGTCAGTTCCTCTGTCATAAAAATGCCAAGATAAGGAAGTGCCTCTGTAAGAATGCTCCGCACAATACGGGTTGCATACTTCGCATCGTCCTGTGTTGCCACGTTCGGACGATCCACAACCACATAAATCGCAATCTGCGGATTGTCTGCAGGAGCATATCCCATAAAGGAAACCACATACTGGTGGTTGCCTCGGGGAAGCGTTTCGGCAGTTCCTGTTTTACCACCGATCATGTAACCTGCCGGACGGGCAGTTTTACCGGTTCCGTATTCTCCGGTCACAACGGTATTACACATCTCACGGATCTTTTCCGAGGTTTCCTCGGAAACCGTCTGCTTCAGCACACGGGGCTCCATATTCTGTACGGTTGCTCCCGAGGGGCTGATGATCTTTTTTACCATATGCGGCTCATAATAATATCCGCCGTTAATCAGGGAACTGAATCCACTGATCATCTGAATCATGGTACAGTTATAGGACTGCCCGAAGCTGTTCGTCGCAAGATCCGCAGAGCCCATTGTATCACTGGTAAAAATAAGGCTTGCGGTACGTGCCTCTCCTGCCAGATCAATATTCGTTTTTAATCCCAGATTAAAAATATGCTGGAACTTCGTAAAGGTATCTACGCCCATGGCCTTGGCAACATACATCATAACCACGTTGCAGGACCGCTCTATTCCTTCCGACACGGTAAGAAGTCCGTCACCGTAACGGTTATGACAGCGGATCTTGTGACCTCCGACTTCAAGGAGTCCTTCACAGTTATAGGTTTCATTTCCGGTAATTGCACCACTTTCAATCCCGGCCGCTACGGTAAAGGGCTTGGAAACAGAGCCCGGTTCATACGTATCGTTAATACAGAAGTTCTTCCATAAGGCATTGAGGTTCTGGTAAAGCTGATCGCCCTCTAACGTTCCGACATTTTCTTCATTAATATATTCTTCGGTTTTCTCCCCGTTTTCATCAAGGAGCCGCATGCCAAGCAAAGCATCCGTGTTACGCACATCATTCAGGTTAAAGGTCGGATAGCTTGCCATGGCAAGAATCTCTCCATTATTGACATCCATAATGATGCAGCCTACATTATTCGCTCCATTTCCATCATGGGCGTTGTCCTTATATTCCTCGTTAAATTTCAGCAGATATTTCTCTACAATGCTCTGCAGGTTGGCATCAATTGTGGACTGCACGCTATTGCCGTCTACTGCCGCAATGGTTGTCCGTTCCACGTTCGCATCGGAATTCATATAACCGTATTCCCGTCCGGGAGTTCCGGTCAGCACATCGTTATAATACTCTTCGAGTCCATAGGATCCGATATTGTCGTTCGTCGTAAAACCAATGACATCACAGGCAAGGGTATTGCCCGGATACATTCTCTGATATTCTTCCTCAAACCAGACTCCCTGAACCAATGAATCTTCCGCATTCTGTAATTCCTTAAAGCCTTCAATCTGTTCATAGGTCTGACGCTTCGCCAGCACATAATAACGCGATGAATCACCGTTTTCTGCAATATAGGACCGGACCGCCGACGTATCAATCCCGAACTCCTGCCGTAAGGCATCCAATGTCGGTTCAAGATACTCTTCCTTCTCCGATACCGCTACCGCATCCAGTATGACATTATAGACCTTCTCGCTCGAAGCCAGAATGCTTCCGTTCCGGTCAAGAATGGATCCTCTTTTGTACGGAATGGTCGTACTGTCATACTTCTGCTGCGACAGAATCTGCTTCTTGTAACGCTCTCCATTATCTCTGCTGATGGTAAATAACCGATAGGTTAAACCCACAAAAGCCAGCAGCACTATCATAAACAGCACTACCAGCTTCTTCTGCATTCTTACTGTAAATCGATTTCCTTTTGCCTGTCTTGCCAAATTCCTACCTCTTACGGCCTGCCGTCTGCTTCCATATCCTGTTACATGATCCGGAAGACTAGTTGGGAATTTCACCGGTCTGTCTCACATAATCACTGCTTTCTCCATTGAATGTGATGATCTGACCTTCCTGTGCATATCCCATCCCCAGTTCCTGAATGGCAATCCGTTTTACTTCATCCAGATTAATACTACTTGTTATTCTACTATAATTCTCGTCATTATCAAGTCTTAAATCGTTTAAAACCTTTTCCTGTCTGGAAATATTCTTAATGCTGTTCGTGATATCCGACTGCAATGACAGATACATGGTTAAAATCATTCCCGCAGCAACCATAGCGACTGCAAGAAACAATACATAGCCGATATTCATCCGGCGTGCTCTCGCACGGTTACGATGTGTCTGCTCGCTGACACGACGATGTGGCTGTTCAATCTGAGGCAGTACTTCAAGCCTTCTGGCTGTATTTCCCTGCACATAGATACTGTTCCGATATGCAGTTTTCCTGGTTGTTCTTGTATCAGCCCTCATAAGTTATGCCTCCATTCCCTAATTACATGTTTCGTAACTATTCAGACCCCCATTCGTAAAACCGCTGTTTCACAGCTTGAGTTTTACTCATGTGGTTACTTCGCCTATAAAATCTGTCAAATGTGCTCTGGAATGCAAGCATTCCGATCATATTTATCAGATTTTACATGGCTCTGAATAGTTACCACTTTTCAAATATTCGAAGCTTCGCGCTTTTGGCTCTGCTGTTTAACTCCATTTCTTCTTCACTGGGTAAAATCGGCTTCCCGGTAATCACCGTCCCCCTGCTCACCTTTCCGCATACACATACCGGAAAATTCGGTGGACAGGTACAGGGATTCGCTGCCTGCCGGAATGCGGTTTTCACGATCCTGTCCTCTAAGGAATGAAAGGTAATAATACATAATCTCCCACCCGGATTCAAAAGATCGATCAGTTCATTTAAGGAATCCTTCAACACTTCCAGTTCATGATTGCATTCGATGCGGATAGCCTGGAAGGTGCGCTTGGAAGGATGTCCACCTTCTGCCCTCATCTTTGCAGGAATTGCTGCTTTAATGATTTCGTTCAGTTCTCCTGTCGTTTCGATTGGTTTCTGTTTCCTGGCTGCCACGATGTGCTTGGCAATGTTCTTTGCAAACTTGTCCTCGCCATAATCGCGGATCACCCGAAACAGTTCCATCTCGCTGTATTCATTAATGATCTCTCTTGCCGAAAAGCTGCTCCGCTGATCCATCCGCATATCGAGCGGCGTATCATACCGGTAGGAAAATCCCCTCTCTTCATTATCAAGCTGATAAGAGGAAACTCCCAGATCCAGCAGCATTCCGTCAATTCCATCAATCTGTAGCTGCCTTAAAACAGCCGGTGTATTCCGGTAGTTGTCACGAACGATCGTCACATGCTCTTTAAATGGCTCTAATCTCGCAGTAGCAGCCTCAATCGCTGCCTCATCCTGATCGATGCCGATGAGCCGTCCCTTACCGGTAAGTCTGCCTGCAACCACGCTGGCATGTCCTGCCCCGCCTAAGGTTCCATCCACATAAATTCCTTCCGGCTTGATGTTCAGGCCTTCGATTGATTCATTTAACAGCACTGACGTATGATTAAATTCCATTCGTTAACCCCTTTAGATTCCAATCCCAAGCTCAAACATATGATTGGAAATCTCATCCATATCCTCAAAGGAAACCGTTCCTTCCCAACGTTCCTTGCTCCAGATTTCAATTCTGCTTCCTACACCGACTAAAACGGCGTCCTTCGTAATATCTGCAAACTCCCGTAAAACCGAAGGGATTAAAATTCGTCCCTGCTTGTCCACTTCCACGCTGGCTGCGCCTGCCAGGAAGTATCTGGTAAATTGTCTTACCTGTTTATCCATCATGGGTAGTGAGAGAAGCTTTTCTTCAAATTTCTTCCACTCTTCGTTGTCATACACAAACAGGCAGCCATCCATCCCCTTGGTCACTACAAATTCATCGCCTAAACTTTCACGGAATTTGGAAGGAATGATCAGTCTGCCTTTGGCATCAATTGTATGATTGTATTCACCCATAAACATTGATACAATTCACCACTTTCTACCACTTGGTTGACACTATCTACCACTTTCCACCACTTTTAGGTCTATTCTACCCTATTGAGGTAGGGATTGCAAGCATAAAAATAGCGCCCTGTGAGTCTCACAAGGCGCATAAATACGGGATTTTTCTTCAATTTTTGCTTATATTGTGTGGTGCATCGTCCCATCAACTAGATATAGTGTTTCAGGTCTGATCTTCCCCCACAAAATTTTTTTTCGTCTCTTCCTTCTTCTTTAAACAGATGCGAACCACCACACCACAGACCACGGAAAAGACCACCAGGACAATCGCAAGTACCTGGGAAACCGGTATCGTTGTTCCGTGAATGTAAAGCTGGTCGGTACGGATTCCTTCGATCCAAGCCCGGCCAAGCCCATAGCCGCCAAGATAAATCAGGGCGATCTCTCCTTCGAACCTCTTATGCTTCCAGTAAATGAGCATAATCGCAAGAACCATTAGACACCAGAGACTTTCGTACAGATAGGTCGGATGCACCTGAATGTAGTTCGTTCCTTCAATAATATGATTCCGCAGATTTTCGGAAATATCCCCACTTCGCACCATTTCGATCGGAAGCCGCATAGCAAGCAGATTATCGGTATATTCACCGAACACTTCACGGTTAAAGAAATTTCCCCACCGGCCGATTGCCTGTCCGAGGATCAGTCCGGGCAATGCCGTATCCATGAGGCGGAAGGGATTAAGCTTCTTAATCTTACTGTATACAAAGACCGTAATAAAAGCCACAATCACGCCCCCATAAATGGCAAGTCCGCCTTCCCTCAGGTTGAAGATACTTAACAGGTGATTCTTATAGTAATCCCACTGGAAGATCACATAATAGATTCGCGCTCCGATAATGGAAAGGATTACCGCATAGATTGCGAAATCAAAATAGGTATCCGGATTCTGTCCGGTCTTCTTTGCCACCTTCGCTGCCATCAGATATCCGCAGATAACCGCAACAGCGATACAGATTCCATAGATTGCAATGGTAAATCCGAAAACAGTAAAGCCCTTGGGCACATATTTCAGATCAATTCCAAGATTGGGAAACGAAATTTCCATCAAATCCATCATAATTGTTTACTCCTTTGCTATTACACATTAAAACGGAAAAGAATGACATCCCCATCCTGTACCACATAGTCCTTACCTTCCATGCCGACAAGTCCCTTTTCCCTTGCTGCTGCAAGGGAGCCCTGCTCTAAAAGATCCTTATAATTAACAACCTCAGCCTTGATAAAACCACGCTCGAAATCGGTATGGATTTTACCGGCTGCCTGCGGAGCCTTCGTGCCGATCTTAATGGTCCATGCTCTCGTTTCATCCTCTCCTGCGGTCAAAAAGCTCATCAGCCCCAGTAAGGAATAGCTTGCACGGATCAGCTTCTCAAGTCCGGATTCCTTTAAGCCAAGATCCTCCAGGAACATTGCCTTCTCATCATCATCCAACTCTGCAATCTCCTGCTCGATCTGGGCACAGATTACAAACACTTCACTTCCGTCTTCTTTTGCAAACTCGCGTACCTTCTGCACGCCCGGATTGTTGGCACCGTCATCTGCCAGATCATCCTCTGCAACATTTGCCGCGTAAATAGTCGGTTTATAAGTAAGAAGATTAAGACTCTTTAAGATCGCCTGCTTGTCTTCATCATCGGTCACATAACTCTTAGCCATCTTGCCGGATTCCAGATGTGCGATCAGTTCTTCCAGAAGTTCTGCTTCCTTGGCAAGAGACTTGTCCATTCTGGCTGCCTTACCGGTCTTTGCCATACGACGCTCCAGAATTTCCAGATCGGAGAAAATCAGTTCCAGATTGATGGTTTCAATATCACGGAGCGGATCAATGCTTCCGTCAACATGTACCACATTCGGATCCTCAAAGCAGCGTACCACATGCACAATCGCATCCACCTCACGGATGTTGCTTAAAAACTGGTTACCAAGACCTTCCCCCTTGGAAGCGCCCTTTACAAGACCTGCAATATCCACAAATTCGATCACAGCAGGAGTTACCTTTTTGGAATGATACAGATCTCCCAAAAGCTTTAAACGCTCGTCCGGAACGGCTACCACACCCACATTGGGATCAATGGTACAGAACGGATAGTTTGCAGATTCCGCACCTGCCTTGGTCAGTGAATTGAATAATGTACTCTTTCCTACGTTGGGCAAGCCCACGATACCTAATTTCATATATACTCATT
>FR902854.1:0-15933 GCA_000438155.1 Firmicutes bacterium CAG:95
GAAAAGACAGTCTTGAAATTACGATTCCTGTCGCAGAGGCGGGAAGTGGAATAGAGAGTGTGGAGTATAAACTAATACCGGAAGATAGCAGTACAGCAGGTCAGCCATCGGTAAAAAAGGCTTCCGTGGAGAATCGTGCCGGTTATAAGGCAGTGATCTATATCAACCCGGATTTTAAGGGAAAAATCATGATTACTGCAAGGGATTATGCAGGAAATGTGTCGGATACGAAGATGATAGGTACGGATGGCAGTGGCATCCATGGCATCATCGTGGAGGATCATGCACCGGAGATCACATTTTTGGTAAATGGCAGTGAAAGTCCGGAAAAAGAATATGAGAAAGCGCCGACAGTCATCGTGACGGTAAAGGATGACAAGGAGAATGCTATTTCCGCAGGACTGGCTTCGGTGGCTTACCAGATTGGAAACAGCGCAGAGTGTGTATTACAGGAGGATTTTACCACAAGCATTAGAACAGAGGTCAAATTCAGCATACCCACAGAGAAGCTTCCGGCAGCCGGTGCGGACATTACCGTGAAAGCTGTGGATAATGCCGGAAACCGGGCAGAAAAGAAAATCACTGTAAGGATACATACTCACAGTGCGGTTCTGGTGCAGGCTGTAGAACCAACGTGTCTTGCAAAGGGAAACAAAGCCTATTATGTCTGTGACTGTGGAAGATGGTATGCCGACAGCAGTTGTACGACAGAAATCACATCGAAGGATGTGGTACTGCCGGCAAAAGGACATAGTTTTAGCGGAGATTACGTATACGATACAGACGGACATTGGAAAGTATGCAGCCGATGTGCTGCATTGGGAAAAAAGCATAGCCATGTATATGACGATGACAGGGATACCATCTGCAATGACTGCGGCTTTGACCGGACGATAAAGAAGCCGGAACCGGAGAAACCGGGAGGCGGCGGAACAGAAACACCATCACCAACAGTCCAGCCGGAAAAACCGAAAAATACCCCGGAGAAGAAGCCGGAAAATACTCCGGAGAACAAGCCAGAAAACAAGCCACAAAATACCACGGAGAAGAAGCCGGAGAACAAACCGGAAAACACCCCGGATGAACAGCCGGACATAAGAGATGACGTAGATGTACCGGAGATGACAGAGGATGGCAAGGCAAACACATCGGGAGAAGCTGTGCCAACGGGAAATGTGAAGGGCATGGCGGACACAAGTACAGCCCTGAAAATTGGAGAAGGCACAGTCACTGTAATGGTTGTCTGTGAGGAACAGGAGTATACGGCAGGAGTGTCTGATACTGCTGCGGTGGTGAATGCAGTGCTGACACCGGCACAGCTAAAAAGTGCAGCTGCTGGAGAAAACATAGAAATCCGGGTAGAGGTGAAGGATATTTCCGGCAATGTTCCAGAGAAGGATAAGAGTGCGATCGAGAACGGTATAAAGGAGTACCATAAGGAAATACCTGATCTGGTACTTGGAATGTATGTTGATATTTCTCTGTTCGTAAAAATAGGAGAAGCTGACTGGAATGCTGTTACAGGAACGGTAGAACCGGTCGAGGTAGTGATCGGTATTCCACTGAAGCTGCAAAGCACTGACAGGGAGTTTTTCATTATCCGCTCCCACGAAGGGGAATATACCCTTTTAACGGATATGGATGATGCACCGGATACAGTAACGATCCATACAGACAGATTCTCTGCTTATGCCATTGCGTACAAGCAGGTGAGCCGGACACCACAAGCCGGTAAATGCAATTTATGCCACATTTGTCCGACCTTCCTTGGCATCTGTTATTTTGTGTGGCTGATACTTATCATGGCAGTACTTTTGATCGTCTTTAGAGTGATACGAAGAAACAGAAATGTGAGAGAAAACCAGAAGCCGTAATAGAAAATGAATTGTGGAAGCATACATTTGTTGTATGTGCAGTGCTGCAATAAAGTAGAAAGTAAGTGACTTTATTGCAGCACATTTGATGATATCCTATATCCGGAAACAGGAATCAACCTGCGAAACAATTTCAGCGTCAATCCAGCCCTTGTCTGCCATATCTTTTAGAATTCCACAGGCTTTTTCATGGGACATGCCCTGCTTATAAGGGCGGCTCTCGGTTAAAGCCTGATAAATATCTACACATGCCATCATGCGCTCCTGGGTGTTCAGGTCGGCAGCCGTTTTGCCAAAGGGATAACCGGTGCCGTCTAACCGTTCATGGTGAAAAGCCGCCCAGTCCCGCAGCTCTTCGAAACCATCAATTTCAGACAGAATATAATAGGTATAAGAGGCATGGTCCTTCATGGTGGTAAATTCCTCATCCGTTAAGCGGCCGGGCTTTTCCAGGATTTCATTTCCGACGGCAACCTTTCCAATATCATGTAATGCGCCTGCCAGATACATCTTCTGTGCAGTCTCTTCATCGAATCCCATGTAGCGCGCCAGTTTTTCTGCATCAATGGCAACACCGATGGAATGGGTGCTGGTAAAGGGCGATTTATAGTCGACAATATGTGCAAAGAAATCAGCCAGTACCTTAATCTGCGAAAACGTAAGCTCCTGCCTGATGCGGGGAATCTTGTTCCATAGACAGGCATCCAGATCCCTGCTTCCAAGAGAAAGAAAATGGGCCTCTGAAAAGCTTTTAAGAAATGCATTTACACATTCCGCATCGAACATGCGCCCCTTTGCTTTTTGAAGAAAATCGAGGCCCTTTTCCCAGGTGGCGGTAGTAAAGGTCTGGGTGCGGCAGGCCACATCCAGCAGGTCACACAGATGAATAATACGTGCAAAAAGAGGCGTTTCCTCCCATTTTTTGCCAAAAGGACCGGTTCCATCCGCATTCTCGTGATGGTATAAAATCACATTCGTTACATCTGTGTGAAAGGGCAGCCCCTGAATATTATGCTCTCCCATAGAACAATGTGCGCCCAGTCTTGGAAATTCCTGTGCAGCAGAAGCCCGGGCAATATCGTTATGCAGCTCCTCCTGAATATATTGCGTCAGGGCATTGTCATGCAATAAGGCACAGACCGCCAGATCCTGCAGCTCTTTGCCCTGAATGCCCATCTGTTCTGCAACGCAGACACTCATATATGCAACACGCTTGGCATGCTTACTGGTTACATGAACCAGCTCTGCCTCTACACAGTCCAGTGCATAAGAGCATGCCGAAAACAATCCTAAAACATCCAGTTCCATAAAGTATTCCTCCCGATGATGATAAAACTATTTTACTCTCAAATCGGTGGAATGCAAGCAGAAAAGTGTGGACAGGTGAAGAGGGTCTTGACTATTGTCTGCGGTTGGTATCTAATAATCGTAGAATCCCTGAATGGGACAGGTGTGCGCCCGCTTGCGCATAATATAAAAAGATTGTGAAGAAGTGAAACCATGAGTAAAAAGCTTAATTTTATGGAGATTATGAAAGAAACCGGAATTCTGACCGTGGCAGTAGCCATTATTGCGGCGGCGGTATACTTTTTCCTGGTGCCAAGCCATGCATCCGTCAGCAGTATTTCCGGTCTGGGAATTGTACTGTCTAACTTTGTGCCGCTTCCGTTGTCCGCGATTACGATGATTCTGAATGTGGTGCTCTTATTGATTGGATTTGTGACCTGTGGAAAAGAATTCGGAATCAAAACAGTATATACAAGCATTATGCTGCCGTTATTTTTAGGACTTTTTGAAGTGGTATTTCCAAAAGCCGGTTCAATGACGGATAGTCAGGAACTGGATGTACTCTGTTATATTCTGGTAGTTAGCGTGGGGCTTAGTATTCTTTTTAACCGGAATGCATCTTCCGGTGGCCTGGATATTGTTGCGAAGATTATGAATAAGTATCTTCATATTGAGCTTGGCAGGGCAATGTCACTTTCCGGAATGTGCGTGGCGCTTTCCGCAGCACTTGTATATGATAAGAAAACGGTGGTTCTGAGTGTTCTGGGGACATATTTCAATGGAATTATTCTGGATCATTTTATTTTTGATCAGAACCGAAAACGGCGCGTCTGCATTATCACCGGGAAGGAAGAAGAACTTCGACAGTTTATTATTCAGGATCTGCATAGTGGAGCAACAGTCTATGAAGCGATAGGAGCCTATAATCTGGAAAAGCATAATGAGATTATTACGATTGTGGATAAAAGTGAATATCAGAAGCTGATGAAGTTTATCAATGAAATTGATCCGAAGGCATTTATTACGGTTTATAATGTATCCGGTATGCGTTATCAGCCGAAGCATAAAAGCAGTATTTAAGCGGAATGCAACTGACGGTTGACAGATTTCCAAGGCGGTTTGGTAGCAGGTAACCGGACTTTCTGTTAGAATGGGTTCATTCAATGAAGAAGGAGAACAGTTATGATTTTAGCAGAAAAGATTATGAAGCTTCGGAAACAGCAGGGATGGTCGCAGGAGGACCTGGCAATCCGCCTAGATATATCAAGACAGTCTGTTTCCAAATGGGAGAGTGGCGCATCCATTCCAGACTTAAATAAAATTTTGCAGTTGTCGGAATTATTTTCCGTGAGCACGGACTTTTTATTAAAAGAAGATCAGGAGGATTTCAGCCAGTTTCAGAAATATCCTGAATATGAATACGAGGAAGAAAACGAACTGCCTTTCATGGAAAGTGAAGTCAGCCAGAATTCCCCATCACGACAGGTAACGATGGAAGAAGCAAATGAATTTATGAAGTTTTCCCAAGAAAATGCCATTAAGATGGCAGCGGCAGTAAGCGTCTGCGTTCTATCTCCGGTTGCTATGATTATTCTTGCGGGAATGGCAGAATATGGAAAAATTTCCATTACAGAAGATGTGGCAGGAAGCATTGGAGTTATTGTTTTGCTTTCGATGATTGCCGGAGCAACCGCTGTTTTTATCAATATCGGGATGAGGCTGGATAAGTATTCCTATCTGGAAAAGGAGTCGATTATCACGGAATGTGGAATAGCAGGAATTGTGGAGCAGCGCAGGGAACAGTTTGAGCCGGTGAAACGAAACTGTACGATCTGGGGTGTGGTGCTCTGTATTCTTAGTGTAGTTCCCATGTTTTGTGTAGAGGTTATGAATGGTTCTGAGTCTGGAATGGTACTTAGTGTAGCAGGATTTTTGGGACTGGTTTCGGCTGGAGCATTCTTATTTGTTTATATGGGTATGATTGACGGATCTTATGATAAGCTTTTAGAAGAGGGCGATTATAGCAGACAAAAGAAAAATGCGAAACGAAAGAGTGAACCACTGGCCGGACCATATTGGCTTCTCGTAACGGCAATTTACCTTGCCGTGAGCTTCCTGACGAAAAGATGGAATCTGACCTGGCTGATCTTTGTGGCAGCCGGTGGAGTGTATGCAGTATGGTGTGGTGTACTTGCCATGGCTCAGAGAGAAAAGAAATAATAAGTTGATCCATTATTTACTTTGAATTATGATAATAATATGGAAAGATTGACAGATAAACAGGTTATCATTTGTATAGAAAACATTCCGTGGAGGATTTATACATGATGCAGGATGAAAAATACAAAATTCCAGTGAGCTGGAATTTGCCATATTTTGTATCGAGAATGTAGAAGCAAAGCTGGGAGTAAATGCAGAGTGTGTTTATCAGGCATTTACGGAAAATGATGTCTATCAGTTAATCCGTGATGGAGTATCCGATATGCATTGTATGAGCGATGCATATCTGTCAGAGGAGCTGGGACAGGAATATTACCAAAAGAATTAAAGCTTAAAGCACTATATATTATGGACGGAACAAGAATTTTTATGACAAGTTAAGACACATTTAAAATCCCTTACAGCATTGCGCTAAATGTCGCATGCTGTAAGGGATTTCTTTATTGGTGAGGTGCAGCGACAGATTTTCCTTCTGACAATGTGCATGGAATCAAAATGTCTGACGGCTGTGGGGCAGCTTCATTTAAGAGGCTGCAAAGTATTTCTGCAGAACGGCTTCCTATTTCATGAAGAGGCAATTTAATGGTTGCAAGTGACGGCCTGGTATAAGCAGAAAATTCCAAATTATCAAATCCATGGATGGAAAGATCTTCCGGAATTCGTAATCCGTGATCCAGACATAAATTCATGGCACCATAAGCCATTAAGTCACTCATGGAAAAGATGGCGGTTGGCGGGACTGGAAGACTAAGAAGCCTTTCACATTGCTCGTAGCCGTCCTCGTATCTCCATTTTCCGGTACAGATATATTCTGGAACAAATGGAATCTGATGATCCATCAAGGCAGTCTGATATCCCAGCATACGTTTATAAGTAGGATTCGAATTTACACTACCGCTGATCAATCCGATTCTGGTGTGTCCATGCCGGATCAGGTTCTCGGTAGCAAGGTAAGCCCCCTGAAAGTCGTCATAATTAACGGAATAGCTTATGGGCTCTGAACGATAAGAATAAGTAAATACAACAGGTATCTTCAGATCTGCGAGACAGTGAGGAATATCCCTTGGATAGGTTCCGATATAGATTAATCCACAGATTCTGGATACTTCAAGCGAACGCACAAGATTTTGGAGGGAGTCAAGGAAACCGGGGGAATGCTCCAGTTGCTGATAATCTTCGTCCTGTACGGCTGCTACTTTTCGGTTTACACGCAAATTACAAAGAGTAATTGTATAATCATGTGATTCTGCATAGGCACAGATTCCATCAATGATATCTCCGGAAGAAAAGGAACTGATATCTTCTGCAATAATTCCGATTACATTGGTACGGTTTGATTTTAAACCCTGTGCCATCCGGTTGGGAATATATCCAAGACGATCAATGGTTTCCAAAACAAGAGCTTCGGTTTCTTTTTTTGTAGTTCCCTTTCTATTGATAACATTGGAAACCGTGGAAATAGACACGCCGGCTTCTTTTGCCACATCTGAAATTTTTATCATTTTATTTTCTCCGTTTTAAACGTTTTAAATTATTATATCATGTTATAAAAAGAAGCATAGTGTGTAAAATGCACGAAAAAGTAGAATGATTATTGTATAAAATGTAGAAATAGAACAATGCAAAACAAAAGAAAGAAAAAATAATTGACAAAAGAGATAAAAATGATAATATGAAAGCATAAAACGATTTAATAAAAACCGAAGTAATGAATACAAAAATAATTAAAACGTTTTAAGAATGCAGTGGTTTTGGCAATAGAAAGATGAGCACATCTTTCACAAACAAAACCAAAGAGACGAAAGGAGAGGATGTTATGATGAAGCGTAAGGTAGTGGCAATGATGATGGCGGTGACACTGGCAGCGGGAATGCTTAGCGGCTGTGGAAGCACTGTCAAAACAGAAGATGGAGCGTCGTCCGAAAGTACGGAAGGCACAACAGAGGGCGAAGGAGAACGGATGACGCTGGAGCTCTGGACGAGCAGCAGGGATGCGATTGATAATCCGGATGCCTGGTATGTGAAAAAGATTGAAGAGGAATTTGATGTTAACATTGAAATGAAATACCGTAATGAAGGATCTACAGATTACACGGAGTGGCTTTCACTGGCATTGACCGGCAATGATGCCCCGGAGTGGTTCCGGGATCAGGCAGTATCCCAATCCATGCTGAGGGATTTTGTTGATCAGGATCTGATTGCCGAGATTGATCCGGAGATGGTAAAGGAGAATATGCCCAATTATATGGCATGGACAGAAAAATACAGTAATATTGTAAGCGATGACCCATTACATTTATATGCGATTGATGACAAGGTTTATGCAATTCCAGATGCTATGCCGAATTTGACACAGTTCTGTCTGATGGGTTACCGGCAGGACTGGCTGGATAATCTTGGTCTGGAGGTACCGAAGACATTGGAGGAATTCACGGAGGTCATGAAGGCATTTACCTTTGATGACCCGGATGGAAATGGAGTGGATGACACGTATGGTTATATCGGAATTACCGGAAATCCGGATTGGGGATTCAGTCCGATCTTCGGGGCGTTCGGTACCTGTCCCGGAATCTGGTATGCAAAGGAGGATGGAACCGTAACCAGAGGAGAACTCGAACCGGGAACGAAAGAAGCCTTAAAATATATTAAGAGCCTGTACGACATGGGAGTCATTGATCCGGAGTGGATGACCATTGATTTCGAAGGCGCTAAGAATAAAATGGTAAGTGGAACAGCCGGATGCAGTTGGCAGAACTGGGGAAGTATTCTGCAGGATAATGGATGGTGGAGTACAGTAACAGAGAGCGCACCAGAGGCTAGCTTTGCGGTTGCTGGTGGAATTGAAGGAGAGAATGGACAGATTGGAACCATGCAGTTTAACCCTCTTGCGGGAGTAGGACTTGTATTTACAAAAAAGCTGGAGAATCAGCCGGAAAAAATCAAGAAATATCTGCAGGTGTTTGACGCAATTTCCGGAGACCCTGCATGGCACGAGGCAGAAATCTGGGGAATCGAAGGGGAAACCTTTGAGTATGATGAAAACGGAGACCGTCAGTTCACAGAAGCCTACGCTACCGAAGATGCACGAATAAAATTTGGATTTGGGGATGAGTATCGTTTCCCTACTCTTGAAAAATTCCAGTATGATCCGGAAGTGGATGATGCTATTGATTATTCGAAAGAAGTAAACCAGAAATATGCGGATGCCAAAAAGGTGATTACAGGAAAATACGATATTATGGGTGGCTTTTATCTTCCGGTCTGGAGCGAAGTGAGTGCGGAGCTCCCTGACATGAATGTGGCATTTACCGAGATGATCACAGGAGAGCGCGATATTGAAGAATTCGATGCATTGGTACAGGAATGGAAGGATGCAGGAGGTCAGGCAGCACTGGATGAGGCTCAGCAGATTTATGATGAACGTTTGAAATAGGCTTATCGGAAACAGCCAGAAAAATGTCAATATTCATATGCGGGCAGAAGTGATACAGATGCTGCCCGCAGCATCGGAATATTTGCCCGCATATGGATTTGTAAAGTGATGAAAAGGTATTTTCACGGAAAAGGAAGTGATGTATATGGAAAATGTATCAGGAAAGAAACAAAGAGCGCAGACTTTTAAGCTCAGAAGCTTTAAAAAATACAAAGTCCTGTATTTCATGATGATCCCAGCATTGCTGTATTTCATAATTTTCTGTTATACCCCGATGTACGGTATCCTCATGGCCTTTAAGGATTATAAAATTTCTAAGGGAGTTATGGGAAGCGACTGGGTAGGTCTCTATTATTTTCAAAAGCTTTTTTCCAGTTCCCGGTTCTGGAGCGTGCTCGGGAATACACTCATTATCAGTCTGCTTAAACTGATCCTGGGTTTCTTCCCGCCGATTATTTTTGCACTGCTCCTGAATGAAATTAAAACGCCATGGTTTAAAAAACTGACACAGACCTGTTCGTATCTTCCCTACTTTATTTCCTGGATTATACTTGCAGGTATCATCAAGGAGATCTTTTCAACCAATGGAGTGATTAACCAGATTGTGACTTCGTTTGGAGGAGAGGCTCAGGTATGGCTGAGCAAGAAGCAGTATTTCCGGACGATTCTGGTAAGTACGGATATCTGGAAGGGATTTGGATGGGGATCCATTATCTATATATCGGCGTTGTCCGGAATTGATCCCCAGTTATATGAAGCAGCAGCGCTTGATGGGGCAGGAAGGTGGAAAAAGATGCTTTATATTACACTTCCTGGACTGATTCCCGTGATCACGATTAATCTGATCCTGTCCATGGCAGGAGTGCTGAATGCCGGCTTTGACCAGATTTTCAACCTGACGAACTCTTCCGTAAAAAGTGTTGCAGACATCATAGATACCTACGTTTACGAGCTTGGTGTGCAGAAAAGAGATTATTCTCTTTCTACCGCAGTTGGTTTGTTTAAATCTGTTGTCGCGCTTATTTTAATACTTCTTACTAATTTTACTGCAAAGAAAATAAACGGCAAAGATTATACACTTTGGTAAGGAGGCGGTGACATGAAAAAACAAAAAATAACAAGCTATATTTTCCCGGCTGTTAATACGGTTTTGATGATTTTTGTCATTATTATTACGATTTATCCATTCTGGAATCAGTTCATTCTTTCGTTTGCCAAAAAGGAATATCTGTATGCCGTAGAGGCGCAGTGGTATCCAAAGAGCGTGGACTTATCCAGCTATAAAGTACTGCTTCATTATAAGGATGTGTGGATTGGATATCTGAATACGATTATCCGTACAGTGGTCGGAACGGTATTAAGTCTTATTGTTACTGCACTCATGGCTTATCCGCTCACCAAATCGGACATCCCGTTCCGAAAGGCAGTTACCATGCTGATCATGTTTACCATGCTGTTCAGTGGTGGATTGATTCCTACTTATATTTTGATTACACAGCAGCTGCATCTGAGCAACAGCTTCTGGGTAACTATTTTGCCCATGCTTACCTCAGCCTATAATATTTTCATTATGCGGAATTTTATCATGGGGATTCCGGGCGAACTGGAGGAATCTGCATTGATTGATGGAGCCGGTTATTTTACCATTTTCCGGAAAATCATTGTTCCGCTTTCCAAACCGGTATTGGTGACAGAGGCTCTCTGGATTGCAGTTGGACACTGGCAGGCATGGTATGATAATCTTCTTTATCTGCAGGAACCATCCAAATGGGGACTTCAGATGGTGCTACGTGAATACCTGATCAGCAATCAGGAAACGAATATTCTTCAAACCGTGAAAATGACAATGGGATCAGCAGGAGCTGTGGACGAACGTCAGCTGAAAAGTGCGATTATTGTAATTTCCATTCTGCCGATGATCATTATCTATCCGTTTTTACAGAAATATATGAATAAGGGACTTGTACTTGGCGCGGTAAAAGGATAAAACAGGAAAGTGGTGAAGAAATGGACAAAAAAGAAAACAGACAGGTGAATATCAGACAGATCCGGATCAAGGACGATTTCTGGTCCGGATTACAGAACCTGGTAGCAGACGAGGTAATTCCGTACCAGGAAAAAGTATTAAATGATGAAATTCCGGGAATTGAAAAGAGCCATGCAGTTGCAAATTTCCGGATTGCCGCAGGACTGGAAAAGGGAGAGTTCTATGGAATGGTTTTTCAGGACAGTGATGTGGCAAAATGGCTCGAGGGAGTTGCCTATTCACTGGCCGTTAAACCGGATCCGGAACTTGAAAAGAGAGCCGATGAGGTCATTGAAATTATTGAAAAGGCACAGCAGCCGGATGGTTATCTGAATACATACTTTACCATCAAAGAGCCGGAGCACCGCTGGCAGAACTTACAGGAATGCCATGAGCTTTACTGTGCAGGACATATGATGGAGGCAGCAGTGGCTTACTATGAGATCACCGGAAAAGACCGGCTTCTAAAGGTTATGTGCCGGATGGCAGATCATATTGACCGTCGTTTCGGAGAGGGAGAAGGGAAGGTCAGCGGAATTCCGGGACATCAGGAGGTAGAGATTGGACTGATGCGTCTGTATCATGTGACCGGTGAAGAACGATATTGTAAACTGGCCAATTACTTCATTAATGAAAGAGGAAAGAATCCGCATTTCTTTGAAGAGGAATCCAGAAAGCGCGGATGGACCCACTTCGGGATTGATCCGAAGGATACAAAGTATAATCAGAGCTATGCCACGGTCTATGAACAGAAGGACGCGGTCGGACATGCAGTCCGGGCAGTGTATATGTATACCGCAATGGCAGATCTGGCAGGAAGCAACGGAGATGATAAGCTGTATGAGGCATGTCTGACGCTGTGGAAGAGCATTGCCGAAAGGAGAATGTATCTGACAGCGGGCATTGGATCTACCGGAGAGCTGGAGGCCTTTACCGTGGATTATGATCTTCCGAACGATATGGTTTATGCAGAAACCTGTGCATCCATTGGTCTTATATTCTTTGCAAAGCAGATGCTGGAAATCAATCCGGATGGCAGGTTTGCGGATGTGATGGAGAGAGCTTTTTACAATGGAACGATCAGCGGCATGCAGCTGGATGGCAAGCGGTTCTTTTATGTGAATCCGCTGGAGGTAAATCCGGGCATTTCCGGAGAAGTACCGGGATACCGTCATGTGCTGGCGCAGAGACCACAGTGGTATGCCTGTGCATGCTGCCCGCCGAATCTGGTGCGTCTCCTGATGTCCCTTGGAAAATATTTGTGGGATGAAACCGAAGATGTGATTTATTCCCATATGTTTGCCGGACAGACTGCGGAACTTGGAAAAGCCGACATCCGGGTCGAAAGCCAGTATCCATGGAATGGAATGGTTCGTTATACCGTAGAACAGAAAACAGAAAAGCCATTTACATTGGCGATTCATATTCCGTCTTATATTAAGGAGTTTACGGTGCTGATCAATGGAAAGGAAATTCAGGCAAAGGATTATATGCGTAAAGGATACCTTTACCTGGAACGAACCTGGAATCATGATGTTGTGGAAATCCGGTTTGAATTAGCTGTCCGTAAAATATATGCGAACCAGAAGGTAAGAGAAGACGCCGGATGTACTGCCCTGATGAGAGGCCCTTTTGTTTATTGTTTTGAAGGAAAAGACAATGGACCGGATCTGCAGTCCTGCCATATTGCAGAAGACATGAAGGCAGAAGCTTTTGCCATAGAGGAAGGAATGCTGAAAGGATTGACCGGTATTCACGTGGATGGATGGAAGTACACAGGAAGCGATGAATTATATTCGGAAGAAAAGCCGCACAAAGAAAAGATCCGTCTGACCGCAATTCCGTATTATGCATGGGGAAACCGCGGTGAAAACCAGATGAGGGTCTGGATGCTGGAGTAAGCGCTTATAATGAATTCATATAATAGTTATACATGACATCAAGTTAAGGAGGAACATCAGTATGAGTGAAAAAAAAGTACAATGGTACATGGGAAATATGCTGGCAAAATTTGATGTAGAACGGGCAGCATGGACATCTGTACAGGCTCCAACAGATTTCAATCATGCGGAATTTCTGCTGACACCGGATGAGTTTCCCAGTCTGGACGGAGAACAGGCTCGCTGGCTTGGAACAGTGGAGCTTGTCATAAAGGGTAGTGAAGGAGATACGGTACATATTTATACACCGGAGATGGAAAAGTCAGTAGAAGCGGATGAAGAAAAAATTCGGGTGACATATTCGGAAAACACGAAAGCGCCGGGAATACGTATCGTAGAGGAATATCTGCGGAGCGATGATGGCATCCGCTGGGATATTTCAGTGGAAAATACCGGAAATGATGATGTAGAACTGGAACGGCTTGGAATTCCGCTTCTGATGAACCAGTTTTTCCGCGGAGATGATCAGTTCAAATATGAACAGTGCGTTTTACGCCATACCTGTCTCTGTCATGAAAATTCATGGATATATTGGGAAAAATCCAGTGGAGCAGCGCCGCTTCTGATACTGAAAACGATGGATGATACGGCATTGGACTGCTTTGAAGTGGAACACAGGTTTGCAGAACATACAGGAGTAGAGGGAGCTTTTGAGGGACTTTACACGGTATATGTTTATCATGAGCCGATGCCAGATCATCGTTTCGAAAATCTGGAGATCTGCACACTCAAAGCAGGACAGACCATTCAGAAGTCTTTTATGATCGGAATGCAGCAGTCCAGGGAGGAATGTGTACAGTGGCTGGTTCGTAACGGTGGATTTTATCTGGAAAGTGTTCCGGGAATGGTTCTTCCTTATGGAAAAAGAGCAGAGTTAACCATATACAGTAAGACAAAGCCTTCTATCAAGAGTGATTACGCAGAAGATATGGCAGAAGAGGTGGAAGGAAAGGCCGGAACATGGAAGGCATATCTGACCTTAAACGGCTATGGACGGAGAGGACTGGCGGTTACCGTGGACGGGCATCTCTCCAGACTGACCTTCTTTGGAATTGAAAATCCGGGTGAAATTTATGCGGAGCAGACAGACTTTATCATTAAAAACCAGTTTGAAACGGATGATACCGATCCCTGCTATCATGCTTTATTAATGTGGGATATGGATGTCAAGCACCGTATCAATTCCAAGTGCAATCCGCATGGGCCAGACTGGTTTGCAGGAGGCAGCGATGAGATTGGACTCGTTACAGGACTGTTCCTTTCCGAATGGAATGCCTATCATCCGAAGGAGGAGCAGGTGCGGGTTCTTCAGGAATACTGCCATGATTTTATTGAACAGCGCCTGACAGAGCAGCCTGGATGGCGTGTGCATCGTATGGTTCCGTGGTTTGTTATGTTTGAGCCATGGAGCGGTAGGGGCGCAGATGATGTCTGGAGAGCATTCAATTATGTGCATGTAATCAATACCTATTATAATATGTACCGGATCTCCAAAATTTATAAGAAGGACTGGCTGGATGCCCCTCACATATGGATTTATAAAGCCTATGAGTATGCCAAAGCCATGTTCTCGTACTGGATGTTCCCGGACGGAATCGGCGCAACAGAAATCGGAAATATGGGTGAATTCGTACTGGCAACAGAGATTGTCGGAGCATTGAAGGATCAGAACTGCAGAAAAGAGGCAGATGAACTGCAAGAGATTATTACAGAAAAGGCAAGATTTTTTGCAGGGAAAACTTATCCTTACGGTTCTGAAATGGCTTATGATTCTACAGCGTACGAAGCTGTTTATGGCTATGGAAAAGCAATCATGGACGAGCGCGTCATGGAAAAAACGATGGAGGTCAGCGTGGCAAACCGTGGATGGCAGCCAGAGTGGTATCTTTATATGACAGACTTGCGGGGTGGCGGAGACAGCCATTGGAATGTCAGCTATATGACACAGCTTGGGGCGTATCCGATTTATGATTGGGTTCTGGAGCAGAGACATTATCGGGTTGACCTGATGAAGGCATTGTATGGCGCTTATTTAGCAGGATTTGCAATTTATAATTCGGGCGGATACTGGAGTGATGATCCGGAAAATCAGGGAGCAACAGCATGGATCTTCCATGGAGCAAATGGCCTGTTTACAGGAAAGGACAGAGGCGGCTCACCGGTGTACAAGGGTATTGCGGCAATGTCCGGAGAAGGTTGTCTTGGTTTCTTTGGCGCCTTGAAGATTGCGGCATCAATGGTATATCAGGAGGATGGACATCAGAAGGTGCTTGGCGGTCAGCTCTTTGAGAAAGAGGGCGGATATGTTCTGAAGCCGGATGATGGACTGAATATGAGGTTTTTCGATACCTGCCGTGATTTTGCAGTAAAACTGGAGCAGGATACTCTGGAAAGCATTGAAACGCTGGAAAATGGATGGATGATCCAGATAAAAAATGATACCGATGTATCCCACACTCTTCGCATGGAGGTACGTAGTGGAATTGGCGGAGAGTATCAGATTATTACCGAAAAGGGACATCAGACACAGAAAATAGAAAGAGAATGGGCCTGGATAGAGGTAGAACTTTTGCCGGGAACGCAGAGTGTTGAAATTTTACAGTAACGATTTCATTGAACGGAAGCATATGCTGTTTAAGGTGCAGAATATAATCATATGAATTTCCAGAAGGCAGAGACAGGTATTGTCTCTGCCTTCTTTTCAGCATAAGCTTTATAAAATTTGTTTACCAGCCGTGTGTGATACCAGAAATTTTATAAAATCCAAAGAAGTGAAGCGGCACTGAATGCCCTTACACTGGTATTCCCGGTCCAGATGCTTATGGTGGCAGTGGGGGTCGGAACCGGCGTGGGAACCAATGCACTTCTTGCAAGAACGCTTGGACAGGGAAACAGTAAAAAAGCTGCAAAGGTAGCAGGGAACAGTCAAGAGAATATTTTGTCGGAGCAATGAGGATAATCTCAGTCAGCTTTCTATTTGCCGGAATCAATGTTGCTTATCAGGGTATTTATCAGGCATTGGATGGTGGTGTGGAATCACTGATTATTTCGCTTTTGAGACAGCTCATTATTATCCTGCCGCTGGCTGGAAACTTTTCCATGTTTGTCAGAGATGGTAAAGAGAATTATTACGATCAGCAGAGAATTTGGAAG
>FR902854.1:15963-18343 GCA_000438155.1 Firmicutes bacterium CAG:95
GAAGCGGCGGACGCTTTATCGGAGAAGGAGCCGTGTGTAATTATTGGAAGAAATGCAGACTATATTCTGAAGGATAGGGATGATGTACTGAATGTATTTATCCATGGGAATATGCCGGAAAAAATACAGCGTATTATGAGCTTATATCATGTAGAAGAGCAGGAAGCTGTCAAAATGATGGCAGATACAGATAAAAGGCGTATGACGAATTATAATTTTTACACGGATCACAAATGGGGAAGAGCCAGCAACTTCTTACGCAATCTTTTCACTTACACTTTCTAACCTATACAGCATTTCCGGATCTATGTCCAGACATTTACTGCAATCTCTGGTTCCAGAGACATCCCATGCTAATGTCCCATTCAAAATGGTACATGCATTCATAAAAAAATTAATATCCTTCAACGGTTCAAAAGCTTTCTTGTTCAATAACGTTTTTGCATCATAGCATACAATTTTCCCATCTTCAAAGTATACATACACCGTATAGTCTTTATAAGGAATTACCTGCACAATATCATAAAACATATCTGCCTCCATTCAAAATGGTGCATGCATTCATAAAAAAACTAATATCTTTCAATGGTTCAAAAACTTTCTTTTTCAATAACGTTTTAGCATCATAACATACAATCTTTCCATCTTCAAAATATACATATACGGTATAGTCTTCATTAGGAATTACCTGCACAATATCATAAAACATATCTGCCTCCTACACTAATGGATTAATCCTATTAAGCGGAAGTCCATCTTTGGACAATTCCCAGTTTTGCATCAGTTCATCCTGATGTATCACACACCATGCCAATATCAGTTTTAACTGCCTGGATGGTAAAGCCCCTTTTATTACTCTTGCTTCGATAATATCTACAATCGCTTTATTTCCATTATATTCTGCATGAAAATGTGGTGGAGGAGTCCGTCTTTGGACAGTTCCCAATTTTGCATCAGTTCATCCTGATGTATCACACACCATGCTAATATCAGTTTTAACTGCCTGGATGGCAAAGCTCCTTTTATTACTCTTGCCTCATTAATATCTACAATTGCTTTATTTCCATTATATTCTGCATGAAAATGTGGTGGAGTGTGATCTTCATAATACATCGTAACCCTTATTCCATAAAACAACGAAATTTCCGGCACAAATACACCTGCTTTCTTTTCACTCTTAAAATCTTAATAGATATTTATATTATAGCAACAATTTATCTGTTTGTATAATCAATCAAAATCTTTTTGCAACTACTGCAACGAAAAGCTTCACAATGTGGGATCCCTCCAGAACCTTTACTCAATTCTAAATCGTTCGATTTTTTAATACGAAAAACTTTTGTCGGATTATCAACTGTAAAAGTAATGTCTCGTGAGCTCATTAGGTATCCTCTTATCATTTCTTCACCACAATACGGACATTTCATGTTGATTTACCTCCTATAAAAGCCTGATTTATATAACAATAGTCTAACATATGTTGATTAAAAATACTATATTTATTCATTGGATGGGAACACAATTAAATCAGCATAAACTAATGATCCATTTACGCCTTTTAAAGATAAGGAACGATACAGCAAACCTGAATAATTCTTCTGTGGTAAGCAGGGTATACACACCGACAATTCCCCACTTAAATACATATGCTGCAAGCAGACACAGTGGAATTCCGATACATCATGTGCCGATTATATCAATAATCATAATGATTTTGGTGTTGCCGCCACTTCTGATAATGCCTCCGCCAAGTATCATATTTTCCACCTTGACCGGAGCATACAGGGCAAATACGATAAGCAGTGTCTTTCCAAGCTCTTTTACGATGTCATCAACACGATAGAATTCGGTATATACTCCGGCCAAAAGAATGAGCAAAGCCGATACCGTTACTGCGCCAAATAAGCCTGCACACATAATCTTCTTCGACTCTGCGTAAGCCTCATCATATTCTTTCCTGCCAAGTCTCTTGCCGACCATCACACCGGCAGCTGCAGACAATCCGCTAAGTGCACCTACGATAAGCCCTTGTATCGGACCGGTAAGTGTATAGGCTGCAAGGTTTGATGTGCCAAGATGCCCATAAACAGCCGACTCCACATTTTGCCCGAGACTCCATAAAAATTCACTGATCAGAATCGGCATAATCATGATCAGATAATCCATGATTGTGATTTTGCTAAAATGCAGAGATAATACCGGTTTGTCTCCCTCTTTTCGGATACATAAGACAAATCCGGTAACAATAAATACCAGGTTAAACAACTGCGAAATAAGTGTGGCAATGGCAGCTCCCTTTATTCCCATACATGAAAATCCGAATTTTCCAAATATCAGCAGATAGTTCAGCACTGTGTTTACAGCAACTGCTCCAAAGCTT
>FR902855.1 GCA_000438155.1 Firmicutes bacterium CAG:95
AATATGACAACTTCTCATTTTAGAAGAACCTTTTAGTGGAGAAATACATTATGAGAATAAAATATGCAACAATGGAGGATCTTGCTGCGGTTGCTGCGGTTGAGGCAAAATGCTTTCCACCTGCGGAAGCAGCAACTGAAAAGGAATTTATTGATAGAATCCGATATTATGGAAATCATTTTTGGCTCATGTATGAGGGCGAAAAGCTGATTGCTTTTGTAGATGGATTTGTAACAGATGAGCCCGATTTGACGGACGAAATGTATGAGAATGCGGCTATGCATAATGAAAATGGCGCGTGGCAGATGATTTTTGGTGTCAATACGCTGCCGGATTACCGCAGACAGGGATATGCAGGAGAATTGATCTGCCGTGCTATTGAGGATGCCAGAATGCAGGGACGCAAGGGACTGGTACTCACCTGCAAAGAAAAACTGATTTCTTATTACGCAAAATATGGTTTTGTTGATGAAGGGGTGTCGGATAAATCCACACATGGAAATGTACAGTGGCATCAGATGAGATTGTGTTTAAACTGAAAAAAGGTATTATTTTATTTTATGGTGCATGCAGTGTAATGCTTGATGATGGAATGCCCAGCACAATAAATCACCACCTGCCGGAAAGTCCGGAAGGAAAGTAGATGGGTGGTGTTAATCTGCGTGTGTACCCGGAGCTGTGCAGAAAATTGTCTGTAGAATGCAATATTGACGAAGATACGGAATTACCGCCGGTATTAATGTTTCATGGAACGAAGGACAGAACGATCAATCCACGTGTCAGTGTTGAAGTATATAACAGATTGAAGTAATGTGGTAACAATGTAAAACTGTATTTTCTCGAAGGTGCAGATCATGGTGGAAGTGAGTTTTGGACGGAAGAGATGCAACAGATTATCATTCAGTTCATGGAGGAAAAATAATGTTTAGCGAAATGCGGAGAAAGAAAAGAGAAATGGATACAGAGGCGGCTGAATCACTTTTGAAGTGCAGCCGTCGGGGCATTCTTGCTGTAAATGGAGATAACATGAAGATCGTAATAATACATGGTCAAAGCCATAAAGGCTCAACCTATCATATTGCTCATATGTTAGCAGAAAAATTAGATGGCGAGATAAAAGAATTCTTTCTTCCAAGAGATTTTGGAGAATTTTGCGTTGGATGTATAAGATGCATTCTGGAATCGGAGAGGAAATGTCCCCATTATGAAAAACTAAAGCCATTAACGGCTGCAATCGATGAAGCGGATGTGATTATCTTAGCCAGTCCGGTTTATGTATATCATGCGACAGGATCCATGAAGGCCTTTTTAGATCATTATGGATACAGATGGATGGTGCATTGTCCGGAAGAATCGATGTTTAAAAAGCAGGGCATATGCATATCGACAGCGGCTGGTGCAGGCATGAAATCGACGAACAAGGATATGATGGATAGTCTGCTTTTCTGGGGAGTGGCCAGAATATATCAGTATGGGGTTAGTGTTGCTGCCGTTAATTGGAACGGCGTCAGTGAAAAGAAAAAGAGAAAAATTGATATAGCAACATCAGAAATTGCAAAGAAAATCAGAAACCGTTCGGGCAATGTGAAACCGGGGATCAAAACCAGGGGAATGTTTATGGTTATGCGTTTCATGCAGAAGATAATTGCAAATCCCAAGGATGTTGCATATTGGGAGGAAAAGGGCTGGCTTGGTAAAGAAAGACCCTGGGAATAAAAGAAAATGAGTAATAAATTGGTTAAGCATCAAGAGCAAAAAGAGAGATTGACAGGAAAACAGAAGAGAGTTCTGTTCTGGTGCTGTTTTGCTATTTTGTGTCTGCTTTTTATGATTGTGTGGATACATATATTTATGACATCTGCTGCATTTCATAAGAAAATGGAAAAGATGGTTGAGGGACAAGATTATTATATAGAAAATATTGTGATAACGGATAAAAAGACGGAAGACGCTTCAGCAAATAATTCGATATCCCAAAATTATTTTTTCTATTATCACAATGGGAAAGCAAATGAATATAATAAGCGGATGCAGGTGCCGGGAAATGTATATTCACAATATAATGTTGGAGAGTCCATAATGGCATATACGACAGACCATACGAAGTATTCTTATGACAAAGATGGGATTCTTCCCGAGCAATCCTATAGAAAAAATGAATTGATGAAATGTGTAGGAATATTGCTGGGATGTGCCATATGCTTTTTGATCCTGTTTGGTTTATTGAGTAGAAAGTAAATAAAAGGTATGCTGTTATTAAATTTTGTTGCAGGTTCACCGAGGGAAGTACTTAATTGGCAAATTATGAGGGGATCAAAATATGACAAATAAAGAGATACTTGATATTGCAATGCAGCAATCTGCCTACGATACGAATGCTAAGGCTTCTGATTTTCTTATGGACACAAATGTGTTTGTAAAGTCTGGGATTGGTCCATTAGCAAGAAAATACTATAAAGAACCGATTGCCTGCAATCTGGTTTCATATGGAAATAATATAGTTGCATCTGTAAAAGATGAATATAGAGAAATTGTTGAAAGCTATCTGAGCAAATATGAATTTTATCATTGTTTTGAAACTCCTAATATGCATTGGCTGGATGAACGGATGAAAGAAAACGGATATCGTGTTTGTTTTATGGCAGAGTATTTTTTACCGGATGTTAATGTTTTGAAAAGAAGAGAATGCAACTATCACCTTAAGGTGTTGGAACAAAAGAATTTTGCAAATTTGTATCTTCCGGTCTGGAGCAATGCACTTTGTGAAGATCGAAAGCAACTGGATGTTCTTGGAGTTGGCGCTTATGATAATGGAAAACTGATCGGACTTGCAGCCTGTTCTGCAGATTGTGATGATATGTGGCAGATTGGAGTTGATGTTCTGCCGGAGTATCGCAGGCAGGGGATTGCTTCTTCCTTAACCAGTAATTTGGCAATAGAGATAATGGATAGAGGAAAGGTGCCGTTTTATTGTTGTGCCTGGTCGAATCTTAAATCTGTTAAAAATGCATTACGAAGTGGTTTTGTGCCGGGCTGGGTGGAGATGACCGTAAAAGCTGCGAGCTTAGTTGAGAACATGAATAAATAACAACGTTCCGTTTGTTTTTGGCTTACATATAAAACAAAGTAAAAGAAATTTGGGTATATAGTAACCGAAATATCTTATATGAAAGAGGTGAGATTCGTATGAAATTGATCCGAGGTAATTACTCAGTACAGTTGATGTAAACTGTTGGCAGATTGTGCTGAGGTGAAAGAAACTTGCTGGCAGTCGTTGGCTGTACTGACCTGATGATTGAAATATAATATAAAGGAGTACAGTTATGCGCTATATAAAAGAAGTATTAAAGAAAAACAGAATATGGGTATTGATCTACATTGGACTGGGTATATTTA
>FR902856.1 GCA_000438155.1 Firmicutes bacterium CAG:95
AGTATTTTCAGATACCCCAGTATATAGAAGCAGTAAATAAATTAGGTAAACTGGAGCAGGATGAGTGCTTTGGTTATGTACCATTATTGGGATTAGGTGGTAGCGAAAAGGTTCAAAATCTGAAAAAAGTAAAAATTAGAGAACACATTGAATTAATATCACAGTTGGTAGGAAAAATTGGAATGATAATTTATGATTAGAGGTGATGCAATGATGTTTTCATTAGAAGAAAGATGCTTTATTGGTAAGATGATAATATAGCAAAGGCTATCAAAGCAATATACATATAGATTTTTTGCTTGAATCGGAGAGATTAATATGCAATTAATTAAAGAGGATGAAGGTATAAAGCTAATAAAAATTAAAAATAGTTTTTATTTAGAATATGATGCAGGTTCGCATATGGTAAAGAAAAAAGAATAGAGATTTCTTCAGATGAAGCGGAGTTGTGTCAATATATTGATGATGAAATGTATAATACAATTTTGCATTATCAGGATAATGGTGTATATGGTGAAGATGTGTAAAGGTATCTATTGGCGGAACTATAATGGAGCAAACTCCAGGTGGTCAAATAAAAATGATGTTATTATTCAAGAGGTAATTATAGATGCAAAATAGTAAAGCTTACGATTGTTTAATAAAACAATTGAATGCAAACGGGGCAGAAAAAAAGGATGGATATTATCCCAGAGTGATGGAAGAAATATACGATTGGGAGCGAGAAGAAGTAGAAGATATTATTTGGGATGCTTTTTTTAATAAAAAAGAAATAGAATTAGCACAATTCCTCCCCAAACTAGAAAAATATGATGGTATAAAAGCTTTAAAAGAAAATCCCTATTTATTACAAATACCAAGTGAAGCGAGTGTAGAAATTGGAAAAATATTGTATGAGGTTACGGGAGATGAAAAGTACTTGGATTTGATTAAAAGAAATATTGATGCATCTCCGGAAACCATATCATTTGTTTCAATTTTGTCATATTGTAAGCCTTGTCAGCGATTATATAACATTCTTGTAGACATTTATATTAATAATAGTAATAAGGTTAACAGGAGTACTGCTGTTATGGGAATTTTATATAATAAAGGGATAATTAAAGACAGAAGCAGCATTAAAGAATCAAATGATGTAATAAGTTTGCGTAAGAAATTCAAATCCGAAGATATTGCGGAACGTAAAAAGATTCTTGAAAAGTTTGAAAACGGAGAATTAACATTGTAAATTTGGTTAGTGTATCCGCAACTATCTGACGTTGGGAGAATTCAATATGCTTACCTTTGGACAAGGACTTGTAGCCATGAAGGGGCCGTCTTGTCGGAAAAGAACTGTGCAAGGTATTTGGCAAGACGATGTGAGTGAAAGTGGGGTGGTTTCAATGAATCAATGTGATTGTGATGAGAGAATAGGAATTGAAATAAATTCATTTGAACTGTATGAGGAACTTAGAAAATTTTTTGAATATCAAGTCCAAGAAGGTGTGTTTTGTGACATACCTGTAGAGTCACCATATTTTTGTGGTTATGGTTTAAAGCCTGAAGAAGTAAAAGATGAATTTAAGTGGTATGCTGATAAGTGGTATAAATGTAAATGTTGTGGAACATTATGGGAATTTCAATATCCTGACTTCCCGGCAAAAGGATTTGTCAGGAAATTTCCTGATGGAAAATATAGAATTAAAGAATAAAATGTATAAAGATTTTAAAGGATATTTTCGCGCATATGCTGTTTTATATAATTATTGTAAAAAGAAAAGTTTTATAGAAGCGTGGTGTACTGAAAATGCAGCCGTAGTGGAGGAGCCTGTGGATGTTAACGAATTAGTGGAATTGTATATGATTGGCTATATTAAGCAAAAGAGATAAGTTGATTTGTTAAATTGTGATTAAGGATATGAAATAAGAGCAGACTTGTAAGTTTAATGAGAAGTTTTTTGATGCAGATTTCATAAAATTTTCACAGCTCCTTTATTTCTTTTTATGGAATAATCGAAAGAGCTGTGCTACAATAAAAAACGATATGTCAGGTGTAATTATTCAGTACAGGTCGAGGCATTTACTGCCAAGACCGTAAGAAAATGATTCAGTAATGCAAAATCCCATCGGCGAAGCCGATTTGAAATGGATTTTGCATCATAACTGTGAAGGTACTGAACAGTTATGATCAGGTTTCAAAAGAGGAGAACGGAAAACAATTATGAGAGTGGGATTTGATAATGAAAAATATCTGCAAATGCAGTCAGAGCATATAGAAGAACGTATTAATAAATTTGGCGATAAGCTTTATCTGGAATTTGGAGGAAAATTATTCGATGACTTTCATGCATCCAGAGTGCTCCCGGGCTTTGAGCCGGACAGCAAGCTGCGTATGCTGATGAAGCTGGCAGACCGTGCGGAGATCGTTATTGTTATAAATGCAGCTGATATTGAGAAGAATAAAGTACGTGGTGATCTTGGAATCACCTATGATGTCGATGTACAGCGACTGATGAAGGAGTTTGAAAGCAGGGGATTGTATGTGGGCAGTGTTGTTCTGACCCATTATACCGGTCAGGCAGCAGCAGATGCGTTTAAAGCGAAGCTTGAGAAGAAGGGTGTGAGGGTTTACCTTCATTATATTATTGAAGGTTATCCTTCTAATATTAATAAGATTGTCAGTGACGAGGGCTTTGGCAAGAATGAATATATTGAAACCACCCGTCCGCTTGTGGTGGTAACAGCACCCGGACCGGGAAGTGGTAAGATGGCCACCTGTCTTTCCCAGTTATACCATGACAATAAGCGTGGTATTAAGTCCGGCTATGCGAAGTATGAGACTTTTCCGATCTGGAACATTCCGTTGAAGCATCCGATTAACCTTGCCTATGAAGCAGCGACGGCAGATTTAAATGACGTGAACATGATTGACCCGTTCCATCTGGAGGCTTATGGTGTGACAACGGTCAACTACAACCGTGACATTGAGATCTTCCCGGTGTTAAGCGCTATTTTTGAAGGAATTTACGGAGAGTGTATTTACAAGTCACCTACCGATATGGGCGTGAACATGGCAGGAAACTGTATCATTGATGATGAGGCCTGCTGTGAAGCCTCCAATATGGAGATTATCCGTCGTTATTATACAGCTCTGAATAACGTGGTAAACGATAAGGGCAGCGAAAACGAAGTATATAAGATTGAACTGCTGATGAAGCAGGCAAAGATTACGACCGATGACCGTAAGGTGACCGTAGCAGCAAACCAGCGCGCAGAAAAGCTTGGTGTTCCCACTGCAGCGATTGAACTGCAGGATGGCACGATTATTACGTCAAAGACTTCCGATCTGCTCGGTGCATCGGCAGCATTACTGCTGAATGCATTAAAGGCATTAGGCGGTGTAGATCACGATACGCATCTGATTTCTCCGGAAGCGATTGAGCCGATCCAGGTGTTAAAAACGAAATATTTAGGTGGAAAGAATCCGCGTCTGCATACCGATGAGGTGCTGATTGCATTAAGTATTTCCGCACTTACCGATGAGAATGCACAGAAGGCGTTAGAGCAGCTTCCCAGGCTTAAAGGATGCCAGGTGCATACCTCGGTGATGCTTTCCAATGTGGATATTAAGACATTCAAGAAATTAGGGGTGGATTTAACAAGTGAACCCCGTAAGGAAAGAGGATTTTAAATGAACGATCAGAATTTGAATCAGTTTGACGGGGGTCTGGGCGGAGGAGATAACTCCTCCGGCGATAAGGGAAACGGAGGAGGACCTTCCAAGAATCCCAAGAAACAGAATATTATTCTGTTTGTGATTGCAGCGTTGATTTCCCTGTTGCTGGTCAGTGCCTTTATGAATTTTATGACCGGATCTTCCGAGAGGGAGATCAGCTATAATGAATTCATTCAGATGCTTGATGAGAATAAGGTGGCATCAGTTACGATTGACTCCGACCGGATTTATATTCAGCCGAAGGTCGAGCAGAGCCAGCAGAATCCGTTGATGAATCTGTATGGAATGAGCTCCAGTGTGACCTTCTATACCGGTAAAATCGAGGACAATGATACCCTGACGAACCGTCTTTTAGAGCACAGTGATGTGGAAGTGAAGGGCAAGGTGGCAGATGGATCCGGTGCAATTCTGGGTTTCCTGCTTACCTATGTATTTCCGTTCCTTCTGATGTGGGTATTGTTAAGCTTCCTGTTCCGTAAGATGAGCAAGGGTGGCGGTCCCATGGGCGTTGGAAAGAGTAATGCGAAGGTTTATGTGCAGAAGGAAACCGGAATTACCTTTAAGGATGTAGCCGGTGAGGATGAAGCGAAGGAGTCCCTGCAGGAGGTTGTGGACTTCCTGCATAACCCGATGAAATATGCGTCGATCGGTGCAAAGCTCCCCAAGGGAGCACTGCTTGTCGGACCTCCCGGAACCGGTAAAACCTTACTTGCCAAGGCAGTGGCCGGAGAGGCAAAGGTGCCGTTCTTTTCCCTTTCCGGATCAGACTTTATTGAATTGTATGTCGGTGTCGGAGCTTCCCGAGTAAGAGATCTGTTTAAGGAAGCAACCAAGAACGCACCATGTATTATTTTTATTGATGAAATTGATGCCATTGGACGAAGCCGTGACAATAAATACGGCGGGGGCAATGAGGAACGTGAGCAGACGCTGAACCAGCTGCTCTCCGAGATGGATGGTTTTGATACGTCCAAGGGTATTCTGGTACTGGGCGCTACGAACCGTCCGGAGATTCTGGATAAGGCACTTCTTCGTCCGGGACGTTTTGACCGTAGAATTATTGTAGATAAGCCGGACTTAAAGGGACGTGTGGAGATCCTGAAGGTTCATGCGAAGGATGTACATCTGGATGAAAGTGTGGATCTGGATGCGATTGCACTGGCTACAAGCGGTGCGGTTGGTGCAGATCTTGCCAATATGATTAATGAAGCGGCCATTATGGCGGTGCAGCATGGCAGGGAATATGTTTCCCAGAAGGATCTGTTTGCAGCTGTGGAACAGGTGCTTGTCGGAAAGGAAAAGAAAGACCGTATCATGAGCAGGGAAGAGCGCAAGATTGTTTCTTACCATGAGGTCGGGCATGCACTGATCAGCGCACTACAGAAGAATTCCGAACCGGTACAGAAAATTACCATTGTTCCAAGAACAATGGGTGCTCTTGGCTATGTTATGCATGTGCCGGAGGAGGAAAAATATCTGCAGACGAAGGAAGAGCTTCATGACCGTCTGGTAAGCCTGCTTGGCGGACGTGCAGCAGAAGAGCTGATCTTTGGCAATGTTACAACGGGTGCAGCGAACGATATTGAACAGGCAACAAATATTGCCACCAACATGATTACCCGTTTCGGTATGAGCGACCGGTTTGGCCTGATGGGGCTTGCAACCGTGGAAAGTGAGTATCTGGGCGGCGGTGCAAGACTGACCTGCAGTGACCGTACCGCAGCCGATGTGGATACCGAGGTCATGAATCTGTTAAAGCAGTGCTATGACGAAGCGAAGGAAATGCTTGCCGGTAACCGGGAACTGATGGATAAGCTGGCAGCGCATCTGATCGAGAAGGAAACCATCAGCGGTAAGGAATTCATGAAGATCTACCGTGAAGAGAAGGGACTTCCGGATCCGGAGGAAAAGAAGGAGCAGGAACAGACCGCGGAAAATTCTACAGAAACCACGGTGGAGGCAAAGACAGAGCCTGCAGCAGAACCGGCCCAGACACCGGTGCAGGCACAGGAGGACGCACAGAATGCCGTGGAACCACAGATAAAAGAGACTCAGAATTCTGCAGAACCACAGGAACCGAAGGCAGTCCAGAATCCGGCAGAGCCACAGGTACAGAATCTGGAGTCAGCCCCGAAACAGCCAACATCTGCAGCAGGTAATTCAGAGGGATCACCCAGGGGAAGATTTTCCAATGTGCCGTCTGACCGGGTGTAGAAGAGAAAGTATAATAATAGAAAGAATGCAGCCGTAAGTCGGAAGACATGCGGCTGTTTTGTGCAGAGCACTTAGTGAAAGCAAGCCAAGGGCGCAGCTTGAACTTAGGTGCGAGCGACAAGCAGAGACAGAGAGAGAATACGATGTTTGACTTTCAGGAAGAATTAAAAAAGCTCCCACACAGTCCCGGAGTTTATATCATGCATGATGCCCAGGATGAAATCATCTATGTGGGAAAGGCCATTGATCTTCACAACCGTGTCAGGTCTTATTTTCGTAAGATCGTGGGAAGAGGCCCGCAGATTGACAAGATGGTTTCTCTGATTGCGCGGTTTGAATATATTGTTACGGATTCCGAGCTTGAGGCACTGGTATTAGAGAACAATCTGATCAAGGAAAACAGCCCGAAGTACAATACCATGCTTAAGGATGATAAGACCTATCCATACATCAAGGTGACACTCGGCGAGGATTATCCGCGGGTATTGTTCAGCCGTCAGATGAAAAAGGACCGTTCCCGGTACTTTGGGCCATATACCAGTGCGGCAGCAGTCAAGGATACGATTGATCTGATTAATAAGCTGTATCAGCTGCGGACCTGTAATAAGGTTCTTCCGCGTGATTTCGGGATCGACCGCCCGTGTCTTAATTTTCATATTCATCAGTGTGTAGCGCCCTGTCAGGGACTGGTCAGTAAGGAAGAGTATGGCGAACGGGTAAAGAAAGCATTAAATTTCCTGAATGGAGATTATCAGGAAACATTGAAGGATCTGAATGCCAAAATGCAGCAGGCATCCGAAAATCTGGAATTTGAGGAGGCGGCCCGTTACCGGGATCTGTTTAACAGTGTGAAGCAGATTTCAGAGAAGCAGAAGATCACCGATTTTGATGGAGAAGATAAGGATATTATTGCACTGGCGGTTGAGGCAGAGGATGCAGTAGTCCAGGTGTTCTTTGTCCGCGGAGGCAGACTCATCGGCAGGGAGCATTTTTATATGACGCATGTGTCACAGACGCCGAAGGAACAGATTCTGCAGGATTTTGTAAAGCAGTTTTATGCGGGAACTCCGTTTGTGCCGAGAGAAATCATGCTGCAGACGGATATTGAGGATCGGGAAGTGATTGAACAGTGGCTGACAGGAAGACGCGGCTCGAGAGTATATTTACGCGTCCCGAAGATTGGATCGAAAGAAAAACTCGTGGAGCTTGCAGCAAGAAATGCGGAACTGATTCTGAGTAAGGACAAGGAGCGGATCCGTAGGGAAGAAGGGCGTACGATTGGCGCAGTGAAGGAGATTGCATCGCTCCTGTCCCTTTCGAATATATCCCGTATGGAGGCTTACGACATTTCCAACATCAGCGGCTTTGCGAATGTCGGTTCCATGGTGGTGTTTGAAAAGGGAAAGCCCAAACGCAGCGACTATCGTAAGTTTAAGATTAAAACCGTGTCAGGACCCGATGATTATGCCTGTATGCGTGAAGTACTGACAAGGCGTTTCCTGCATGGTATGGAGGAGCAGAAGGAGCTGGAGGAACAGAATAAGGATGCAGAGCTTGGCAGCTTTACGAAATTTCCGGATCTGCTGATGATGGATGGTGGTAAGGGTCAGGTGAATATTGCATTGCAGGTGCTTGAGGAACTGCAGCTTGATATTCCGGTCTGTGGTATGGTGAAGGATGATAACCATAATACGAGGGGACTTTATTATCAGAATGAAGAGATCCCGATTGACCGCCGCAGCGAGGGCTTTAAGCTGATTACGAGAATTCAGGATGAGGCACACCGGTTTGCAATTGAATTTCACCGGTCACTCCGTTCCAAATCGCAGGTGCATTCGGTACTGGATGAGATTCCGGGAGTCGGACCTGCAAGAAGAAAGGCATTGATGCGGCATTTCCGCTCCATAGAAGAAATCCGCGATGCCGAAGTGGAGGAGCTGCTTGCCGTGGATGGAATGAACCGCCCTGCCGCCGAAAGAATTTATCAGTTCTTCCGCAAGGAAAAATCATCAGAACAAAATCTCTAATTGTCTAAGAATTATGGATATGATATGATAAAAGCGTTGAACAGCATCACTTTTGGGTAGCTGCTGTGATATTCAATACGAAGGGAGTATGGGTATGGCAAGTGTAAAGCTGGAAAAAATTGTTGAGAAGATGAAGTTGGAGAATCTGACTCCGGAACTGGATATTTCCAAGATTAAGATTAAACAGCCGGATATTAACCGTCCGGCATTGCAGATGGCGGGTTACTTTGAGCATTTTGAGGATACACGTCTGCAGATTATCGGTTTTGTAGAATATACGTACATGGAGGGCTTACCGCAGGCACGTCAGAAGGAGGTCTTCACCAGACTTCTTTCCTATGATATTCCGGCAATCATTTTCAGCCGTGAGCTTCAGCCCAATCCATTGTTTTTGGAGATCGCACTGGAACACAAGATTCCGCTTTTTTCCACGAAAAAGGCAACCTCTTCCTTTATGGCAGAGATTATCCGTTGGCTGAATGTGATGCTGGCGCCCTGTATTTCCGTGCACGGTGTTCTGGTGGATGTCTTCGGTGAAGGCGTTCTGATTACCGGTGAAAGCGGAATCGGTAAATCCGAGGCAGCCCTGGAGCTGATTAAGAGAGGCCACCGTCTGGTAACGGATGATGCTGTTGAAATCCGTAAGGTATCCGATGATACCCTCGTTGGTTCTGCACCGGATATTACGAAGCACTTTATCGAACTTCGTGGTATCGGTATCATCGATGTCAAGACATTGTTCGGTGTATCAAGCGTTAAGGATACCCAGAACATTGATCTGGTAATCCGTCTGGAGGACTGGGACAAGGAGAAGGAATACGACCGTCTCGGACTGGAAGAAGAATATACCGAATATCTGGGCAATAAGGTGGTGTGCCACAATATTCCGATCCGTCCCGGACGTAATCTGGCTGTCATTTGTGAGTCAGCCGCAATCAACCATCGTCAGAAGAAGATGGGTTACAATGCTGCACAGGAGCTGTACCGCCGTGTACAGGAATCTCTCACAAGAAGACGTGACGAGGACGAAGACGAATAAAGAGTGGATATTCCCAATGGATACACATATTTATAAGAAAATAACATAAGAATAAAGAGAGGTATGGAAACAATGAGTCAGTATGTATTTGGTGTTGATATTGGTGGAACGACCGTAAAGCTTGGATATTTTGATACAGAGGGTAACGTTCTTGATAAGTGGGAGATTCCTACAAGAAAAGAAGATAACGGAAGCAGGATTCTTCCGGATGTCGCTGCCAGCATTGAGAAGAAGATTAAGGATGCAGGAATTGACCGTAAGGATGTGGCCGGTGTCGGTGTCGGGGCACCGGGACCGGTTGACAGCAAAGGTGTCATCTATAAGACTGCAAATCTTGGATGGGGTGTATTCAGTATCAAAGAAACTCTGGAAAATATCTTAAAGCTCCCTGTTATGGCAGGTAATGATGCCAATGTTGCTGCGCTTGGTGAAATGTGGAAGGGCGGCGGACAGGGCTATAAGGATCTTGTCGTTGTTACACTTGGAACCGGTGTCGGCGGCGGTATCATTGTCAATGGAAAGGTGCTCACAGGTGCAAACGGAGCCGGTGGTGAGATTGGACATATTCATGTGGAGGATGACGAGCAGGAGACCTGCGGCTGTGGAAACAGGGGATGTCTGGAACAGTATTCCTCTGCAACAGGTGTTACCCGTCTTGCAAAGCGCAAGCTGGAAAAGACCACACAGGATTCTGTTCTGCGCACAACCACACTTTCTGCAAAGAGCGTATTTGATGCAGTAAAGGCAAAGGATCCGGTTGCAATGGAGATTGCAGAGCAGTTCGGACAGTATCTTGGAGAAGGACTTGCAGCAATTGCCTGTGTAACCAACCCGGAAGCCTTTGTTATTGGCGGCGGCGTATCCAAGGCAGGCTCTGTTCTCATTGATTATATCAGGCCTTACTATCAGAAGGCGGTTTTCCATGCAGACAGGGATGTGAAGTTTGAGCTTGCAACACTGGGAAATGACGCCGGTATTTACGGAGCAGCCAAGCTGGTATTGGATCGTTAGTATCAAATAAGAAAAGTGACATGCAGGAGTGCGATTTGGAACTTATAAATGAAGCAGTTTATGAATATATCAGTCAATATGTAGATCCGCAGGATATTCTTAAAAACGAACCGATGAGCCGCCACACGACCTTCTGTGTGGGCGGTGAAGCGGAAGCCTTTTTACGGATCCGCAATAAGGAACAGCTGGAAAAGCTGATTCCATATTTTAAGCTGGCTGAGCTCCCGTATTTTGTTATCGGAAACGGAAGTAATCTTCTGGTCGGGGATAAAGGCTATCATGGTATCATTCTTTATCTCGGAGACGGGATGGATCAGATTCAGGTGGATGGAAACAGATTGACGATCCAGGCAGGATGTCTTATGTCCCGGATTGCCCGGGAGGCCTGTGAACATGCCCTGACCGGTTTTGAATTTGCATCCGGAATTCCGGGATCCATCGGAGGCGGCGTGGTGATGAATGCCGGCGCATATGATGGAGAACTCGGGCAGATTGTCACGAAGGTGTGGGTCATGAATGAAGAAGGTGAAATCCTTGTCCTTAATAATCAGGATATGGAATTCGGGTATCGCACCAGCGTGATTAAGAAGCGCCCCTTTATTGTGGTGCAGGTAGAGATGGAGCTGCAGCCGGGCAATCAGGAAGAGATTGCAGCGAAGATGACAGAGCTGAACCGGCGCCGCAGGGATAAGCAGCCGTTACAGTATCCAAGTGCCGGAAGCACCTTTAAGCGGCCGCAAGGCTATTTTGCCGGAAAACTCATTATGGATGCGGGTTTACGGGGCTATTCAATCGGAGGAGCCTGTGTTTCCGAAAAGCACTGTGGCTTTATTATTAACAAAAACCACGCTTCGGCAGCGGATGTGGCAGAGGTGATCTGCGAAGTGCAGGAGCGTGTGAAAGAGAAATTCGGTGTCACTCTGGAGACAGAAGTGATTTTATTGGGAGATTTTTAATATGCGTTTTGTAATTGTTACCGGTATGAGCGGTGGAGGAAAAAGTACAGCACTTCGTATGCTGGAGGATGCAGGGTTTTATTGTGTAGACAATCTTCCGGTTCTTCTGATCGAGAAGTTTGTGGAGCTGATTGCCATGCCTAACAGCGAGGTTACCAAGGTGGCGCTTGGCCTTGATGTACGTGCGGACCAATCCTTTGAAGATGTAGAGAAGATCCTGCACAAGCTCCGTGACAATGGCTACTCTTTCGAAATCCTCTTTATGGAAGCGGGAGATGCCGAGCTTTTAAAGCGTTATAAGGAAACAAGACGTGTTCATCCGCTTTCACCGGATGGACGGATTGAAGATGGAATCCGCAGGGAGCGGGAAATCCTTAAGAATATGAAAGGTCAGGCAGATTATGTCATTGATACCTCCCGCCTTTTAACGAGAGAATTAAAGGAGGAGCTGGATCGTATTTTCGTACGGAATGAGAATTACAACAGTCTGATGGTGACGATCCTTTCCTTTGGATTCAAGCATGGTATCCCGGCGGATGCGGATCTGGTATTTGATGTACGTTTTCTGCCGAATCCCTTTTATATTGAAGAACTGAAATACAAAACCGGAAATGACAGGGAAGTACAGGATTATGTCATGAGCTTTGAAGAGGCACATATTTTCATTGACAAGCTGACAGACATGATTAAGTTCCTGATTCCCAATTATGTGAAGGAAGGAAAGTATCAGCTTGTGATCGGAATCGGCTGTACCGGAGGCAAACACCGCAGCGTGACACTGGCAAACCGTCTCTATGAGGAGCTGAAGGATCAGGGCGATTACGGACTTAAAATTGCACATCGTGATGTGGGACAGGGTATTTAGGAGAGAAGCATGTCATTTTCGTTACAAGTGAAGGAAGAGCTGGAAAACGTGGTGCCGGGAGCCAGACATTGTCAGCTTGCTGAACTGGCGGCACTTGTCACTTATGGGTGTGTCCTGAAACATGACAGCTCCGGCACACAAATTGAACTGAAGTCTGAAAACGAGATAATAGGCAGAAAGTACTTTACATTACTGAAAAAAACCTTTATGATAAATGCGTGTGCGGATAAAATACTGCAGGCATTAAAAATGCTGGATGAATCGGGCGAGCCTCTTTTTCCATTGGAAGGGGTGAACCGGATGCTGCTGAAGCAGAGCTGTTGTAAGAGAGCCTGTTTGCGGGGAACATTTCTATGTGCAGGTTCCATGAGTGACCCGAAGAAGGGGTATCATCTGGAATTTGTCTGTGAACAGGAGAAGCAGGCACAGCAGATCCGGGAAATGATAGCGGATTTTGAACTGGAAGCAAAAATTATCTGCAGAAAGAAGCACTATGTAGTATATATGAAGGAAGGGGCGGCAATCGTTGATCTGTTGAATGTCATGGGAGCACGCCTGTCCTTAATGTATCTGGAAAACCTCCGTGTAGAAAAGGAGGTTCGTAATTCGGTAAACCGTAAGGTGAACTGTGAGGCAGCCAATATCACGAAAACGGTGAATGCTGCAAGCAGGCAGATTGAGGATATTCTTTATCTGCAGAAGCATTACGGAATGGAAAAACTGCCGGAGAACCTGCGTGAAATGGCGGAAATTCGATTGGAATATCCGGAAAGTTCATTGCAGGAGCTCGGGAAGTTCCTTAATCCGCCGGTAGGGAAGTCCGGCGTCAATCATAGATTACGCAAACTGAGTGAACTTGCCGATAAGATTAGGGTTTAAAGGAGGAGAATATTATGTTGGAGAAATCGATCAAACCTCAGTTGGATGGACAACTGGAGGCAAGACCCATTGCGATGCTGGTACAGGTTGCAAGCCAGTATGACAGCACGGTTTATCTGGAAACCGAAGGAAGAAGGATTAATGCGAAGAGTATTATGGGTATGATGAGCCTTGCCGCAAGCCTTGGAACAGAAATCAGGATTATTACAGACGGATCTGACGAAGAACAGGCGATGGCTGGCATGGAGGCTTATTTAAGCAATCCTGAAGGTAAATAATGAAGTAAGAAGGCCATTGTGTTGTCGGGGGGCAATACAGTGGTTTTTTTGTGAGAGGGACAAGTAGAGTGTGATCAGTCTGGATGGGAGATAAGGGCAATGAATGAATGGAACCAGAAGAAAAAGCTTCTGTTTATATATAACCCGAGAGCCGGAAAGGAAAAGATCCGGAGCAATTTTTTAGACATTATTGATATTTTTGCAAAGGCAGATTATGAAATTACGGTGTATCCGACACAGTCACAGGGAGACGGGAGAAAGGCAGTTGTAGAACGGAAAAAGAAATTCTTTGATCTGATCGTCTGCTGTGGAGGGGATGGCACGCTTGATGAAGTGGTGAGCGGCATGATGTACAGCAGTGAAAAGCTGCCAATCGGGTATGTTCCTGCAGGGAGTACGAATGATTTTGCATCAAGTCTTGGAATTCCGGGAAGAATGAAAGCAGCAGCCTCCTCCATTGTGAACGGCCGCCGGTTTTCCTGTGATGTGGGGGCATTCAACGAAGATTATTTTATCTATATTGCGGCATTTGGTCTGTTTACCGAGGTTTCCTATGCAACGAGGCAGGATATGAAAAATGTCCTCGGACATATGGCTTACCTGCTGGAAGGAGTGAAGAGTCTTTCCAACATTAAGGCTTATGATCTGAAAGTCGAAAGTGAAGACTTCTCTGTAGAGGGAAGCTTTTTATACGGAATGGTGACAAATTCGGTGTCTGTAGGCGGCTTTAAGAATATCACCGGCAAGAATGTACAGCTCGATGATGGTGAATTCGAGGTAACCCTGATTAAGAAACCTAATACGGCCATGGAAGTAAATCAGATTATGTCAGCTCTGGTCAATCGTGACATCAGTACAGAGAGTATGTACTGCTTTAAGACGAAGGCCCTGACAATTACCTCGAAGAAGGGAGTTGCCTGGACACTGGACGGAGAGTATGGAGGGATTCATAATAAGGTCGAAATCCGGAATGAAAAGCAGGCTTTGCAGATTATTGTCCCTGAACAAAGCTGTTAAAAGCAGGAATTACGCGATTTTGGAAGAAATATTCATTTTTTAGTTCCCATTTTGTGGGGAATCGGTTATAATGAGTGAGGTTGAATAAGTTATAACAAACCTATAAAGTATACAATAAAGAAAGGATGAACAAAAATGGCATTAGTTACTACTACCGAAATGTTCAAGAAAGCTTATGATGGCGGCTATGCAATCGGTGCTTTCAATGTGAACAACATGGAAATCGTGCAGGGTATTACAGAAGCAGCCGGCGAGCTGAAGAGCCCTGTTATTCTTCAGGTTTCAAAGGGAGCTCGTGCATACGCTAATCATACTTACTTAGTTAAGTTAGTAGAGGCAGCTGTTATCGAGAATCCTGACATCCCGATCGCACTTCACCTTGATCATGGTGACAGCTTCGAGTTATGTAAGTCCTGTATCGATGGCGGATTTACTTCCGTTATGATCGATGCATCCTCCAAGTCTTTCGAAGACAATATCGCAATTACCAAGCAGGTTGTTGAATATGCACACGCTCATGGCGTTGTTGTAGAAGCAGAACTTGGTACACTTGCCGGTATTGAAGATGAAGTTGTTGTAGAAGCTGGTAAGGAAGCATATACCCATCCGGAAGAAGTAGAAGAGTTCGTTGACAGAACAGGTTGTGACTCTCTTGCAATTGCAATCGGTACTTCTCATGGTGCATACAAGTTCACTGCTGCTCAGTGTACACGTAATGCAGATGGTATCCTTGTTCCCCCTCCACTTCGTTTCGACGTTCTGGAAGAGTGTATTAAGAGATTACCCGGATTCCCGATCGTACTTCATGGTTCTTCTTCCGTTCCTCAGGAATTCGTTAAGATGGTTAACCAGTACGGCGGAAACATGCCTGATGCAGTTGGTATTCCGGAAGAACAGCTTCGTAAGGCTGCTGAGCTTGCTGTATGTAAGATCAACATTGACTCCGATATCCGTCTTGCAATGACAGGTAACATTCGTAAGTACTTTGCAGAGCATCCGGATCATTTCGATCCCCGTCAGTACTTAAAGCCGGCTCGTCAGGCTGTTAAGGACATGGTAGCTCACAAGATTCAATATGTACTTGGATCTGAAGGAAAGGCTTGATTGAGCTGATTTCAGACAGATTCAACAAACGAAAAGAAAAAAGAAAGGTGTTGTCCATTGGACAGCACCTTTTTGTAAACCATACCTGTACACTTAACGAAAGAAGGTTGAAAACGCAGCCTGAGTTTAGTGCAGCATGGTAGCGTAATATTCAAATATATAAAAATTCCCCATAAAAAGGGAGGATGCCAAGCAAACTGGTTTTGCTTGGCATTTATTATGAAAAAGTTATTAATAAATCAATTACTTGATATAGGCGTTTGTTATTTCTTTTGTGTGTTTCTTTTGTTCTGTATCTTATGATCTTAGTATATGATTGAGAAATGTCTAAAGAATGATTGGGAAGTGAAGTTTTTTGAAATAAATTGTGAATAAATTGTAAACAACGGATAAAAGACACGGAAATCTGGTGTTTTTATGGAATTTGAAAAGTAATCTGTGATATGATGAGCCTAAAGAAAATCAGGTGGCTGCGGAGGAAGTATGAAAACAATAGGAATTATGGGAGGAACCTTTGATCCGCCTCATTTCGGACATCTATATGCTGCAAAGGCTGCCTATGAGGCAGCAAAGCTTGATCATATTCTGTTTATTCCAAATGGAGTGCCGGCGTATAAGGCATTGGAAGGAAGAGTAACCGGTAAGGAGCACCGGTATGCGATGGTACAGCGGCTGATTGCAGAGGAATCCTGGTGTGAATTATCCGGAATAGAATGTGAACGGGAAGGAAATACCTATACGGCAGATACGCTTTTGGAGCTGACCGGAGAAAACCCGGATATCCAATATGAGCTGATTGTCGGAAGTGATTCTTTAAAGGAAATGAAACACTGGTATCATCCGGAGATCATTTTCCGGCTTGCAGGAGTTATTGTGCTGCTGCGGAATCAGGATACAGCAGAAACACTTGTACAGACCGTGAAAAGGTATGAGACAGAGTATGGAGCCCAAATCCGCTTCGTTCCATTCGAAAAACAGGAAATCTCTTCGACACTGATCCGCAGGAAGGTGAAGAACGGGGAGCGGCTTACCGGTCTGGTTCCGGAGGGTGTGGAGCAGTATATTGCAGAACACAGACTGTATCGTTAGAATGTGCAGATTACAACATAGACTAAAGGGAGGGTACAATGAATCCATATTTAAAAGCTTATATGGAAAAAGAATTTGATGCAGGAAAGGAAGCGGAGCGGGTCATCGGATGGATCCGGGACTGGTTTGCAAAGAATGGTCCGGATTCGCCGGCAGTGATCGGACTGTCCGGAGGAAAGGATTCAACGCTGGTTGCAGCGCTTTGTGTGAAAGCACTTGGAAAGGACCGGGTATTCGGAGTATTGATGCCGGATCATGTACAGCCGGATCTGCAGGTGGCAAAGGATATTGCAGAGTGGTTACAGATTCCCTGTGCCATTGTGGATATCGGGGCAGCGACAGATGGATTAAAGAAGTGCCTAAAGGAAGCAGTTCATTTGGAAACAGGATGCACTCCGGCAGACCGGGAGTTTGCGCAAGGGACGGCAATGCTTACGAATATTCCGCCACGGATCCGGATGACGACACTCTATGCGGTGGCCCAGTCGATGAACGGCAGAGTTTCCAATAATGGGAACCGCTCGGAAAAGCATGTGGGCTACTGCACGATTTACGGAGATATGGCAGGAGATTTCTCAGCGATTTCTACATTTACGGTAACGGAGGTGATCGCCATCGGAGAATATCTTGGGATTCCGGACCGGTTCATTCATAAGGATCCGTCGGACGGGCTTACCGGAAAGACCGATGAAGATAACTTCGGCTTTACCTATGAGGAGCTGGATACTTATATTCTCACCGGAGTCTGTGAGAAGGATGAAGTGAAGAAAAAGATTGAGGAGCGCTATCAGAGAAATCTGTTTAAGCAAAGCCCTATGGCAGCCTATCGCAAAAATGACAGAGAGTAATCATTTAAAGGCAGTTATAGCAATTCATAGAAGCATATAAGAAGAGGGTCCCGGAAGGGAAGAGGGTAAACAATGAATACACAATATCATGAACGCAACATTTCCATGGTGATGGATATGTATGAACTGACGATGTCTAATGGCTATCTCAATCAGGGCTTTAAGGATACATGGGTGGCCTTTGATGTATTTTACAGGAATAATCCGGATAATGGAGGATTTGCCATTTTTGCAGGACTTCAGCAGGTAGTGGAATATATTGAAAATCTGCATTTCAGTGAAGAGGATGTGGAGTATCTCCGGTCAAAGCGGCTTTTTACAGAGGAGTTCCTTAAGTATCTGCTGCATTTCCGGTTTCGCGGGGATATCTATGCGATGAAGGAGGGGACGGTGATGTATCCGAATGAACCGGTTATAACGGTAGTGGCCCCCCTCATTGATGCCCAACTGATCGAGACGACGATTTTGCTGGAGATTAACCACCAGTCACTCATTGCTACGAAGACCAACCGCATTGTGCAGGCCGCGAACGGAAAGCCGGTATCGGATTTCGGAGCAAGGCGCGCACATAATGTAGATGCTGCAGTATATGGTGCGCGGGCTGCTTATATCGGAGGAGCAGCGGGTACCGCAACGGTGCTTGCCGGAAAAATGTTTCATATTCCAATTTCAGGAACGATGGCGCATAGCTGGGTGATGACCTTTGACAGTGAATATGATGCGTTTAAGGCTTATGCAGAAAGCTATCCGGATGGAACGGTATTATTGGTTGACACGTATGATGTGTTAAAGAGCGGTGTCCCGAATGCAATCCGGACGGCCAGAGAGGTTTTGGAACCGATGGGTAAAAAGCTCATTGGAATCCGCCTCGATTCCGGAGATCTTGCCTATCTGTCCAAGGAGGCAAGGAAGATGCTGGATGAAGCAGGGCTTCCGGACTGTATGATCGTGGCGTCCAACAGCCTTGATGAGTATACCATTTCCTCCCTGAATCGTCAGGGCGCAAAGATCGACAGCTATGGCGTGGGAGAGAGGCTGATTACTTCTTCCTCAACACCGGTATTCGGTGCAGTGTATAAGCTTGTTGCGATACAGAAGGATGGGAAATTCATACCAAAGATTAAGATTTCGGAAACTGCTGAAAAGATTACAAATCCCGGAATCAAGGAAGTTTATCGTGTGTATGATGAGAATGGAAAGGCTGTTGCGGACTACCTTGCAGTTAAGGGAGAGCAGATTCAGGATTTTGAACCGGTACGTTACGTGGATCCGGTGAACTACTGGAAGAACCGCAGCTTCGTTGGATGTCGTTTTAAGAAGCTTCAGGTGCCTGTTTTTGAAAAGGGAAAACGGATCTATGATCTTCCGGATATTGAGAAAATCCGCCAGTATGTGAAGGATCAGCTTGAAAATGAAATCTGGGAGGAAGAGCAGCGTTTTGAAAATGCACATACGCATTATCTGGACATGAGTCCAGCAATGTTCGAATTAAAGATGAGCCTGCTGCATGAAGAAAATTAAAGCAAAAATCACCCCGGGTGCTTCTGATGGAGCATCCGGGGTGATTTTATTTGAAGTCAGGCAAGTTATATGGTGCAGTTATTTAGAAATCGGTGTACTAGTACCTCTCCGGTTCGGGATAATCGACACCGAAGGTCTCAACGGTAACGGTCTTCATACGCTGATCCTCTAACGGACGATCGTTGTAATCGGTAGCGGTTTCTGCAATCTTATTTACCACGTCCATACCCTCGATAATCTTACCGAAGGCAGCGTAGGAGCCGTCTAAGTGCGGGCTGTTCTTATGCATAATGAAGAACTGGGAGCCTGCAGAGTCAGGCATCATGCTTCTTGCCATGGAAAGAACACCTTCGGTATGCTTTAAATCGTTCTTGAAGCCGTTCTGTGAAAATTCACCTTTGATGCTGTATCCAGGACCGCCGCAGCCGGTACCCTCCGGATCACCGCCCTGAATCATAAAGCCGCGGATGACACGATGGAAAATCAGACCATCGTAGAAGTTTTTCTGAATCAGACTGATAAAATTGTTGACGGAAGCAGGTGCGATTTCAGGATAAAGCTCTGCCTTCATCACATCGCCGTTTTCCATAGTAAATGTAACAACAGGATTCTGTGCCATAATTGTATTCCTTTCTTATTCCTTAAAAGATTCATTTAAAACATCTGTCGTTTAGGTACTGAACAGCTATCATTACCGGAACGAGGTATGAGTGAACAGTAGCCAGCTATTAGTTTAGCATGATTTTGGGAGACTGACAATATATCTTGCATGCGGAATGCCCTGAAGAAGATCTTCACCTGCGTATGTAAAGCCAAGCTTTTGCAGAAGATGGAGGGAAGCAGTATTTTCCGGATGGCAGAAAGCCTGTACCTGTGGAAATTCCAGTTCATCCCGTGCATAGCGGAGAATCGCTTCGCAGATTTCGTAAGTATAGCCCTGATGCTGGAAGGCGACCTCCGTTACAAATCCGAGTTCGGGAATCTCATAGCCTTCCCTTACACTTAAGCCGGCCCTCCCGATGACGGTTCCGGTAACCGTGTGAATGACACTCCATAAGCCGAATCCGTAAAAGCCATAAATCTTCTGAATGTAGTCCTTCATATAAGATCGTTCTTCGTCCCTGTCCGGAAAAAGCCTCTCCATATATTTCGTGATCGAAGGGTCCTGATAGATCCGGTAAAAATCCTCCACGTCAGAAACGGTGCTTTCCCGTAAGGTAAGATGCGGGGTTTTTAGGATCTGCCAGGGAAGTCCGGCAAGCCGCTCGTAGGCTTTTTCGTAAGAATCATAGGTCATCGAAAACAGATCCTCCACCGCATAGGGAGTTCCGGAGAAGTCTTCGGAATGATTTGTTTCGTGATAAAGTGCAATTGCATAATATCCCTTTGATAAAAGGCGGTGCAGTACAACAGATGAATCCGTGACAGCAAGGGAATGTTCCCTGTCACAGATTTTTTTATCTGCGGGGACAGGCTCTGCGGGAGAGAGTATGGACAATGCGTCAAAGGATGAAGAAAAATCTTTTTCGGGGATCGGGGTAAAGGAAAGCTGCAGGACTGCTCCTTCCGGTATTCCGTTCATGGCAGCAGCACATATTTCATCAAGCCCTGGCTCAAGGGATGTGTAATATTCATTTGTCAGAAAAAAACGGATCTGCTGCAGCATCGTTCTGTCGGATCTCCTTTTGTCAATATCATTGGGCTTCGGGTTTACATACTGTGTTTATTATTTAGTATAATGCAACAGGTGCAGAAAATGCAACAGTTCAGCCATGCCCATTCATAAG
>FR902857.1 GCA_000438155.1 Firmicutes bacterium CAG:95
AACGAGCCTAGCGAGTTTCGCAATTACCTAATGTGAAGAATTATTTATGGATTATCATGCTGATATTTTCAGTAACTTTATTTTCGCAAATGGGATGCAGAGAATATGAAAATAACTTAACAGAATATTTTGCAACAATAAAATTTTCTTTTATTAAGCAGATGGCGTATTCTTATTTGTGGGGAGCGATGACTTTACTTATTCTTTCTGCGCCTATTATCATAAGATGTTTTATGGAAAGAAATTTATTAAATTCGCTTTGTTATATTGCATTTTCTATTTTTGTACCTGCTTTAGCCTGTTTTTTAGGTGAGTTTTCAAAGTCCCGCAGAGCATTTGAAACAATATACTTGCTTTTATGTTTTTTGATGTTAAATATGCCGTCATTTATATTTCAAGAATATATGCTGGTAATTATGACACTTGGAACCATAATTTTAATAATTGTTACCTCGATAAGAAGATTACAATTATAAAATCGTAAATATTTTTATGAAGATTTTTGTTGGTGTAATTAGATAATATAATGCTGATAAATTCAGACATGAGGAATAATTATGAAAAAATTTAAAAGAGGTAAATATTTATTTGGAAGTCTATTAGTTTTTGCATTTGTGACGACACTTCTATTAAATTTAAAACAAGAAAATGAAATAGGAGATATCAATAATTATACGCCGATTGCTTTACTAGAAGATGCGATTGTTTATAATTATATTAATGATGACGATGCCTTGGTAATTGGCTATTATGATATTGCTTCAAAAAAACAATCAGATGTCATATGTGAAAATGGGTTTTATATTTCAAGTGGACTACCTGCAGTTATTGATAATTCTGTTATTTTACCTGTAACATTAAATACAAATGAACATAAACTTATGATGATAAATGCTGATTCTAACACGTCTGAAATGATATTTAATGAATTTAATTCTTATCCAATAGATTCGGTTGCTACAATGAATACAGGCATTTATATGTTAAGTTCTAAGAAAGATAATTCAACTGCAACGAGTTATATCAGAAAATATAACGAAAATACTAATGAGATGGATATTTGCATTGAAAAAGAGTTTACAGATAATACAGGTGAGCAGATAAAAGCATTTGCCTGCAACAACGAAAAGATTTATGTGATGATAAATCAAATTGAAACAGAAAATGATACATATATAGAAATCTATGATGATAAAAACTATGATTTAATTGGTAAGCTGTATTTTGATTCTGAATTAAAAAATTTCGTTTCTAATAATGGCATTGTACAATTTTATTGTTTTGATAATTATGTATATATAAGAAATTTTTCAGATTATGGCGCAATAGGAAAAATAGAAAGTAATCAGGTAAAAACACTTCTTGATTTGCCTAATTTGCGTATAGCCTATAACGGTAAAAATACACAAGATAATTATTATGGATTTTTTTTAAGAAGTGGCAAAGACTTTTATCTTTTGGATGTTTACACTGATACTTTATATCAAACCAATTTAGAACTATCACAAGATGAAAGCATTCGTAACGCTATTTCTGATGGCAATGATATATGCATTAGTATTATGGATGAGAGAGACACAGAGACGTTTACAACAAAAAATACTATTATGGTAGATTTTGATAAATTGAAAAAAAAAGCATATCAGATAAACGGTTTACAGTGATAAAGAAGTATTCATAACAACTTATCACCGATGCTGACAGACAGAAAGCAAGAAGAAACAGAGGGGTGATTACTTTCAAGAGTAGTCGGCTCTCTGTTTTGTTGTTTTTGCTATTGCTACATGTCGAAATGGAATTGATAGTAGCAGATTTCTCAAAGATAGTTATGGAAAATTCTTGAAAATAAAGCAAATTGCTTTTTCATGTATACATGAACGTATGTAGTGCCTATGGTTAAGTTGGAACAACGTATTACATATTTATCAAATTTGGCTGGGCTGCGTGGGGGATATATATTGTCTTTCAGTACTGGGCGATGGCATCAAATGCCAGCCGTCCATTGCTTGTTCTTATCATAAATATGCTGCTTATATTTTTTTATAAAGCTTCTTATCATGTCAGCTATAAAACGGCACTGTTCCGTGCCGGTATTCTTTATGTCCTGTGGATGCTGGTAGAAGTGGTCACAAACTATATGCTCGGAAAAACAGGGACAGCCGAAATGTCCTATGGCTTTATCGTTGGGAATGTCATCTCACAGATTGTCATGTATATATTAGTACACGTTTTAAAACGCTGCCGGAAAGGTGATTCCCTGACGGACATCTCCCCTAAATACTGGATACGTCTTTTCCTCATTCCTTTAGTCACCATTTATGTCATACATAATACTTTTCACCTGACAGTACAGAACCAAAGAAATATCTTCTTCCTGATAACCACGATACTCATGATCCTGATAAACTATGTTACGTTTGACGTATACGATAAGCTGGGAAGCCATCTGGAAACGGAGAAGAAAAATCTTGCCTATGAACAGCAGATAGCACTGTGCAACAAGCAGGCGGCAGAAAGGGAAGCTGCCTATCAGGAGACAAGAAGGGTAAGGCATGACCTCAATGGGTATCTGGTGGATCTGAAGGCAGCCATACAATCCGGCAGGATCAATGATGCAGAGACCAAAATCGATGCCATACTGGAAAACAATCAGATCTACAGAAATGAAGTGTCACGCAGCGGAAACCTTGTCATAGACTCGCTCATCAACTATAAATATTCCCTTGCCCTGAAAGAAGGGATCGACATGAAATGCTATGTGTTTGTTCCGGAACAGATTTCTTTTGACGGGGCGGATCTGTGCATCATACTTGGGAACCTTATTGACAATGCCATGGAAGCGGCAGGAAACCTCCCGGAAGGGCAGCGGCACATGGAGGTCTCTGTATCGCAAGTCAAAGGAAGCCTCACCATCATGGTACAGAATCCCTATGAGGGGAAGATCAGAAGGAATGACAGCGGACAGCTCCTTACGAGCAAAAAGGACAGCATAAACCATGGGATAGGGTTATCATCCGTGCAGCGGAAAGTGGATAAGTACAACGGAGAGCTGTTGACGGACTATGAGAATGGGTTATTCAGGGCAACCGTACTGCTGTATCCGCCGGAAAACTTACATACAGACTCCTAATTTCTGCATGGTTCAGATAAAGAATAAAAGCTATTATAGATTAATTATAGTTTGCTAAATTTCGAGGTATAAAATGGAAAAGTTATCAATTAGAATAGCAGACCTTTTACTGGAAAAACAGTATATAGAAGAATCAATGTACAATATATACCAATATGGAATGCAGATGACACTGGAAATAGGTCTTTCATTTATCACAAGCATTGTCATATGCTGTATATGGAGAAAGATTGCTGAAGGAATTATTTTCTTTGCAATATTTATTCCGTTAAGGTCTTATTTGGGTGGCTTTCATATGAAAAGCTATAGAGCCTGTTACATATGTTCTTGTGTAACATTAGTCGCTGTATTAGGATTAAGTTCCTTTGAACCTTATTATTATATTTCATGGTTTATTTTAAGTATCTCCATAATCATGGTATTTCTTGAGGCAAAAAGTGAAGTGCTATACTAACGTTGTAACAGTAGTGGCTAATAAGATATAATAAATCCAATAGAGAAAAGAGGTAATTATCATGCCACAAAGTTACACACCCGAATTTAAGAAAAAAATAGTACGTCTTCATGAAGAGGAAGGTCGTACCTACAAAAGCATCACCGCTGAGTATGGGGTATCGAAAGCCAGCATTTCTAAGTGGTGTAGCGAGTTTAGTAAAGAATGCCAGTCAAACCCGGAAGCCAAAGAAGATTATGACAACATGAAGGAGATGCTCAGACTCAAAAGAGAAAACGAAGAACTTCGTAAGGAGAATCTTTTCTTAAAAAAAGCGGAGGCATTCTTTGCAAAGGAAATCGATTAGAGGCTTATCGATTCATCGAACAATATCATAATGAATTTGGCATTCGCTGGCTGCTTGGACGGCTGGGTATATGCCCAAATGCTTATTACAACTACCGGAAACACCGGAAGGCGGATTATTATACCCTTAAAGCCGAAGTCCAAGCACAGATTCAGGAAATATATCATTCGCACAATGGAGTTGACGGCTATCGGAGTATGAAAGTCTATCTGGAGCGTAAAGGTTATTCTTACAGTAATACCACCGTTCATAAATATATGAACACAGAGCTTGGTCTCCGTTCGGTTGTCCGTCCCAAAAAACCAGGATATGAGCATGGAAACCCGCATAAAGTATTCGATAATAAGCTGAAGCAAAATTTCACAGCAGATGAAATCAATCGAAAATGGTGCACGGATTTCACTTATCTGTTCCTTGCAAATCATGAAGTACGCTATAACTGCACTATTATAGATTTGCATGACCGGAGTGTGATTGCCAGCATAACAGATCGTAACATTACCAGTGATCTTGCGATCCGGACGCTCCGAAAAGCGCTGGAATCGCAGCCAACAATCAAAGATGGCCTTATCTTACATTCTGACCAGGGCTTACAGTATACGTCCAAAGCATTTACCGAATTCTGCGAATCGGTAAATGTGACACAGAGCATGAGCAAAGCAGGATATCCGTACGACAATGCACCGATGGAGCGTTACTTCAATACCTTGAAGAATGAATGCACAAATTTGTATGAATTTACAACAGAGGAAACACTCTATCAAAAGGTAGAAGAATTTGCATACGTTGATTATAATCATGTTCGTCCACACAGTTATAATGGTTATCGAACCCATATGAAGCAAGGACGGCAGCATAAATTGATAAGC
>FR902858.1 GCA_000438155.1 Firmicutes bacterium CAG:95
GCAATCGTAGAAAATGACGTTACTGTCATTTCAGATGCAGAAAGTGTGGTCATTCCCACCTGCTCCGCTGCTGCCTGCGCTACCTGTGTCTCATAATGAAGCGCTCCAATCACGGAAAGACGAAGCCACGGCCACGGTGTTCCCAGACTTCCGGAAAGTGCAATGACTCCCAGTAAAATTCCAATACTCGGCAGTACCGAAAAGGTTGCACTTGAAATAATGGTCCGTTTCATTTTCGTTTCATCCATTCCCAGTGCCTTGCCCGCCCGATAAGCCCTGATGAGAAAAATCACGCAGACAACTGCCACAAATGCAATGATGCCGCCACAAATGAGGTACATGGGCGCGCTGTTCAACTGATTTAAAATCGTCATAACTCTACACTCCTCTATTTTCATTGATTCAATCTATCTAAGATTATGCCACATCAACTTCAAAAGTTCCATATGATCTTTTCCCATGAAGTAAAACTGAGGTAACAGTTCAGCCAAGCCCATTCATAAGCTGCCGGATGGTACAGA
>FR902859.1 GCA_000438155.1 Firmicutes bacterium CAG:95
CAAGTCTTACCCACCTGACGTACACCCTTCAGGATTAACGGCTTGCGGTAGGGAGAATTCTTCCAAGCCAGCAGTTTTTTTAAGATAAATCGTTCCATGGAATCATTCCTCACATTTTTATTGGAGTTTTGTGTTCAATAATCACACTTTTATTATATGAGAGGTCCATGAAAATTACAACTGAAAACATAAAATTATTTGATTCTAATGCTTATCGATCACACTTTTATATGAGATAGTAAAAAATCCTTATCCGGAGCGGGCTCTTCCCCTGCAGGCCCTGCCCGACTCGTGCCCTGACGGGCTCTCGTGGTTCGGCTGGCGCCGAATAAACCGAAAAGGTTCAGCCCATCGGAAAGCGAGCTTTCCATGGGCTGAACCTTTTCGGTTTGCAGGGCTTGTAGCTAGATCCTGTTGTAGTTAATCAGACATCCCTTCAGGATGATCTGGCGTTCTTCGTCTGTAAGTTCTCCAAGGCGGAGTGTGAATTCGTGGAGTCCATCCTCGGCAACCTTGTAGGCTTTGATGGTATCTGCCTTTGTTTCAACGGCGGTGCGGATTCCCGGGAAGAACAGGTAATCGAGATTCTTGAACGGAAGCTCTCCTTCTTCGATCAGGAACGGTAACATCCCCCAGTTGATGAGGTTGGAACGGTAACGCTTGGTTGCATATTCGTTGGCAATGTTGGCCCAGCCGCCAAGTACCTTCTGGCAGGAGGCCGCCTGCTCTCTGGCAGATCCGTCTCCCGGCTTTACTGCAAAGATGGTAGAACCGAAGCCGATATTGCTATGGTTCACATCCGGATAAGACTTCTTGAGCATCTCAATTACCGGCTTTAATTCCGGCTTTGCTTCTGCGGCGCATTTTCCTTCCATTAATGCTTTCTGTGCTACCTGGATATCCTTGGCAAGTCCTACATAGGCAGGATCCTTACGGGAAAGTGTGAATTCCGCAAGTCCTAACGGATTGGAACGGTAGGAGGAGGTTTCTCCGGAAGGAATGAGTTCATCTGTCGTGGTAACCGGATCATGGATCTCGGATACAACACGAAGGACGAGGTTTTCCGGAAGTGCGGTCATCTCCGGCCAGTCCTTGATGTTGGGGCCAAAGTGGATCTCAACACCGGGATCTGCCACTCCCTTTGAATCAAACACTCTGTTTGCATAAATATTGGAATCAAAATGATACTTGTATTTGCCAATTGTTCCGTCAAAATCCGTTGCAGGAGTAAGAACCCCCTTATTTGCTGCCGTTGCGGCAATGGATCTGGCATCCATCAGGGCAACCGATGCAATCTGTCCATTCTGCAGCTTCGAGCCCTCACGGTTCGGGAAGTTTCTTGTAGAATGACGGATACTGAATGCATTGTTTGCCGGAGTATCGCCTGCACCAAAGCAGGGTCCGCAGAATGCGGTCTTTAACACGGCTCCGGTCTCCAGCAAGGCTGCTGCACATCCATTCTTAATCAGTTCCATATAAACCGGCATGGACGCAGGATATACACTTAATGTGAATTCATCAGATCCTATGTAGGAGCCTCTCATAATATCTGCCGCTGCGCAGATATTTTCAAAGCCACCACCGGCACATCCGGCGATGATTCCCTGATCTACCATGAATTTACCGTTTACAACCTTATCCTTTAAGGTATAAGGTACTGCATTGTCGAGGAAAACTGCCGCACGCTTCTCTACATCATTCAATATATCCTGAAGATTTGCGTTCAGCTCTTCAATCGTGTAGGTATTGCTTGGATGGAACGGCATTGCAATCATCGGCCTGATGTCTGCAAGATCGATCGTAATCATTCCATCGTAATAGGTTACTTCACCCGGATTTAATTCTTTATAATCCTCACTTCTTCCATGAATCTCATAGAATTCCTTAATGGTATCATCGGTTCTCCAGATGGAGGAAAGGCAGGTTGTCTCTGTTGTCATAACATCAATTCCGATACGGAAATCAGCGCTTAAGGATGAAACACCGGGGCCGACAAATTCCATCACTTTATTCTTTACATAGCCGTTGGCAAAAACAGCTCCAATAATCGCAAGTGCCACGTCCTGGGGGCCAACACCCTTTACCGGCTCTCCGGTCAGATAAACACCAACCACTCCCGGCATATTGATATCATAGGTCTGGTTCAAAAGCTGCTTTACAAGCTCCGGTCCCCCCTCTCCCATTGCCATGGTTCCAAGTGCTCCGTAACGGGTATGGGAATCGGATCCAAGGATCATTCTTCCGCCGCCTGCAAGCATTTCTCTCGCGAACTGGTGAATTACAGCCTGATGAGGCGGTACATAAACGCCGCCGTACTTTTTGGCACAGGTAAGACCAAACATGTGGTCATCCTCATTAATGGTTCCTCCTACTGCACAAAGGGAATTATGACAGTTGGTAAGAACATATGGTATCGGGAACTTCTCAAGCCCTGAGGCACGTGCAGTCTGAATAATTCCCACAAATGTAATGTCATGGCTGGTCAGCTTGTCGAACTTAATCTTCAGCTTATCCATATTTCCTGACGTATTGTGATTTTCAAGAATTCCGTAGGCGATCGTTTCCTTCTTCGCCTGCTCTTTGGAAATCTCTTTGCCTGTCTTTGCCTTGATCTGTGCTGCCGCTTCCGGTGAATCGGGAATGATTTCGGTTCCGTGAAGCAGGTAAGCGCCACCTTCCAATAAAGATACCATTTCTTTCCTCCTGTAATGGCATGATCTGCTCTCTGTCCGGAGCTTCATGCGTGATCCATATAATACTTTGCGGTAACTGCATTTCAGACTGTCGCAGTTCTTTTCGTCTGCATTACTTTACCTTATTGTAGTTCCCATGAAATAGATTATACATAATCTGCCGTGACAAAACAACTGATTTTGTATTTGCCTCAAAATCCATAAGGTGTTCGGTTACTGTGCAATTTTCCGGAACCCGTTAATTCCGACTTCCGCAATCCGGTTTCCCAAATCATCGGTAACATTCACCCGGTAATAAACGGTAGACCTGCCTTCCTTGACACATTCTGCTTCCGCAATCAGTTTCTTTCCTTTTACGGCACCGAGATAACTGATCGTGGAGCTTAAGGACACCACCCCCATTCCGTTCCAGTTCGTTGCAACCGCAAACGTAAAGTCTGCCAACACGAAGTGCACACCGCCCATGACACCGCCGGCTGCATTAAAATGCCGCTCCGTCAGTTCAATACTGCACCTCGCATAATGCTTCCTTACTTCTTCAATAATTGCTCCATTCTCTGTTGCAAAACGGTCCTTTGCAAATGTTTCCCGGATCTTCTGAAGATCTATATGCTGTTCCTCTTCTGTCTGTTTCTCTTCCGTCATTTTCATTTCTGCCAATTCACTCCAGCCATTTCTGTTATAACTGTTTCCACGTCTGCTGTGTGTATTTCTTCTAGCTGTATTGTTCTGTCTGCATTTCTTCCAGCTGTTTTTCTATCTGTATTTCTTCTATGCTGTATTGTTCTGTCTGCATTTCTTCCAGCTGTTTTTCTGCTTGCATTTCTTCTGTTTCATTTTCTTCTATTCTGTTTCTGTCAAAACAATAGTTTATGCTTCTGACAGTTCACCAGATGCTCCTTATTACTTCAGGGCTCTCTCCAGCTCTTCCACCACAATACGCAGTGCCTTGATTCTTGCGTACTTCTTATCCACAGATTCCAGAACGTGCCATGGTGCAAAGGTCGTACTCGTCTTCTGGATCATTTCATTGACTGCCACCTCGTACTGATCCCATTTTTCACGGTTTCTCCAGTCCTCCTCCGTAATCTTCCACTGCTTTTCCGGTGTGTTCTGACGGTCATTGAACCGCTCCAGCTGGGTATCCTTATCAATCTGCACCCAGAATTTGATGATGACGGCACCCCAGTCATGAAGCTCCTTCTCGAACTCATTCATTTCATTATAGGCGCGCTTCCAGTCATTTTCACTGCAAAAGCCTTCCAGACGCTCTACCATCACACGTCCGTACCAGGTCCGGTCAAAAATCGCAATATGTCCGTCCTTGGGAAGCCTGGTCCAGAATCTCCACAGATAATGTCTCGCCTTCTCATGCGGCTCCGGGCTTGCAATCGGACAAACCTCATAGCCTCTCGGATCGAGTGCTTCCGTGATCCGCTTGATGTTTCCGCCCTTTCCTGCCGCATCCCAGCCTTCATACGCAATAATGACCGGCACCTTTTTGCGGTAAAGACGGTTGTGCAGATCCCGGAGCTGATGCTGCAGCTTCTTTAAATCCTTCTTATATTCTTCATCTGTCATGGTCTTATCCAACGAAATTTCCTTAAGGAGCGGCATCTTCTTAAGGATAAAGCGGTTCTGCAAAATCGGCACAGCCTGACCACGGTTCTGTAATGCCACATCAATCGCCTGCGTCAGTGTCTCCAGAATCTGCAGCTCTGCCCCTTTCCGCGACTTGCTGTCCACCACATACCACGGTGCCGAGGACTGATTCGTTTCTTCCATATAGCGGTCATAGACCTTCAGACACTTCTCATAGTGCTTATTCTGCCACTCATCATAGGCTCCGATCCGCCACTTCGTGTCGATGCTTCCCTCTAATTCATGAATTCGTTTTTTCTGCTCTTTTTCGCTGATATGACAGAAAAACTTCAATACCACATAACCATTATCCGTGAGCTGCCGTTCAAAATTGCGGACACTCTCAAGACGCTGTTCATAAACTTTATCATCCATTTCACCGTTAAGACGCTGACGGGTAATCTCATCCATCCAGCCGGTATCTAAAAACATAAACTTCCCGGCTTCCGGAATCTTCTGAAAATACCGGTAAAGGAACGGTTTTCTCTTCTCCTCTTCCGTCGGGACATTCATCGCAGCCACCTTGAAAAATCTTGGATCCAGATACTTAATCACTTCTCCGATCAGACTTCCCTTGCCTGCGGTTCCCCAGCCCTCCATCAGAACAAGTACCGGAATCTTATGTTCCTTGATCTGATTCTGCTGAGCTGCCAGCTTCTCTCCGGCTTCCCTGATTCGCTGCTTCAATTCCTCATCCTGCGGTTTCTCCGCTTTCACAAAATCCTTTAACATAAGTAACCCTCCTTTACAACCTGTACGGGATTTGGTCTTTTCCATTTATTATATTATATCAAAAACACATTGTATATTCTATCCGAATTTTCTTTTATAAATCGTAACTGTTCAGCCTTGCCCATTCATTTCTGCACGGCTAAACTGTTACAAAAAGTCCCCGTCGGTTTCACCAATGGGGACTCTCTTAAAGAAAATCAGTTACTATCTATTTCGGTAATACCACCTTATCCAGATGCCAGATCTCATCCACATATTCCTGAATGGTTCTGTCGGATGTGAACTTACCGCTGCATGCAACATTAAGGATGGCACTCTTTGCCCAGCCCTTCTCATCGCGGTATGCCTTTTCTACCTGCTTCTGTGCATCTGCATAGGAACGGAAGTCCTTCAGAATAAAGTAGGTATCTGCCTTCGCGGTGCTTAAGGTATTAAGCAGGGAGTTGTACAGGGTACGGAACCGGTCCGGATCGTTCGGTGAGTAGGTACCGTTGATTAACTGCATCAGTACTCTGCGCACATCCGGATCATTATTGAAGATTTCGTTCGGATCATATCCGCCAAAATTCTCGTATTTGATAACTTCATCCGAGGAAAGACCGAAGATAAATGCGTTCTCCTTACCAACCTCTTCCACGATTTCCACGTTCGCACCATCCATGGTTCCGATGGTTAATGCACCGTTTAACATGAACTTCATGTTACCGGTACCGGATGCTTCCTTGCTGGCTGTAGAGATCTGCTCGGAAACATCTGCTGCTGCGAAGATCAGCTCTGCGTTGGATACACGATAGTTTTCAATGAAAACCACCTTGATCTTGCCATTGATGGCTGGATCATTATTTACAACATCTGCAACGGAATTGATGAGCTTAATGGTCATCTTGGCATTGTAGTATCCGGCTGCTGCCTTTGCACCAAAAATGAAGGTTCTCGGATAGAAATCCATCTCCGGATTATCCTTCAGCTGGTTGTATAAATGCATGACATGTAAAATATTAAGAAGCTGTCTCTTGTACTCATGAAGTCTCTTAACCTGTACATCGAAGATGGAGCGGGGATCGACTTGGATACCGTTGTGCTCTAAGATGTACTGAGCCAGACGCACCTTGTTCTGATACTTGATGTTCATGAACTCCTGCTGTGCCTTCTCATCATCTGCATAAACCTTCAGCTTGTTGATCTTCGGAAGATCGGTAATCCAGTCGCTTCCCACATGAGCGGTTACCCAGTCTGCAAGCAGCGGGTTTCCATGAAGAAGGAATCTTCTCTGAGTGATACCGTTCGTCTTGTTGTTGAACTTCTGGGGCATCATCTCGTAGAAGTCTTTCAGCTCCTGCTTCTTTAAAATCTCGGTATGAAGCTTCGCAACACCGTTTACGGAATAACCTGCAACGATTGCAAGATGTGCCATCTTCACCTGGCCATCATAAATGATTGCCATTTTACGGATTTTCTCCGGGTTATTCGGATACTTCTGCTGGATCTGTTCCACAAATCTGCGGTTGATCTCTTCAATAATCTGATAAATTCTGGGAAGAAGTCTGGAGAACAGCTCGATTGGCCATTTTTCCAAAGCCTCTGCCATGATGGTATGGTTGGTGTATGCACAGGTCTTCGTGGTGACTGCCCATGCTTCATCCCAGGTAAGATAATATTCATCCATGAGAATTCTCATTAATTCTGCGATGGCAACAGTCGGATGGGTATCATTCAGCTGGAAGGTTACCTTCTCGTAGAATTTATGAATATCATCATGCTTACGCATATATTTGTCAACGGCCTCCTGCACGGAAGCAGAGATGAAGAAGTACTGCTGTTTCAAACGCAGCTCCTTGCCTGCATAATGGTTATCATTCGGATAAAGAACCTCAACAATGTTTCTTGCAAGGTTTTCCTGCTCAACGGCCTTCTGGTAATCACCCTTGTCAAAGGAATCCAGCTGGAAACAGTCTACCGCTTCTGCATCCCAGATACGAAGGGTGTTCACAATACCGTTGCCATATCCAACGATCGGAAGATCATAAGGAATCGCACGGACACTCTGATAGCCTTCCTGCACAAAATTGTTTCTGCCGTTTTCATCCACATGAACATTGACATAACCGCCAAATTTAACTTCCTTGGCATATTCCGGTCTGCGGAGCTCGAACGGATTACCGTCCTTTAACCAGTTATCCGGCACCTCAACCTGATAGCCATCACGGATTTCCTGCTTGAACATACCATAACGGTAACGGATACCACAACCATATGCTGCATAGCCCAGGGTTGCAAGGGAATCCAGGAAACATGCTGCCAGTCTTCCAAGACCACCATTACCAAGTGCTGCATCAGGCTCCTGATCCTCAATCACGTTAAGATCAAGTCCCAGCTCTTCCAGGGCTTCCTTTACCGGTTTGTACTCCTGAAGATTAATCAGATCATTACCAAGTGCACGACCCATCAGAAATTCCATGGAAAGGTAATAAACCGTCTTCGGGTCTTTCTTTTCATATTCCTGTTGTGTTTCCAGCCAGTTGTCAATAATCGTGTCCTTCACTGTATAAGCCACTGCCTGAAAAATCTGCTGGGGAGTTGCCTCCTCCAATGTCTTACGGTATAACGTCTTCACACTATACATGACATTCTTTTTGAACATTTCTTTGTCAAAGGTCAGTGTTGCCGGTGTTGTCTTCTTTACCATGTTGAGCCTCCATTCTCCCTTTCGCGTTTATTCTCATAATTATCCATATGTTATAACTCTTCAGAACTCCATTCATAAAACCGCTGTTTCACAGCTTAAGTTTTACAAACACTTCGGCACATTGAAACGTGTACACGCCAATGTGCCGAATCGCTTTCCTACCATATTTTAAACCTTATGTTAGTTTTTGGCAACTCCAATTGTGACATTTTCCCCATTGACATTCCATTCCCTGGAAATCTCAAGAGGCGTATCCACCAGAATTTCATCCGCCAGTACCTTCTGTGCGATAGCTTCTTCATTCCTGCGGACAATGTCTGCAATCCTTTCATTGCCGTTAATTGCAACGCGGATATGATCCATGACTTCAAAATCTGCATCCTTACGCATGGTCTGGATCTTACTGATCACTTCATATACAAAACCTTCTTCAATAAGCTCCGGTGTAAGGTTGGTATCCAGAACAACCGTCATGTAGTTATCTGCTTCAGACACGTAGCCTTCCTTCTGGCTCATTTCAATTAAAAGATCCTCTTCGGAAAGGCTTACCTTAGTTCCTGCAACGTCAAATACAAGTGCACCCTTTGCCTTCAGCTCATCCATTGCTGCATTGCCGTCTAAGGAAGAAAGGTGTTCCTTAATTCCGCCAAGCTGCTTGCCGTATTTCGGTCCAACCGTCTTAAGCTGCGGCTTGAAGGTATAGCTGGTGAAGTCTCTGACATCGTCGGTAAAGATTACATTCTTAACATTTAATTCATCTTCTATAATATTCACATAGAAGTCGGTAAGCGCATGGTCTGCTTTTACGAACATGCTGCCGATCGGCTGACGGTTCTTGATGTTGGCGGTATTACGGCACGCACGTCCCATAACAACGATATCCAGAACCTCCTTCATATCCTCTTCAAGCTTCCTGTCAATTAGCTTTTCGTCTGCCACCGGGAAGTCACACAGATGAATACTCTCCGGAGCGGTCTTATCAATGCTGCGCACCAGATTCTGATAAATGTCCTCGGTCATGAACGGAATCATCGGAGCTGCGCACTTGGCAACCGTAACAAGTGCGGTATAAAGTGTCATGTAGGCATTGATCTTATCCTGCTCCATGCCCTTTGCCCAGAAACGCTCACGGCTTCTTCTGACATACCAGTTACTCATATCATCCACAAAGCTCTCCAGTGCTCTTGCAGCTTCGGGAATCTTATAATGATCCAGATCCTCATCCACTTCGATAATCATGGAATTCAGCTTGCTTAAAAGCCACTTGTCCATAACCGGAAGCTTGTCATATTCCAGGGTATACTTCGTTGCATCAAAGTTATCAATATTTGCATAAAGAACAAAGAATGCGTAAGTATTCCACAGAGTTCCCATGAATTTACGCTGTCCTTCGACAACGGCCTTGCCATGGAAACGGTTCGGCAGCCATGGGGCGGAGTTAATATAGAAGTACCAGCGGATCGCATCTGCACCATAGGTTTCAAGTGCATCGAACGGATCTACGGCATTTCCTTTACTCTTGCTCATCTTCTGTCCGTTCTCATCCTGAACGTGGCCTAAAACGATAACATTTTCATAAGGTGCTTTGTTAAACAGCAGGGTGGATTCTGCCATCAGGGAATGGAACCATCCACGGGTCTGGTCAACGGCCTCGGAAATAAACTGTGCCGGGAACTGCTGCTCAAAGATCTCCTTGTTTTCAAACGGATAATGATGCTGTGCAAACGGCATTGCGCCGGAGTCAAACCAGCAGTCAATAACCTCCGGTACTCTCTTCATGGTCTTACCACAGTCCGGACAAACCATGGTAATCTCATCAATATAAGGTCTGTGCAGTTCTACGGTCTGTGCAGCCGGGTTGCCGGAACGCTTCTCTAATTCATCACGGCTTCCGATACATTCCTGATGTCCACAGCCTTCACATTCCCAGATGTTAAGAGGTGTTCCCCAGTAACGGTTACGGGAAATCGCCCAGTCCTGAATGTTCTCAAGCCAGTTGCCGAACCGTCCCTTACCGATGGATTCCGGAATCCAGTTTACGGTATTGTTGTTACGGATCAAGTCATCCCTTACTGCGGTTTCCTTGATATACCAGGATTCTCTTGCATAGTAAATAAGCGGTGTATCACATCTCCAGCAGTGCGGATATTCATGCTCAAACTTCGGTGCATCAAAAAGCTTTCCTTCTTTATCCAGATCGACAAGGACATCCTTATCGGCATCCTTCACGAACTTACCGGCGTACGGTGTCTCTGCGGTAAGGCATCCCTTGCCATCAACGAACTGTACAAACGGAAGGTCATAGTCACGGCCGACTCTCGCATCGTCTTCACCAAAAGCAGGCGCGATGTGAACGATACCGGTACCGTCTGTCATGGTTACATAGTTATCGCAGGTGATAAAGAAGCCTTTCTTGTGCTGCTTTTCGGCACATTCTCCTGCGCAGGCATAAAGCGGTTCGTATTCACGGCGTTCCAGATCCTTACCCTTATAAGTCTCAAGGATTTCATAAGCCGGCTTATCCTCTGTTGCCAGTCTGCCAAGTACGGTGTCAAGCAGAGCCTGTGCCATATAGTACGTATAACCGTCTGCAGCTTTTACCTTCACATAGGTTTCATCCGGGTTCACGCAGAGAGCCACGTTAGAAGGAAGTGTCCATGGAGTAGTCGTCCATGCAAGGAAATACGCATCCTCTCCTACTGCCTTGAAACGCACGATTGCGGAGCGTTCCTTAACCGTCTTGTACCCTTGGGAAACCTCTGCGGAGGACAGAGGGGTTCCGCAACGAGGGCAGTACGGCACGATCTTAAAGCCCTTATATAAAAGTCCCTTATTCCAGATCTCCTTTAACGCCCACCATTCGGATTCAATAAAGTTATCATCATAGGTAACGTAAGGGTTCTCCATATCCGCCCAGAAACCAACAGTTCCTGAAAAGTCCTCCCACATTCCCTTATATTTCCATACAGATTCCTTACATTTCTTAATGAAGGGCTCCATTCCGTATTCTTCAATCTGTTCCTTACCATTTAAGCCAAGGAGCTTTTCTACTTCCAGCTCTACCGGAAGCCCGTGGGTATCCCAGCCGGCCTTACGGGGTACCATATATCCCTTCATGGTACGGTATCTGGGGATCATATCCTTAATAACACGGGTCAGCACATGTCCGATGTGCGGCTTACCGTTTGCAGTCGGAGGTCCGTCATAAAAGGTATAGGTCGGTCCTTCCTTACGGTTCTCCATACTTTTGCGGAAAATGTCATTCTCTTCCCAGAATTTCTTCGTTTCTTTTTCCCTGTCCACAAAGTTCAGGTTCGTTGATACTTTCTGATACATAGTACATTCCTTTCTTCTTTATACTTGCCAACGGCTTGCAATAAAAAATTCAAGCCTCATCCTGTAATAGGACGAGGCTTCATTACCACGCAACCACCTGTTACAACATACTCCCTGCTTTTGCAGTTTCATATGGCTTCCCATAACGGAGGAATCCGGTCTCGCTTACTGATTCTGACCGGTATACGGATCAGAAATTTCTGCCAGACGGCTCAGAAGTGATCTTCACAGTTTTCCTACTTGTACCGGCTTTCACCTTCTCCGGCTCTCTTTGACGTTTGGAACAATGCTACTGTCTTCCTCAATGCCTTTGCAAATGGATCATTCATAAAATTATGATAGCTGTTCTTAACTATCTCATAAGTTAAACTACACCACGAAGGGTATCGTTGTCAAGATGGGAATTCAGTGTTGTATTCTTTCATAGACTTCTTTCCAACACTCCTCAGGAACCATCGGCCATTGACAGCTTCCATGTTTCTGCGAACATAATTCCATTGCTTCTTCAAGAAGTGATCCATGAGAGATATTGACGCCTCGAAGTATACACTCTGTAATCCGAGTCCAATATGGTGCCATTTCATACAAGTTTTCTTTCTCCATCTTATGGATAACCTCGTTTACATCATAAGGTATCGTTATAAATTCCGGTTCCCAACCTTCCTCTTTTCCGTGAAGGATCATAAACTGCGCTCCCGTTGTACCATTCAATGGAAGTCCCACCGAACCTGGGTTTATGACTATTTTCCCATACTCTTCAAAGCAAGATACACGGTGTGTATGTCCACATACAATATATGTCTGGTGCACATCTCTGAATATTTCTTTATTCTGTTCATTATTTACATATAGGTCTTCTCTGATTTTACGCGGTGATCCATGACACAGCATCAACTCTGGCATTCCCTCTATCTTCACCGTTCTATGCATTGGAAGTTTTTTTATAAAGTCCAGATCCCTCTCATTCAATTGCTGTTTTCCGTAACGTAGCATACCAATTGTACTTGGAAAAGCATTCCACTCCGGATGCTCATCAACAAGTGAGCTCATTTGATATTCTTCCTTATTTCCACGGATCATATAACATCGTTCCTTTTCCATAAGTTGATATATCATATCCATGGTATTGCGTATTCCCGGCAATTCTCCAACATAATCTCCAAGCAGACAATATGCATCTACTCTTCGTTCTCTAAGATAAGAAAGACATTTCTTTAAGGCAATATCGTTTCCATGAATGTCTGACAAAATTCCCAATCTCATACTTTTCTCCTTGTATTCCCCACATTGTCATCTATCTGCATAACATTTATACAATGGATTCCTGATTTCTGCCTTCCAGATGGAATAATCCTTCCACTCTGCCTTCAATTTCTGCTCGCATTCCATCAATTCCACTATGTTCAGCAGACCTTCGTCACAATTGCGAATATAGGTTACAAGTGCTTCCGGATGATCCAGACCTTCAATTCTGTTTGAGAATGTTTCACAGATCACCTTTGGAAAACAATGCTTCATTTTGTCTTCCAACAGAAAGCGGTCACTTTCCTTTCTTCTGATTAGCTCTGTCAGATCCATCGGAACAGCCAGTTGAATAAGTACCTCCTGAATTGCCTCCAGCAGTCCATATGCGGAATAGGTAGAAAGCATAAATCCTCCCGGACACAGAACTGCTTTTATTTTTTTCATCAGACTTTCTTTCTGACTTATAAATTTCCACAAATGATTGGCTACCACACGATCATAGCATTTTTCTATTTTCCAATCCTTCTCAACATCGGCCACGATAAACTCAAAGGTAACATTCTCCTGAAGGTATTGCTTATTTCCAATATAAAATTCCTGTAAGAACTCAATGCAGGTCTTCCTCTTATCAACCAGCGTAATCGTGCTTCCTGCCGGAATCGAGTTCCAGTTTTTCGTCCAGATGTTGCCATGTCCGCACCCTACATCAAGGATTCTGGCATTTTCAGCCAAGTTCAGTTCATCAAATGTCCACCGGAACCATTCTTCACTTTTCGTTGTATTCGACTGATAAAAGAAATATCCATGATCAAACGCTTTTTCCGTACTGATCAGTTGTAAAATATCGGTCAGCCTGTCTATGTGAATCTGCTCATCCGACCGGTATTCATCCATTGCATCCTGTATCAGCAGGATCATCCGGTCTATCTGCTGTCTCTTTTCTTCCAGCATCCGTTTTTGCTTCTGCAAAATTTCTGTCCACTTCTCAGCCTGTCCGCTTTCCATTTTTTCTTTGATTTCGTCCAGTGAGAATCCGATATATTGAAGCATTCGGATCTTTTGCAGCTGTTCAACGGAATTTTTATTATATAGCCGATAGCCGTTCTCCGAATATGCCGCCGGCTGCAGCAAAGATTTTTTATCATAAAAACGGATCGTTCGCGCAGATACTCCGGCCAGTTTTGCAAGCTCACCGGCTGTATAAGTTTCCTTTTCCTGCCATTTGGTCTTTTCCATGCGTTTTCCCCCTCTCCCAATCTTTTCACTCATTATAGGCTTTGCCCTTACGGCAAGGTCAAGGGGAACTTTCTTTCTTCTTTTTCTATACTCTCGGCAGATTCGGAGTGCAGGCCGGTCCTTTTTTCTCCCAGACAACCGGCACGGTCTGTCCGGCTTCGGACAACAGTACAAACGGCACCTCCATCGGGCAGTTATTCTTATTCTCTTCAAAGACAAATTCTGCAACAAACCGGTAGGAAGCCCGAAGCGGTTCCTCCACCAGAATTTCGTATTCCAGCTCCCGGATACCGTCACCCATATGTGCCATGCTTAAGAAAATATTCTGCTCCTTCTGCGGGAGAATCTCACAGCCTTCTCTTCCGTATAAATACACATTCACACGATCCGAAGTCACATACTTTGATTTGTTGGAAAGGATGAATTTAATCTTCTTGGGCTCGCCACGGCGAATCACCGGATCACCGCAATAATCAAGACGGATATTTAAGCCCGGAAATTCAAAGCGTACCACGTTCATTTCCCGGTAAATATTCCGGAAATACGGCTTTGCATAAAAATCTTCCACATTACCGCTCCATCCGGTAAGTCCGAATTCCTTCTGCGCTTTCTCATAAAGAACAGTAACCCGCTCGGTCAGCTCCTCCACCGTCTTCGGAATCTTCCCATACATCAGGAAAAGATCAATGCTGATCGTAACAAGCTTGTTGCCAATCGGCTTCGTCCACTTTTCTTCAAAAACGTCGCGGCCATACATCATTCCATACAGGGCAGCAATGGTTCCAGCAGTACAGTCCGTGTCCTCACCATAATTCACGGCTGTGCACATGGCCTTCTCATAGCTTCCCTCTCAGAAAAGCAATCCGTAAATAATGATCATCATATTGGACGGAACATCAAAGCCCATCGGTCGGTCCTTCGTTGTAGCCCTTTTCCTCATCCTCTCTGGCTATTGCATGCCACTCCAGATGCCCGATGTAATGCTGCATCAGGTACTCTATTCTTTCCTACAAAGCATCCCAATACACGATTCTGATATTCTTCTCTTGTCATTTGTGTCATCCTCCTGACTTATATACCCCTGTTTCCCTTTTCTTGTGGGTATTATGAATTTTTATCTGTTTCTATACCCTCTCATAGCTTTTGATCTCATGTATGCTTTCTTCGACAAGCGTCTCACACATCCAAAACTTCATATTACTCAGATATTTGGTCGTTCATGAGCTTTGCAAACCAAATATCTGCTTCGCTGCCATTTAATTTGCTTCAAGACTCATAATATAATCAATTTCCGTACCCGCCACCTGGAAATAAGATCCGTACGTGGGAATATCACAGCAGATGACCGAACCTTCGTTCAACACTTCCACACGGTAGCCCCGATCGGAAAGCATCACGGGAGGAAGCTCTCCTTCTTTGCCATGAATATAGCGGGCACTGCCCTTCATGGAAAATCCAAGGCTGTTACCCCTGTTCGGAATGGAAATCTTCTCTTTCTTCCAGTCAAAAAACTGCCAGCTCTTATCAGCCTCGATCAGACGGCACTCTGTTTTCCGCTCCTCGCAGAGCACTTTCCGGTCCTTCGTAAGAAAGCGGATATTTCCTGCTCCCTTATCAATTTCAAGCAGAAGTCCCGGTGTCGTCATCTCTACCATACTGCCCTTGTCACGATATTTCCACTTTATATGCAAATCAATATACGAATCCATAGGATCTGCTGCACCGGTATGAGTCCCTGTCATGCCGGTGCGAGTACCAGCCATACCATACTGCAAACCATTTTTATCATATATCGGCTTCTGCGCATCAAAGGTGTCCTCTCTGCGAAAGCTTACACGGACGGCTGCTTTCGAAACGGGGCAGATCCGCAGCATACCATACCGGCTTTGCAGATACAGGCCGTCCGGACGCTCATGCACCCAGCGGATGGTAAGATCAATCTTCGAATGCCCTGCCGGACGCAGCCTGTCATTCTCCGGCATGTCTCCAAACAGGGGAACTCCCGGCATCTTTTTTTTACGAAGCTTCTCCTTACGGAGCTTTTCTGCTGCCTGTGCTTTGATTGCCTCCTGTTCACGCTGCATGGCTTCAAACGCTTTCTGTTCTTTTGACTTGATTACAATGGGCTGTACACCGGTAAGCAGCATACTTTGTGACGGAGGTGTCACAACCTGTGGTTTCTTTAAGGTGGCTGTCACCCGCGGACGTACCTGGAGCTTGGGACGAGGCTGGGCTGTTTCCTGCCGCATTTCCTTTTCCTGCTCATTCTCTAAAAGATTCGTTTCTGTTTTTTGTCCTGTTCCTCGTCCTATTCCTTGTCTTGTTACTTTCCCTATTTCTTGCTTTATTTTGGGTCCAGGTTCATTCTTTCCTGTTTCATTCCCATATTTTTTATTTAACTGCAAGGAACCTTTATTATCTTCTATTATATTATTATTTTCTATCGTGTTATCATATTTTGACTCTGCAGATATTTCCGAAGTGTTTTGTCTGGCTTGCTCTTCTTTTCTATCTGTAATCAATCCATTTTGATTATATGAGACTTTCTGTCCTGAACTCTGCGCCTCCCGGCTCTGCTTCGTTCCTTCTTCCTCCAACAGATGCTGCACCTTCCGGTCAGTCTCCTTCTGTTTCTCCTCCGGAAGAGGTTCTGCAATAAGTCCTGTCAGCTCCTCGCGATACAGCACGCACAGCTCATGGAGAGCTCTCGTTGCTGCCACATATAGAAGCTTCGCATGACCATCATCCACCGGATACTCTTCCTTGTCCGGATCAAAAATCAGCACGGCATCAAACTCCAGTCCCTTGGTATACACAACCGGAAGAACCATGATCCCATCTGAAAAAACCGCCTTGTCCGGATCGCTCTCACAGACCGGAATAAGCCTGCCAAGCTGTCTTGCAACAAGCTCTGCCTTTTCCGGTGTGCGACAGACAATCGCAATCGTATTAAGCCCCTGCTTCTGCCATGCCCGGCATCTCCGGGCGGTCTCTTCATACAGCTCTCTCTTGGTCGGAAGCTGCATAACCTCCACTTCTTTTCCATGCCGGATAATCGGTTCAACCGGGTAGGGTTCAAAGCTCCCATGATGCAGGATCTTCGTTGCAAACTCGGAAATCTCCACCGTGTTACGGTAGCTCTTTTTCAGGATTCCAAAGCTGTCCCCATCCTGGCTGCATAGCAGCTTCCGCAGCTCCTCCCAGTCTGCCAGACCAAAACCGAAATGGATATTCTGCGACACATCGCCCATGACCGTATAGGTACAGTCCTTCATGCAATATTTCAAAACCGCATACGCCATCATTCCATAGTCCTGTGCCTCATCAATCACGACATGATGCGCCTCGCTGATGACCTCCGTTTCCTTCATGCGCTTATACAGATAAGCAAGCGCTGCCAGATCATACACATCGTATGCCTGTTCCGGAACAGAAACCTCATATCCCTTCTCCTTCTGTTCCAGAAGGAATCGCTGATAAAGCTCGAAAATAGAAATATCAAAGATCTTTTTTCCAAAATAGCCGCGGTACTCCTTCAAAATCGCTTTCCGTTCCTTTTCCGAATAACGCAGGCCGTTTTTCAAAAACTCATCCTTGATCTTAATAATCAGCCGCTCGTTCAGCATATTGATCTTCGTCTGCACGGAAGCATTCGTCTGTTCGACATAATCCCGGATCGCCTTTCCACTAAGAAGCTCCACCAGATCCGAAGGCTGCGGCTCACCTTCCCGTTCATCAAACACACCGGCCACGCCGCCCTTTAAGCCCTCCACGAACTGCCTGCGGTCAAGAACGACACTGTCCATGCAGATCCTCTCTGCCTCGATCCTTGCACCAAACTCCGTCAGAGCCTGAAACCACCCAAAGGTACCTCTGTCCATGCTGCCCTGTGCAGCCGCTGTATTTTCAAGAATGGAGCAGCTCTGTTCATCCCAGTCCTCATACAGGAGCCGCACAAAAAGCTGTTCCATCGTCATCTGCCGGATGCCATACACATCCAGATCCGGCAGAACACCGGTAATGTATTCCAGCAAAATCCGGTTGCTTCCCACAATATAGAAATCCTCCGGCCGGAAGCGTTCCGCATAATTATAAAGAATAAAGGAAATCCGGTGCATGGCTACGGTTGTCTTCCCGGATCCGGCAACTCCCTGTACAATGATGTTGTGATACGGCGTTTTACGAATGATGTCGTTCTGTTCCTTCTGGATTGTTGCGATAATTTCGCCAAGAACTGCCTGCTTATTTTTTGCAAGATACTTTGTCAGAAGCTCATCATTGGCAATCACTTCCGTGTCAAAGTAATCGAGCAGCCTTCCGTTGTCAATCTCATAAGTCCTTTTCAAATCAAGACGGATTGGAAGCTCCCTGCCATCCGGTGCATGATAGCTGCATTCCCCCAATCCGTTTTCATAGTACGCATTTGCTACCGGTGCACGCCAGTCCACAACCACCTGATGCGTTGTATCCTTCGCAATTCCTCCGCGTCCGATATACAGGGTTTCCTCCTTTTGAAGCGTCTCATCCAGAAAATCAATCCGTCCAAAATAGGGCTTCTTTGTCGCCCTTTGATTACGCTTCAAGGCAGACTGCATATGATCCCGCATCGTTACCGTATTGCTCATCTGCGTGTAGACTTCTACATCATTGTCGTGATAGTGCTGCAGCATTTCCTCAATCTGGTCACTCATCTCACGGATTTCGCTCTCATAATTTTCCACATTACGCTTCACGATATCCAGCGTCTGGTTTAAATATTTCTCTTCCCGCTGCCACTCCGCAGAGCTCTTTTTATCCGGTTCTTCCTTCACTGCCTTATTGCTTTTTCTTTGAATCTTTCCCGCTTCTGCCTTTTCCATCCAGTATCCTTCCCATGGCTGTGCACAAATCCAGTTATATTTTTTCAAAAGCTTTTACTTTATCCGGTAAAATAAGAATATCTGATTTTCCATGAAATAACTAGACTTTTCTTTTTCCATATGATAGACTGTATTATGAAGTATGAAATAAATTTATGTTCTTTATTTTGTTTTTTTATTATCACATATATGTTATAAATTATATAAAAGGATCCTGTTGGATCCTTTTTTGCTGCCATGCATATGAGAAAATGATCCAGTGGATCATTTTTGAGTGCTCTCATCAAATATTCTTTGAAATTTAGTTTAAATCTGTCTGCTCTTTGAATTCGGATCGACCGCATCCCTCAGGGCATCTCCAATAAAGTTAATCGCAACGACCAGCACAATAATAACAAGACCGGGCGGAATCCACAGCCATGGCTGCTGTGTGAGCACGGTAAGAGACTGTGCACCGTTCAGCATATTGCCAAGACTTGCTTTCGGAGGCTGTACGCCCATTCCAAGAAAACTCAGTGCTGCCTCATCCAGCATAGACACTGCCAGCACGGTTGTACTATATACAAGGATCGGTGCAACGGTATTTGGCAGGATTTCCGAAAACAGAATATGGGACAGCGGCATTCCTGCCACCAGATTGCTCTTAATAAAGTTTGTTTCCCGTAAGGACAGCACATTTCCGCGTACCAGCCGTGCAATCCCCGGCCAGTCCACAAATCCGAGAATCAGAATAATATTCCACAGTCCCGGTTCAAAAATCGCTGCCGCAACAAGCACCAGCAGAATATAAGGAAAGGACATCACCACATCCGTAAAACGCATAATCACCATATCTGCCACGCCGCCAAAATATCCCGCAATCAGACCAAGCACAACGCCAATGACAGTTGACAGCAGGGTTGCCATCACCCCGACCAGGAGGGAAATCCGTGTCGCATACAAAAGCCGGCTTAACACATCCCTGCCAATAGCATCGGTTCCCAGGATGAATTCCTTCGACGGAGCCGCTCCAAAGGGACCGGCAATTGCCTGTGGATCGTAGGGTGCAAGGATCGGAGCCAGAACAGCCGCAAGACTGATTACTGCCACAACCACAATGGATACCACCGCCAGATGATGATGCCTGAACCGCCTCCAGACGGTCTGCAGATAGGTTTCATTTGATAAATTTTTCTTCATAGACCGTCCTCTCTGATCCATATCCTTCCCGGCATACGGATCTGTTGTCTGTCCTCATTCTTTCATAAGTATAGGAAAACAATTTTCCAAAGCTTTAAGCATTAATTCAGCTGAATCGTGGGATCGACCAGCGCATACAAAATATCCGTAATCAGGTTGGAAACAAGTACCACAACCGCGGACAGCAGGCATACTCCCATAATCACGGGATAATCCCTTCCCATAATTGCCGTCATAGTCATCAGTCCAAGTCCCGGCCAGGAAAACACCTGCTCTATAATTACGGCACCACCAAACAGCATCGGAATCTGCATTCCGATTACCGTTACAATAGGAAGCAGTGCATTCCGCATGGCATGCTTCCAGATCACCCGCTTATAGCCGATTCCTTTTGCCCTGGCCGTCCGCAGATAATCCTGCTGTAAAATCTCCAGAAAAGAGCTTCGGATATAACGGATGTTGCTTCCGGCTAAAGAAACTGCAAGCACAGTGACAGGCAGAACCATATGCCGTATCGTATCCGCCACACTGCCGTCCATTCCAAGGGTATTCATCCCGCCGGATGGCAGAATTCCCAGCTTTACGGTAAAAATATAAATCAGAATCAATGCCAGAAAAAAGCTCGGTATGCTGCTTCCGATAAAGGACGCTGTTACCACGGCATAATCGCCCTTCGAATACTGCTTTACCGCACTGTAAATTCCGGCAGGAACTGCAATCAGAAGACTTAAAGCAAGAGATGCTCCCATTAAAAGCAGTGTCGGACCTATGTGGCTTCCGATCATGGCACTGACCGGCTCATAAGATTTCATCGAGTAGCCCAGGTTCCCCTGCAGGAGCTGCCAAAGCCACACGAAATACTGTACGATAAGCGGCTTATCAAGGCCTGCCGCAATCTCCTTTGCCTGCAAAGCCGCATCAGAGATCCTGGGACCCTTTAACATCTCAAGCGGACTTCCGGCAAGACACATAATCGCATAATCAATCAAGGTAATTCCGATCAGCACCGGAATTGCTATTAAGATTCGTTTTAAAATATATTTACCCATCAGCGTATGTTCCTTTTATCTAACTCCCTTAGCTGTCCCTGTCTTCGGAATAAGCCTTCGGTTCCAGAATGGAATTCAGCAGCATCTTCGTATGCTCCTGCTGCGGATGATGAAAGACCTCTCTGGCATCCCCAAGCTCTACAATCCGTCCATTCTGCATCACTGCAATCCGGTCACTCACATAATGCACCGCACCGAGCCCATGTCCAATAAACAACAAGGTAAGCTGCAGCTCATTTTGCAGACTCTTAAGCAGATTCAGGATCTGTGCCTGCACCGATACATCCAGTGCACTCACCGGCTCATCGCATACGATAAATTCCGGTTTCAGGGAAAGTGCCCTGGCAATGCCGATGCGCTGCCGCTGCCCTCCGGAAAACTCATGTGGATATCTACCAAGTGCAGACTGCGGCATTCCCACCATTTCAAGCAGCTCCTTCACATCCTTTTCGACAGTCTGCTTATCGGAAATGCCATGATAAAGCATGGGTGCCGCCAGTATTTCATAGATATGCTTCCTCGGATTTAAAGAAGAATACGGATCCTGAAAAATCATCTGGATTTTCGTGCGGTATTTTTTCTGCTCCTTCGCTGTCCAGTCCAGAATATCCATTCCACGATACAAAATCGCCCCTTCCGTCGGCTTTTCCAGACCCGTCAGCAGCTTTCCGATCGTGGTCTTTCCACAGCCGGACTCCCCGACAAGACCCAGGATTTCACCTTCATAGATGGAAAAGCTCACACCGTCTACTGCTTTCACATAATCCGTGACATGCGGAATAATCCCGGTTTTCACCGGGTAATATTTCTTCAGATCCTTCACTTGAATCAACGGATTTTGCTGCCTGGACACTGTTCTTCCTCTTATCTTTATCTTTTAAGTCCAGCATGACCGTTTAAAGCAGGTTGTTATGTGGTCTGCTGAACTGTTCTTTGTAATACGCCTATAACTGTAAAATACACCTCACGGTATGCCCCTTGGAAATTTCCCGCAATCCGATCCTCTGATGACACTCCCGCCGTGTATATGGGCACCGGTCTGCGAACCGGCATCCTGAAATGGTATCATAATTTTCCGGAACCATACCGGGAATAGAGGACAATTTCCGATCCTCACTGTCCCCGGTTGTTGGAATGGCAGAAAGAAGTGCCCGGGTATAAGGATGGGATGGATGACGGAACAACTCCTCTGCTTCTGCTTCCTCCACGATCTGTCCCGCATACATCACAAGAACCCGGTCTGCCATATGGGACACCACGCCCATATCATGAGTAATCAGAAGCACTGCCATCCGGGATTCCTTCTGTAATCTCTTCAGAAGCTCCATGATCTGTGCCTGCACCGATACATCCAGTGCCGTTGTCGGCTCATCCGCGATCAGAAGCTTCGGATTACAGGCAAGTGCCATTGCGATAATGGCTCTCTGCCGCATTCCACCGGACAGCGTATGCGGATAGCTCTTCATTACCATCTCCGGCTCCTTCATTCCAACCCTGTCAAGAAGCTCTACGGCACGCACCCACGCTTCCCTCTTCTTTAATCCCAGATGAATCCTCAGCCCCTCCATGATCTGATATCCGATCGTAAAGACAGGATTTAAAGAGCTCATCGGATCCTGAAAAATCATACTGATTTCTTTCCCGCGGATCTGATCCAGTTCCTTTTCTGAAAGAGTAAGGAGATCACGATCCTCGTAGCAGATACTCCCCTCCTTCACACTTCCTCCCGGTCCCAGCAGGCCCAAAAGTGACATTGATGTCACACTTTTTCCACATCCGGACTCACCAACCAGACAGACAATCTCTCCTTCATCCAGTGTAAGAGAAAGATGGTCTGTTACCTCATGGGTACCGGTGTCTCCGGTAAATGCAATTGTCAGATCCGAAATTGTAAGTAAGTGTGACATTCTCTGCTCCAAATCCGTATTTATATTATCGCTGTTCCGTATCCTCGCAGCTGCGATGAAAAATCCATCCCGGTAATGCAAAATGCCTCAGCGGCTTTATGACCTTATGGGATTACTGCACAATTTCCCAGTTCTGTATATTGTTAAAGAAGCCATACACACCCTGTTCCACACCGGTAAGACGATTGGCGGTGGCACTCTGTGCCCCGATTACATAGGCAGAAAAGTAAGGTACGTCCTCCTGCATCTTTTCATCAATAATCCGGTAGTAGCCGGTCAGCTCGCCGGTATCTGAGGCGGTTGTTACTCCATCAAGGGCTGCTGCCACCTCTTCATCATAATATCCGGTCCAGCTTCCCTCTCCAGCCAGAAGATAAACCAGATCCAGGCTGTAATCCGCAGGCGGATAGGTGTACTGAACAGCAAGCAGATCATAATCGGCAGACCCGGCAGTGCTCATCAGCGTTGCAAAATCAACGGTCTTAATCTCCACCTGAATACCGATTTCCGCCCACTGTGCAACCATAATTGCTGCCGCGTTGGCAAATGTTGTATCACTGGAATTAATATAAAACCGCAATATCTGACTTCCATCCCAGCCTGCTTCCTGCAAAAGTGACTTTGCTCTGTCCGGATCATACTTGGTCGGAACGATACTACTGTCATAATAAGGGCTCACAGAAGATACAAAGCCATCAACAATTTCACCATGTCCCTTCATTAAGTCATTCAGGATTTTCTCCCGGTCAATACCACAAAGCAGTGCCTCACGGACTCTTTTATCTGTCACATTTGCTGTCTGGATAAATACAGACTGATGGGTTACCGGTTTCGCATAGGTAACCGTTACATTGGGAAGTGCTTCAACACTCTCATAATCCGTTTCCGGAATATTACTCATCGTAGGATGCGTCACATCGATTTCGCCGGATTTCAGGCCTGCGAGAATCTGACTTCCCTCTACAATCTTAAAGTTCAGCTTTTCAATTTTGGGCGCGCCCTTAAAATATTTGGTGTTCGCTGTATAGGAAACATAATGCTCCGGATCAAAGTCCGTTACCATATAAGGTCCGCTTACCACATCAGGGTGGGAAAACCACTCATTCGTTGTAAGCTCTGCCTCACTGAATTTCTCGATGACATGCTTCGGCAGAATATGCATATATCTGGCATATCCGTTTTCAAAGCTGATCAGTGACATTGGAGACTTTACCGTAAAAGTGATGGTCTTGTCATCCACAATCCTGATTCCTGCAACACTGTCTGCATTTTCTTCCACAAATCCGGTTTCGTCATCGACGCCTTCAAACACGTAATACATCATATACGGATTGGCAACCACCGGGCTGCACAGACGCCGCACGGTATATTCCACATCCGCAGCCGTAACCGGTGTTCCGTCAGACCAAGTGGCCGCATCATCAATATGCACCGTAAAGGTCAGGTTATCCTCTGTCGTAATGGAATCTGCCAGCATCGGTACAAAGTTCAGATTCTGATCCAGCTCCACAAGAGGCAGAAACATCAGACCGCTGCTGTAATGATTCATCTCCGACATATCCATAACAAACGGATTGAAGCTCACCAGGGAACCGGTAACCCCGATATTCACAATGTTGGCAGTACCGCTTCCGCCTGCCGTGCTCTCTGTTCCATCTGCGCTGCTGCCGCATCCTATAAGGGAAACAGCAAGTAATGTACCAAGTAGCAGAGTAAATCCCTTTTTCCAAAATTTTCTCATAATAATCCTCCATAAAAGCCCTATAGATTTTTATTTTCTCACATTAGTTCGAAAAAATAAAGCCCACATATTATAAAACTTGTAATTTATAATATGTGGACCCAGGTTATGATGTATGTGATTTTCTATTTGAACGCTCTTTTTAATGATTATAATTCATGTACAGCATATTTCTCGCTATACATCTCAAATTTATTCTGAAACTCTTTGCTGTCCTCGTGAATTGCCTGCAAGGTTTCATGCAGATGAAGCTCATGATGGGCAACGTCGATCACACAGCCTGCAATATTGGAGCAGTGATCGGATGTTCTTTCAAGGCAGGTCAGAAGATCGGACCATACGAAGCCTGCGATCACATTGCAATTTCCCTGCTGCATACGCAAAATGTGACGGGTACGCATCTCCTCCTTCAATGCATCAATAACCTGCTCTAAGGGCTCCACATTGACTGCACTGTTAATATTATTATCTGCAAAAGCCTCATAGGACAGATCCAGAATCTCTTCCACAGCAGCTGAAATCACCTTGAAATCTCCCTTGGCACTGTCAGAGAAGCTCAGCTCCTTCTCACGCATTTCTGTGGAAGCTTCCAGAACATTCACCGCATGATCCGAAATCCGCTCGAAATCACCGATTATTTTCATCAGCATAGTAACCTCTTCTCCATCTTCACTGCTGATCTTCTGCGAGCTCAGTTTGATAAGATAAGAGCCCAGAATATCTTCATAATGATCGGTAAGGTCTTCCTTGTTCCGGATGCTTTCCTCCAGCTGCGGTGTGTAATGGTCAAAGCTTTGTAACGCTTCCTTTAAAGAAGTTACCGCATCCCTCGCCATGTCAACCGCAATGGTATGACACTGCTGCAGGGCAAGTGTCGGTGTAGCAAGAAGACGTTCATCCAGTTCAGTATCCTTTTCTGCTTTGGCTGTTCCCGGTACAAGAATGCAAACCACCTTCTCCAACAGGCCAGTCAGCGGCATAAATAATATAATGTTAAGCACCTTAAATAATGTGTTCACAATTGCAATTCCCAGTGGTGTTGCCACCGCTGTCAGAATCGGCGGTGCAAAGACGGATCTGATCACACAGTATATGATAAGCCATACCAGTGCGCCCCCCATATTTAAGGTCAGGTGTGCTACTGCTGCCCGCTTCGCATCCCGCTTCGTTCCGATACTTGAAAGCATTGCAGTAATACAGGTTCCGATCGCATCACCCATAACGATCGGTATAGCTGCTCCAAAGGTAATCTGTCCGGTCATACTTAATGCCTGCAAAATCCCGACAGAGGCAGAGCTCGACTGAATGATACAGGTAAGTACTGTTCCTGCCAGAAGTCCCAGAATCGGATTCGTGAACATGATAAACAGCTCACGGAAGGCCGGCACCTCTGAAAGTCCGGATACTGCCCCGGACATGGCTTCCATTCCGAACATCAATGTAGCAAATCCCAGAAAAATTGCTCCGGTATCCTTCTTCTTTGAAGACCCTGTAAACATATATAGAATAATTCCCACCAATGCGAGTACCGGAACAAAGGAGGATGGCTTCATGAGACGCACCCAGAAATTATCACCACTGATTCCACCAAGCGACAACAACCATCCCGTTACCGTCGTTCCGATGTTGGCTCCCATGATGACATGAATCGCCTGTCTTAAATTCATCAGCCCGGAATTTACAAACCCGACTACCATAACCGTTGTTGCCGAAGAGCTCTGGATAATTGCTGTCACTCCAAGTCCTGTAAGGAATCCGGCGAATTTTCCGGTCGTCATTTTTGAAAGCAAGGTGCGAAGCTTATTTCCCGCTCTGCTTTCCAGTGCCTCCCCCATGACATTCATGCCAAAAAGGAACAGGCACAATCCACCAATTAACGTTAGTACATCAAACAAGTCCATTTTACATACCTCGCTTCCAGATTTTACAAATGGCCGGAAATACTCCGCTATTACTAGCATACAAAACAAATGTAAAATCTGTCGAGAGGTTTTTGTAAATTTCCTGTAAAATCAGTATTGCTGCTCACTCGTACCTCGTTCCAGTAACTGATTTTACGTTACTGCTCCATCTGGCGTCCCAGGAATCCGGCTGCCGACTGGATCAGCTTCAGTTCGACTTCTCCCATTTTCTCCTTATCCGCCGTGTTGAGCAGAATCACTCCTCCGATCACGTCTCCCTCACAGATAATCGGACAGATTGCCTCCTCCGCATAGTCATCGGTGTTATCCTTCACTACCGAAATAAACTTCTTATCATCTGCCATTGCCATCAGCGTCTCCCTGTTTTCCAGTTTGACCTCCAGCTCCTTGCTGATTGATTTTCCTAAAAACGTCCGGAATCCGCCTGCAACTGCAATGAACTGGTCTCGGTCCGTAATCAATGCCGCTCTTCCCGACACCTGTGCCAGACTTTCCGCATACTGCCTGGCAAACACACTGATCTCGCCCATCGGAGAGTACTTTTTCAGAATGATTTCACCCTCTCTTCCTGAAAAAATTTCTATCGGATCACTTTCGCGGATGCGAAGCGTTCTTCTTAATTCCTTCGGAATGACAATCCTGCCAAGATCGTCAATCCTCCTCACAATTCCCGTTGCTCTCATATTAAAAAACCTCCTGATTTCCATAAAAATACTGTATGGGTAGTATGTGGAAATCGGAGGGTTTTATTCAAGCAGGCTTTTCTTTCATTTGCTTTTTCATATGCACATAATAAATTGTGCACAGAATAATTCCAAATACAGTTGCCGACGGTGCTGCCAGTCCAACGCCAAACAAAGAAGCATTGGGACGAATGCTCATCAGATACGACATCGGAAGTCTTATGAGGAATGACTGTGCAAGTCCCTGAATCATAACAAATAAGGATTTCGCATGTCCATTGAAATATCCCATGTAGCTGAACAGAATGCTTGTGACAATAGCTTCCGGTGCAAATCCTCTTAAGAATTCAAACGCTCTCTTCACAACAGCTGCATCCTCAGTAAAAAGCCCTGCCAGTGCATCGCCATGGAAGAATGCCGTATAGGCAATCACAACGCCGACTGCCGCACCAAACAAAATTCCACAATGCATTGCCTGATCGGCTCTTTTTTCTTTGCCCGCTCCGACATTCTGTGAAACAATTGCAGCCATGGACTGCATAATGGAAGAAGGAATCAGCATGACGAAGGACTGAATCTTCTGTGCCACCCCATATCCGGAGGACGCATCCAGTCCCAGCCGGTTGATGAAGGCACATAATGCAAGGAAGGTGAGGTTCGTAAGGAACTCCTGCAGTGCCAATGGTGCACCCACTACAAGAAAGTGCGTCACTTCACCCGAAAGCCGGAAATCCGCTTTCTGCAATGTAAATCCTAAATTCTTCCGGAAAATAATGACAATGGAAAGTACCACACTGACTGCCTGTGCCAGTACGGTTGCAATGGCCGCTCCTGCGACATTCATATGGAATCCTGCGACCAACACGAGGTCTCCGATAATATTGACCACACAGGCAATGGCTACAAATAAAAGAGGCATCCTCGAATCACCGAGTCCACGGAAAATACTGCTGATAAAATTATAAAATACAATAAATACATAGCCGGCTCCACAAATCCGGATATAGGTCACCGTAAGGTCAAGAGCCGATTCCGGTGCCTGCATCAGTATTGCGATCGGCCTTGCAAAAATCAGCAATACAGCCGTCAGAACCAGCGAAATAATAAAAAAGAAGCACGTTGCTCCTCCTACCAGTCCTCCCAGTCTCTCGGGGCGTTTCTCTCCCAGGTATTGTCCCATAATTACAGTAACACCTGTTGTCAGAGAGCTTACCGTAAAAGTTACCAGATTCATAATGCTGCTTCCGGTTGTAACTCCCGATATTCCCTCCGTCGTTCCAAATCTTCCGACGATCATCAGATCGACCGCACCATACATTGCCTGCAAAATCAATGCTCCCAGTACCGGCAGCATGAATCCGATCATCTTCTTCGGAATACTTCCCGTTGTAAAATCCTGTTTCTCGTTCATTTATTTATTCACTCTGCTTTCTTTATTTCTGAACTATGCTTATTTTTCATTATTTTTCACTATTTTTACACTATTTTCACCAGGGATTTTTAGCAGCGCATCGGACAGAAAAATATTTCTCCATCCACAACCTGAAAACATAAAGCTTTAAATGCAAAATACACTATACAACGGCACTGATTTTATTCCCTTCACCATTCCAAAATTTCTTGTTGAAATCCTGATGGCATAGGATGGTTCATATTTTTCCATATAAACCATCATACTTTTTGCTTTTACATGATTTCCTGCTTTACACTCAACCGGGATCACATGGCTGTTTTTTTGTATCAGAAAATCAACCTCTGCCGTATTATCCGATTCCCAATAATATAAATCATAACCATTCGTCTTTAATGCAACAGAAACATAGTTTTCTGCCATAATTCCCCGGAAATGTTCTGTCTCACTATTGTTCAATGCCTCCAACGTCATCCCTATTCTGGCAGACATAATACCCATATCACTGTAATACAGTTTAAATGCACTCACATCCTGATATGCGGCAGCCGGATAAAATCCCTGAGTACACTTCATACACTTATTCACAATTCCAGCCCGGATCATCCAGTCAATCGCATCTCCGTATTGAGATGCCCGCGCTCCGGATTTTATCAGCTTATACTGGAACTTTTTTGCATCCTTTGCCAACTGGGAGGGAAGCGAATCATATGCTTCAAAAATACGTACCGTATCTGCCTGATTAGCATATTTTGCCATATCTGCAATGTAAGAATTTAACAGCATCTGTCGGATTTCGGCCTGATCAATCGGGCTGTCTTTTGCAAGATCGGCCTTTACCGCTGCCGGCATTCCGCCCACAATACAATAATGATAAAACTCCTGCAATGCCTCCTCATGCAGGAGTTCATCCAATGGCTGATTGTTTTCATAATGTTCCCGGATCGTATCCGCAAGCATCTGTTTTCCCTTTGCCCACAATACCTCTTCCAAATCCATGGGATACATGGTCAGCATTTGGATTTTTCCTACCGGAAAGGAATATTTCTCCCGGTTCACGGCCACTCCAAGCAGGCTTCCTGCAGCCATGATATGATATTCCGGTGCTTCTTCTGAAAAATATTTCAAGGAAGTTAACGCCCGCTCACACATCTGTATCTCATCAAAAATAATGAGTGTGTTTTCCGGAACAATTTTTACCTGATAATATTTCTCCAAAACAGAAATGACATGATCTGCATGAATATCTGTTTCAAAATATTTTCCGATTCTTTCATCTGTTTCAAAATTTACATAAACGGTATTCTTATAATAAAGTGCCCCGAACTCCCGCATCTCAAATGTTTTTCCAACCTGACGTGCACCATAAATAAGCAATGGCATTCTGCCATTCTGAATATTTTTCCACTCATATAGTTTAGATGTAATTTTACGTTTCATGTGTATACAGTCCTTTATGAATATATTATTGGTGCTTTCTATTGTATTATATTACATCTTTTCATATGAATCAATGCATTTATTTCTCATTTTCATATGACTGAAAAAATAAAAAAATGATCAGTATATGTGATTCCTGCTTTTTTTCACTACTTCGTCTTCGGCTCGTCTTCTTTAGGTCTCTTCGCTAAATGCTCTACATGCACCCGTTTCACTAAATTCGACCTTCGCTCCCGCTCGTTCTCATTAAGTGTCCGGGTACCGTTCGCACTAAGCTCAGACTTCGCCTTCGGCTCGTCTTCGCTAAGTGCTCTACATGAAAAAGCCTCTACCTACTGCATGTACAGTAAGTAAAGGCTTTCATCCCTTTAAACTCAAACTGAAATTAGTCCTGAACGTAAGGCATCAGTGCTACGTGACGTGCTCTCTTGATTGCTACAGTAAGAGCTCTCTGATGTTTTGCACAGTTGCCGGTGATACGTCTGGGAAGGATCTTTCCTCTCTCAGATACATATCTCTTTAACTTGGCGGTATCCTTGTAATCAATTACATTGTCCTTACCACAGAATACACAAACCTTTTTTCTTCTACGCATACCGCCTTTTTTTCTAGGAAAATCAGACTTCTCTGCTTTATTAAATGCCATAGTGGTTACCCTCCTATTCATAGTAAAAAACTTAGTTAAACGGTAATTCCTCATCAATTCCATCCGGAATATTCATGAAGCCATCACCTGCATCCTGCATAGCAGGTGCATTATTTCCGCCTGTAAAGCCCCCATTACCTGCGGAAGAGCTGTTTTTGCTTTCAGCAAATTCCTGTTCTTCAATAACAACCTCTGTCGTGTATACACGTACACCGTCTTTATTCGTATAGCTTCCTGTCTGAATACGACCGGTAGCTGCAATCTTGGTTCCCTTACGAAGATACTTCTCAGCGAACTCGCCATTACGTCCAAAAGCAACACAGTTAATGAAATCTGCGCTCTGCTCGTCATTATTACGGTTATATCTACGGTCTACGGCTAATGTATATCTGGCGACTGCTGTTGCATTCTCGCCCTGAGAATAGCGAACTTCAGGATCTCTCGTCAAACGTCCCATAAGGATTACTTTATTCATACCTGCCTCTACTTTCCGGCATAGCGGTTATCTTATGCCTCGTCCTGTCTTACGCATAAAAATCTGATAACATTGTCCATAATGCGAACACGGTTTTCGATTTCGATCGGCGCAGTAGGCTCAGCGTCAAACTGAATGAAGTAATAGTAAGCTTCTTTCATCTTCTGAACTTCATAAGCCAGTCTCTTCTTGCCCCAGTCGTCAACGTTTGTGATGGTTCCACCGAATCTTTCGATCAGGGCCTTGCACTTGTCAACTACTGCTGCTCTTTCCTCGTCTTCGATTTTCGCACTAACAACAACGGCTAATTCATACTTGTTCATGCTAGTTACCTCCTTTTGGTCTCTGGCCCCTGTCCTGAAACAGGAGCAAGGATTTGTATGTCTTTTTACATACCACGGATTTATATGATACCATGAATTCACACTAATTTCAAGTATCAAATTAACTTTTCTATCATTCTGCCATTTTCAGTAGCAGTTCAGCCATGCGGAAATAATTGTCCAGGATGACCGTGGGAGCCTGCTCACTAAGGACGGCTTATGAAGGGACTTACATTCTTTTATGCAGTACCCTTAAGACACCTACTCCCTGTTCCGGATCCCCTTCACATTCTTCTCCAGCTGTCTGCGTGGGATCATAATCTGATGTCCGCATCCGACGCATTTCAGCCGGAAATCCGCTCCGGTCCGCAGCACCTGCCACTCATAGCTGCCACAGGGATGCGCTTTCTTTAATTTCACAATGTCATTGACCTGAATATCCACAATTTTCTTCCTTTTCTCTCATAATAGGTAACAGCTCAGCTGTGCAGAAATGAATCCAATATGCTTTTAGTAGTTTCTCATATACCGAGAATCAGATCCTTGCACACACCGACAAATTCCCGCAGCATATTATTGGGTAACAGAAACCAGTATCCACGTGCCGCAAGTCCGGATACCTTCTGATAGCCCTGACGTCTGGCAATTCCGACTGCCCGGAATACATGAAAGTTATTACTTACAATCAGGACCTCATCCTTTTCCTTATCAAAATATTTTGCAGAAAAAGCCAAATTCTGTACCGTATTTACCGACTGATCCTCCAGAAGGATTCGGTCTGTCTCCAGTCCATGTGCAACAAGGTAATCGTACATTCCCTGTGCCTCGCTGATATGCTCATCCGCACCCTGTCCACCGGATACAACCACCTGGCATTCCGGATGATCTGTTAAATAAGCAAGTGCAGCATCCAGCCGGTACTGCAAAACCTTAGATGGGCCTTCAGGCTTCATCTGCGCACCGAGAACCACCAGATACTTCGCCTGATCTGAGCCTGACATTCCAAATCCGCTCAGGATAAATCCTTCCACAATCAGAAAGAAAAGCACTCCAATCGTTGCCACGCACCAGAAGCTTTTGCGCACAAGTAACGGCACATGTTCCTGCCAGATTCCTCTCTTCATACAAAAGGATAATCCCAGTGCAACAACTCCAAGAAACAGCCAGACAAAGAAAAAAAACGTTCCATGTCTGACAAACAATGCAATACACAGAAAATAGATCACACAGATCCACCCAATTACTGCCAAAAAGATACTCATTTTCCTTTTCCCCTATCCTTACAGCTGTGAAAAGATCTCCCCGATCGCTCCCTGAACCACCAGGTCTGCAATTCCATCGCGTGCGGTTGCCGTCTTATTAATCAGAATTAACTTATTGCCCTGATAATAATCAATAAGACCTGCCGCCGGATATACGACAAGGGAGGTTCCTCCCACAATCAGTACGTCCGCTTCCTTAATATAATGAACAGCTTCCTGCAGTGTATTCTGATTAAGTCCCTCTTCATAAAGAACTACATCCGGCTTCACTCTGCCACCACATGCATCACATTTCGGAATTCCATCTGCATGCAGCATATACTCTGCATCAAAGAATTTTCCGCATGTTTCACAATAATTCCGAAGCACACTTCCATGAAGCTCTAATACCTTCTTCGAACCAGCTTTCTGATGAAGTCCGTCAATATTCTGGGTAATGACTGCCTTCAGCTTGCCCTGCTGCTCCCACTCTGCCAGCTTCCTGTGTGCCGCATTGGGCTCGGCCGTGAGACAAAGCATCTTATCCTTATAAAAACGGAAGAACTCTTCCGGCTTCTGCCGGTAAAAGGTATGACTTAAAATGGTTTCCGGCGGGTAATCATACTTCTGATGATACAATCCATCCACACTCCGGAAGTCCGGGATTCCACTCTCCGTAGACACTCCTGCTCCACCGAAAAATACAATATTATTACTGTTATTAATCATCTCACGCAGCTGTTCCATCGCATTCATACTCTTTCTCCTTCCTTCACATGTGTTTATCATATCTCAAGTTTTACATATTTATTTAATGCACATCCATAGCATCATCATATCATCTAAGATTCTACATTTCAAACAATAACTAGGTAATTATTCATATATTTACACTTTTTCAGTTTACATTTAATCTGCTGAAATCTTTATACCTAATGTAAGCTTACAAAATATTGAAAGGTGGTAACTTATATGGATTCAAGAGTTTTACAAACACAGAAATGGTTAAACGATACCTATGGCAATGTAGCCAATTTTCCAAAGGTGGATGAAGATGGCATAACGGGCAATTCAACTTTTCACGCATTAATCTATGCACTTCAGATAGAAATCGGGGTAGAAAACCCAGATGGTATATTTGGCAAAGATACGCTCCGTAAATGTCCTACATTACGTGCCGGTCTTCTTCCCAGTTCTGAAGTTCCTCGAAATATTATCTATATATTACAGGGTTCCTTATGGTGTAAGGGTATTTCTCCTGGTGGTTTTACCGGTGTTTTCGGTCCGTTGACAGCAAATGCAATTTCAGAGTTTCAGACCGCTGCCGGTATTACTGCTGATAAGGTAGTATATCCTTATGTTCTTCAAGGCATTATGAATACGGATAGTTATTCTTTCCAAAGTACCGAGGACATATATGACACCTATCGAAATGCTACTGCTTTAGATACCTCTACCAAGTTAACGCTCGAAGATGCCATTGCAATAAAACAGAAAAATTACACTGATGTCGGAAGATACTTAACAAATGCGTCAAGCAATGGCTTAGACAAGGCTTTGTCATTAGATGAAATGGAAATCCTAATTGCTGTCGGATTAAATGTCTTTCCAATCTTTCAAACTATTGGAAACAAAGTTTCCTACTTTACTGCACAACAGGGGCTTGCCGATGGATTGGCTGCCAAAGAAGCTGCTCAGAAATTTGGATTTCCCCCTTCTGCAACAATCTATTTCTGCGTAGATTATGATGTTTTAATGGCAGATATTGAAGGTAACATCCTCCCCTGGGTCTGCCGCAAATCATGGGATTTAATTATTCCTTTGCCGGATATTCTTCTGCCAAAGACATGTTTGATAGTTTTTGTATTGACGAATACACCCAGGCAGCGGCTTTTGGTAGATTTATTGCCGCATATGATAATGGTTCCCCGCTATCTGCCTGCCAACAGTGCGATTTCTTTGAAATGGCTAAAATATATAATGGAAATGGTGAGGCATATAAACCTAAATTAGAAAAAAATACTGCTGATTACGCCAATGCCTTATAATTTCTCCCACTAATAAATATTGACCAATACGCCTCGGTAAATATTCACAGCCAATTAATATGAGTTACCGAGGCGTATATTTTTACAAGTCATTATCCCACAAAGTATTTTCGTGCATACTGACATATATATTCAATTGTGCGATTCTCATTCATAACGTTCTCTTCAATATCTGCATCCAGTTCCTCTGGAATATAAAATGAATTATCGGATGCAATATAAATGGTAACACCAGGACGCGGAGTCATTCCATCCGGACCTGCTCCCATAAGATAATAGGATATAATAATAATATCTTTCTTATGATCATTATTTATATCCCGAAACGCAACCGCTCCAACATTGTCATAAATCCCTATATATTTATATAAACCATTATAAGGAAAGCGGTGTGGAAATTTATATAAAATCTGCTCATCTTTCATTAAATAGAACGTGGCATCCTCCCAGATATATTGTGGTTTACAGGACACAAAAGTAACGTCTCCCCAATCTTTCAAAGAAATATCATATGTCTGTTCATCAATTTGGGTTTCTTTAATTTGTTCCAACAGAGTATATTGTTCTTCGTCAATATAACAGGCTATTCCATAAATATACACCACTCTATAACCATAGTCATCCTCATAGTACGCAATGTACATATGATCCTCATCCGGAAAGGATTCTTCAAAATAAGGCTTACCCCAGATTTTCTCCACTTCTTCCCGCGTCATTCCAATGTCAACTTTACCATTCCTGATTCCATAACTACTATACTCAATATACCTAAGATCATCTTGTACCTGACCAAACCCGAATATAAAATTACACTTCTCCGTTATAATTTCATACTGATATCTCTCCTCTGATACTCCTTCTATCAGCCTGTATTCAATCCCTTCATCATCAAGCAGTTTCATTACTTCCTCTGCCGACGTTCCATATTTTAGATCTTTAAATTTGAGTTGCGGCTGACGATCCTTTTCTTTAATTGATATTCTTTGAAACACATCGGAGTAAGTTACTGTAACAGGTGGAAAGTCTGGATCTTCATCTGTTCGGAGAATGTCACCATAAAGCAGATACGTCCAGCTTTTGCTTCCCTCCCCTTCTACTTCATATCCACATGCATATACGCTTCCATCTTTCTTTTCCACAAATGTAACATAAGGATACTGACACCTATAAGGACTTATATACCCATCACATACCGTTTTCTCTATCGTATCAAACCTTATCTCATCCATCCAGACCATCTTGACATCTTCCAATACCATAACCGGTTCCTCAATAAAGTCCTGATCTCCACTATCATATCCACAACTGCCAAATGTATTATTTCCCCATGTCCATAAGGTCCCGTCCTCTTTGATTGCAGCCATACAGAACTGTCCACAGGTTACATATATGACATGATCCAACATTTTCACCGGTTTTGAATACTGTAGTCCCACTGCCTTTTCAATATTTTTAGCAGAGGTAGTTATTATTTCTCCCCACCACCATACCGATCCATCTTTTTTAAGTGCTGCGATTCCTCTCATCGTTACACGGGCATACCAGACATCCTGCAGCAGGCATACCGGAGTGGAAGCCGCGACAGCAGCCGGATTTGTAATATAATCCTCTGTTATCTCCATCCCCATTATTCCATTCAGATTAGCACCCATACCATACAATTCTCCCTTTTCGGTCAAATAAATTGTAAAATACTGATTGGCATCCACATGCACCACATTTTCAGCAATCTTCTGCGGTGTCATTACATAATCACCCAAACTATTCTGCTCTCCATTTCCGAGCTGTCCATAATCATTTCTTCCATATCCCCACAGAACATTATGTGAATCAATATAATAACGATTCAGATTGTTAGATTGATTTTTAATATAATAATTTTCAATGTGGAATTCTTTATTATCTAATTGAAGATTATCGATGCTTTCCACTTCATAAACAGGATAGGTAATATCCTCTTCCTCTGAAAGTGTCTCATCATTCGCTTCTTCCTCATCTTCTTTTGTGATGTCTTCTGCTATGTTCTGATCCTGTGGATCTCCCACCAGCGTTCCACAAGCCGAAAGGAATAACATACTCATACATAGTGCTGTTCCCATTACTGTCATTTTAAAATTTTTAAGTTTCATCTCTGCAATGTCTCCCATCTTCCTCACATGTTTATCCCCGTTTATTCCTTCTCAATTGCCATAAATTTCTATATAATAAAAAGCTTGAATCACTGATGTCTCAATGTTTCAAGCTTTTCTTAGAGGCGTGAGCCGGATTTGAACCGGCGATGACGGTGTTGCAGACCGGGGCCTTACCACTTGGCTATCACGCCATACCATATAAATTTAAAAATTACAGATTACTAAAGCTTATGCAGGATAATCTATAAAAATGACTCCGACGGGAATCGAACCCGTGTTA
>FR902860.1 GCA_000438155.1 Firmicutes bacterium CAG:95
TCTTGCACAATCATTTCTGCATGGCTGAATGGTTACAATTTATTGATTAACTTGAAGGTCTGACAGTTGACAAAACCTCAAAAGTTGCATATTCTATATAGTAGTTAAGGTAGCTGTGGGTATAAAGCAGCTACAGGCAAATAAACAGAAAACGACTATGATGGAGAAGAGTACCGTAATCAAGAGGTAACAGAGAGAAGCTGCCATCGGCTGTAAGCAGCTTTTACTTTCGGGGAACGGGAAGTGCACTCCGGAGTCTGCAGGGAGAACGAAGAAGCAGCTTCTGATATCCGGGCACGTCTGGTCACGTTATCGACTGTAAGGGAAAGACATTATTGTCTTTAAGTAGAGTGGAACCGCGGAATATTTCGTCTCTGTAGATGGAATATTCCGTTTCTTATTTTTATAGGAAATGGAGCAGTTATGGGAATCATCAGCAAAATTAAAGAAGAAATCCGAATCATAAGAGAGAGGGATCCGGCCATTCACTCCAGTATGGAGGTACTGTTGTATCCAAGCTTTAAGGTGATGCTGCATTACCGGCTGGCACACAGGCTTTATCAGAAAGGGCACTATTTCTGGGCAAGATGGATTTCCCAGCGTGCTGTGCGTAAGACCGGAATTGAGATTCATCCGGGAGCACAGATTGGCAAAGGGCTTTTCATCGATCACGGAAACGGTGTCATTATCGGAGAAACAGCGATCATTGGTGATAACGTGACCTTATATCAGGGGGTAACCCTCGGAGGAACCGGTAAGGAGCAGGGAAAGAGACATCCGACGATTGGAAATAATGTCATGATCAGCGCCGGTGCCAAAATCCTTGGATCCTTTACGATCGGGGATAATTCCAAGATCGGGGCAGGCTCGGTCGTTTTGGAAGAGGTTCCGCCGAATTCTACTGTAGTCGGTGTACCGGGACATGTGGTGAAGCGGAACAACCAGAAACTCCCCCAGGAAGAACTGGATCAGGTCCATTTGCCGGATCCGGTAAAGGAAGAGCTGTCCATGCTGCGTAAGCGGATGCAGCAGATGGAAATAGAAATCAGACAATTAAAGGAGGAGAGGAAAGATGGAGAATAGATTTTCCTTTTACAACACATTAACGAAAAAAGTAGAAACCGTGATCCCGAATGTGGACGGTAAAATTGCAATGTATACCTGTGGCCCGACGGTGTATCATTTTGCACATATCGGAAATCTGCGCAGCTATATCATGGAGGATGTACTGGAAAAGACCCTGCGTTATCTTGGATATGATGTAAAGCGTGTGATGAATATCACGGATGTCGGTCATCTTTCTTCCGATGCCGATACCGGTGAAGATAAGATGTTAAGTGGGGCAAAGCGTGAGCACAAGACGGTTATGGAAATTGCAAAGTTCTATACCGATGCTTTTTTTGAAGACTGCAAAAAGCTTAATATCAAGCGCCCGGATGTGGTGGAGCCTGCAACGAACTGCATTAGTGAGTTTATTCATATGATCGAGGTTCTTTTAGAGAAGGGCTATGCCTATGTGGCCGGAGGAAATGTGTATTTTGATACCTCGAAGCTTAAGGAATATTATGTATTTAATACCCAGAGTGAGAACGAGCTTTTAGTTGGCGTGCGCGATGATGTGACCGAGGATGAAAATAAGAAGAACAAGAACGACTTCGTTCTGTGGTTTACCAAATCCAAGTTTGAGGATCAGGCACTTAAATGGGACAGCCCATGGGGCGTTGGATATCCGGGATGGCATATTGAATGCTCCTGCATCAGTATGAAGCATCTTGGAGAATATATGGACATCCATTGCGGCGGTGTGGACAACATTTTCCCGCATCATACAAATGAAATTGCACAGAGTGAGTCCTACCTTGGACATAAATGGTGTAATTACTGGTTCCATGTACATCACCTAAATGACAAGACCGGTAAGATGAGCAAGTCAAAGGGTGACTTCCTGACGGTCTCCTTACTCGAAAGCAAGGGCTATAATCCGCTGGTTTACCGGATGTTCTGCTTACAGTCCCATTACCGGAAGCCGCTGGAGTTTTCCTATGAAGTCATGGACAATGTAAAGTCGGCTTATGAAAAGCTTCTTAAGAAGATTGCCGGACTTTCCAAAGAAGGAGAAGTGGATGAAGCGGTTTATGCAGAATACCGCCGTAAATTCGAAGATGCACTTTGCAATGACTTAAATACCTCAATGGCAATTACCGTACTATATGATCTCTTAAAGGCAGACTGCAATGATGTAACGAAGCGTAAGCTGGCAGCAAGCTTCGATGAGGTTCTTTCCTTAGGACTTTTTGATGGTGAAAAGGCAGAAGAGAAAGCAGATGATGTGGATGCAGAGCTGGTAAGCTACATCGAGGCAAAGATTGCAGAGCGTAAGGAAGCAAAGAAGGCAAAGGACTTCGCAAAGGCAGATGCCATTCGTGAAGAACTGTTACAAAAGGGCATCGTTCTGGAAGATACACGTGAGGGCGTAAAATGGAAAATGGCTTAACCTTTATACAAAGGATAAGAGAAGCATTTGAGGGTAAAGAGGTGGATATTCGGACATATTCACCTCTTACGCTTGCTTATATCGGAGATTCTATATATGATCTGGTGATCCGGACGGTGGTTGTGATGCGTGGAAATGCACCTGCCAATAAGCTTCACCATTATACGATCCGCTATGTAAATGCGACCGCACAGGCGCTCCTTTTGGACGCTTTGTTACCAGAGCTTACAGAGGAAGAACAGGTAATCCTGAAACGTGGGCGCAATGCGAAGCCGTACACGAAAGCTAAGCATGCAACTATGGCAGAGTATAAAAAGGCAACGGCATTGGAAGCACTGATGGGATACCTGTATCTTACCGGACAGGAGGAGAGGGTGCTTTTGCTGATCCAAAAGGGCATGGATATCCTGGAAACACAGAAAATGAATTAAGCAGACAGAGCAGGGATAGCAATTTGGAAGGAACTGGAAAAACATAGAAAGATATATAAATACATAGAAATACTGTACACTGGAAAAGAAACATACATAGCAACGCTATGCATGATTGGATTGTGTTCCACAAAGAAACGGAGAAAGGATTAAAGCATGGAAGAATTCAGAAAAGAAAAAAATGAATCCATTATAGAGGGAAGAAATGTGGTGATTGAAGCATTTCGTTCCGGACAGTCCGTTGACCGGCTTTATATTCTGGATGGCTGTCAGGACGGACCGATTATGACGATTAAGCGGGAAGCGAGAAAGCATGATGTGGTTATAAAATATGTATCAAAGGAACGGCTGGATCAGATTTCAGAAACAGGGCGGCATCAGGGCGTTATAGCAACGATTGCGGCCTATGAATATTCAGAGGTAGAGGACATGCTTGCACTTGCTAAAGAAAAGAATGAACCTCCGTTTTTGTTCCTGCTTGATAATATTGAGGATCCGCATAACCTGGGAGCAATTATCCGTACAGCGAATCTTGCCGGGGCACATGGAGTGATTATTCCGAAGAATCGTGCAGTAGGACTTACTGCAACGGTAGCGAGAACCTCTGCAGGAGCATTAAACTATACGAAGGTGGCGCGTGTGACCAATATGGCACAGACCATAGAAGAACTGAAGCAGCAGGGCTTATGGTTTGTGTGTGCGGATATGGGTGGAGAAACGATGTATGACTTAAACCTGACAGGACCGATCGGACTGGTAATTGGAAATGAAGGATCCGGAGTAGGCCGTCTTGTGAAGGAAAAGTGTGATATGACAGCTTCTATCCCTATGCATGGCGATATTGATTCCCTGAATGCTTCCGTTGCGGCCGGGGTTCTGGCTTATGAGATTGTCCGGCAAAGAACCTGCGCCGGCTGCAGATGAGTGATTAGATTTGTAATGAACAGGATGCTGTAAAGCAGATTAGGAAGGTATTATGAAGACAGCCGGAAGAGTCCTGGCAACCATGATTGCAATGGTGGCAATTTTGCTGATTGCAGTGGGTGCAGATAAAGGATTAAACTATTTGGAGAGAATAAAATACGAAAAGGAATGTGAAGAGCTGTATGCAGAAAGTCATGCACAGGCAGAGCAGCTGCGGACACAGCTTGAAGAGCTTTCGCAGGACGAAGCGGCGGTAGAGACCTTTCTCCATGAATATGCAGTGGATGATCTGGAAGATGAGGATGAGGATGTGCTGCAGGAGTTTCTGACTGCATCACCTTCAGGGAATGGGTCTGAGGGGAGTGTTTCAGATGGGGAATCTGTCTCGGGAGATATGCTCACCGCAGAGGATCAGCTTACAGATGTGTCTGAAAATGCTCATGCCTTTGCATCCGGTAATGACAGTTCAGACCGTGACTTTTCTGATCATATGATTTCCGGCAATGCAGTTTCCGGGGGAGGCGTCTCTGATAATGCTATTTCAGAAAACGGCGTCTTCGGTAATGCTGTTTCCGGGAACAGCGTTTTTGACAATACCGTTTCAGGCAATACCGTTTCGGAAAACCAGGTTTCCGGGAATCGTGTTTCCGGGGGAGGCATTTCTTTAACTACGGTATCCGGTAATATTCTGGTACGCCCGACGCTGCGGGAACGCAGACTGGAACAAAGTTCTTATATGGAAACAGTTGAGTGGAATGAAGCAGACCAGGTGGTGATTGGTCAAAGTACCCTGGACTTTTCAGACAAAAAGATTGCCTGTCTGGGTGACAGTATCACACAGGCGGCAAACCTTGAAAGCATGGAGGACTATCAGCAGTATTCCTACCCGACGAAGCTGGCAGAAATTCTGGGAGCAGAGGAAGTGGTAAATCTTGGAATCGGAGGATCCTCGATCGGAAGATACTGGCAGGATGCCTTTGTGGATCGTTACATGGACATTCCGGAGGATACAGACCTTATTCTGGTTATGGGAGGAACGAATGACGGGTTCTGTCTGCAACGGGAAAATGTGGGAAATTTTGAAGAGCGTTCTCCCCGTACCCTGATCGGGGATCTGAATGAACTGATGCGGGGCTTAAAGGAGAATTATCCCGATGCGGAGGTTGTTTTCGTCACACCGCTTCCCAATGTCCTGCATGATATTCTGCGTAAGGATCGTCCGGAGCTGATGTCTCAGCGTGTCATTGTGGACAGTATGATAGCTCTTGCCAGGGAATATGAATTTGATGTGATTGACCTGTATGATTCGAATTTACTGGACAGCCACGATGCCGCAGTGATTTCGAATTATATGCCGGATGGCGTACATTGCAATCCAGACGGCTACCGGATTCTGGCAGAGCACATTGCAGCCGATCTGATCCGGCTGCAGGACTCACAGGATGTGGAAGATGGTGAAGAGTTCCGGGAAGCAGAAGGGATGGAAATGGAAGCAGCTTCAGAGCAGGGGATGGAAAGTGAATCAGATGCCGGTCAGAACATGAAAAGCGAAGCCATCTTCGATCAGAACATAGAGAGCGAATCAGATTCAGCTCAGAATATGGAAAGTGTCGAAACGTCTGAAAGTGCAGAAAATACCGGATATAAGGAAGTGCCGGATAACATAGGGAAGGATGAAAATCTGGAAGATATAGCAGATTCCCAAGATATAGTAGATTCGGAAAACATAGAAGCTGCAGAAAATATAGATGATTCAGAAGATATGACAGATTCCAGGGATATAACAGAGTTGGAGGCTGCAGAAAATTTTAAGTCCAGGATTCCAACAGATATTCTGAAATTCCGGGAAAGAGATACCGCACAGGACAGGGATCCTATTGATATGGAAGCTAAGAAAACGAATGAGGAAGCAGCAGACGCGCAGATCCAAAAGGATATGACGATGGAGGTGGGCTCCTATGGTTAATGAGTATGCAAAATACAGCGATGAAGAATTGATCGTGCAGCTTCGGGATGGAGACCATGCCATTACGGATTACATTATGGAAAAGTATAAGAATCTGGTGCGCAGCAAGGCACAGTCGATGTACATTCTGGGTGCGGACCGGGAAGATCTGATACAGGAAGGAATGATCGGGCTTTTTAAGGCTATCCGTGATTATGATACGGGAAGGGATGCCAGCTTTTTTACCTTTGCGGATCTGTGTGTGTCCAGACAGATGTATACAGCGATTCAGGCAGCAGGGCGGCTGAAGAATGCACCGCTTAATTCCTATATTTCCATTTATGCAGACTATTCCCGGCAGGAGGAAGGAGAGTCCTCAGAGGAGGTAAAGCTGATTAACAGTCTGATTTCCCCATTAGAGAAGAACCCGGAGGAGCTGCTGATTGACCGTGAAAATGTGGAACGCATTGAGCAGATGATTGAGAGGGAATTAAGTCCTTTTGAAAAGCAGGTGCTCGATCTGTATCTTACCGGAATGTCTTATGGGCAGATTGCGAAGGTTCTGGGCAGGGATGATAAATCAACAGACAATGCCCTGCAGCGCGTGAAAGCCAAAATCCGCAGGGAATTGAAGGGAAATAATTAAATTTTTATAAACTTTAAGAGGGGTGTATTGACGAAGATTTTTGGACGCAATATACTCTTTTTATTGTGACATAATTGGAAATATCTGTAGTTTCAAAATATATATCCCATTTTGCGTAACAGTTTTATAGGAAAGCAGGTAATCATTCAGTACAATCCGAAGCACTTATTGCTGAGGGCATGGAGAAAGGCGGAGAGAGAATGTTTGGAAAATTCAGTGTCAGGAAACCGTATACCGTTCTGGTGGCAGTAGTGCTTGTAATTGTTTTGGGTATTGTGTCATTTACCAAAATGACCTCGGATCTGCTGCCGAATATCAGCTTTCCTTATGTACTGGTCATGACAACTTATCCGGGGGCAAGTCCGGAAACCGTAGAAATGGTCGTAACGAAGCCGGTAGAATCTTCCATGGCTACCGTAAGTAATATTGAAGAAATCAGTTCTGTTTCAAATGAAAATTATTCCATGGTAATTCTGCAGTTTGCCCAGTCGGCAGATATGAATGCCGTTTCGCTTGAAATTCGTGAAAATCTGGATCAGATCAGGAGTTACTGGGACGATTCTGTCGGGAATCCGATTATTATGAAAATAAATCCTGATATGCTGCCGGTTATGATTGCGGCAGTCGGTGGAAAGGACATGTCTGCAGCAGAAATTACGGATCTGACAAATGATACCATTGTGCCGGAACTGGAGAGTATCGAGGGCGTGGCTTCTGTAAGTGGTATGGGACTTTTGGAAGAGAGCGTGAATGTTATTATCCGTCAGGAAAAGATTGATGCAGTCAATGAGCAGGTGTTTGGCTCTATTGATAAAGAAATTGATGAAAACCTGGCAGAATTGCAGGAAAACAAGCAGGATATTTATGACGGACAGGCAGAACTGGAAAATGCGAAGAGGGATCTTGCCGATTCCGAAGCAGAGCTTGCCCAAAAGCAGCAGGAGTTGAATGATTCCAAAGCAGAGCTTGAAAATTCAAAAAAAGAGCTTGCTGACGGACGGAACGAGCTGGCAGATAAAAAGAGCCAGCTGGAAAGCGGAAAAACTGAATTAAACAGTAAAAAGGATGCGACCACGAAACAGCTTGCCGAGGCAGAAACAAAGCTTCTTACCGCAAAGGCGGATGCCGAGGCGGCAAAGACACATTTACAGCTTGAAATTCAGACTGCAGAAGCGACAGTGAAGGGACTGGACAGCGGTATCGAGCAGGCCAGGGCCGGAGTGCAGGCGATTGAACAGGCAATTACGGCGGTGAATGGGATCAATACTGCAATTACAATGCTTGATCAAATTGGGAATGGAGAGACATTTGGAAATCTGACTACCGATCAAAAGGAGAATATTAGCAAGATGTGCGTTTCAGCA
>FR902861.1 GCA_000438155.1 Firmicutes bacterium CAG:95
ACCGGAATATACACGGAAGAATGCAAGCTTTCCTACGAACGGGTCTGCCATGATCTTGAATGCAAGAGCTGCAAACGGTTCGTCATCAGAAGAATGTCTTACAACCTCATTGCCTTCCAGGTCGGTACCCTTAATCGGAGGGATATCGGTAGGAGCCGGCATGTACTCAACAACAGCATCCAGAAGCTTCTGAACACCCTTGTTACGATATGCAGAACCACAGCATACCGGAACAGCGGTACATTCGCAGGTTGCCTTTCTTAAAACTTTCTTCATTTCTTCTACAGAAGGTTCTTCCCCTTCCAGATACATCATCATTAAATCATCATCTAATTCACAGATCTTCTCAATCAGTTCAGCACGATACGTTTCCGCATCATCCTTCATATCTCCGAGATCATCTGTAACAGTGATGTTATCACCCTTATCATCATTATAGATGTAAGCCTTCATTTCAAACAGATCAATGATTCCCTTGAATTCGTCTTCCTTTCCGATCGGTAACTGAAGAACAATTGCGTTCTTGCCAAGACGAGTTCTGATCTGGTCTACTGCACCATAGAAGTTTGCACCAAGGATGTCCATCTTGTTGATGAAAGCCATACGAGGTACATTGTAGGTGTCAGCCTGACGCCATACGTTTTCTGACTGAGGCTCAACACCCCCCTTTGCACAGAACACACCGACTGCACCATCAAGTACACGTAAGGAACGCTCAACTTCTACGGTGAAGTCAACGTGTCCCGGAGTATCAATGATGTTGATACGATGCTCTAATGCACCGGGCATGGGCTTGGTTTCTTTTTCGAGAGTCCAGTGACATGTGGTAGCTGCAGATGTAATTGTGATACCTCTTTCCTGCTCCTGTTCCATCCAGTCCATGGTAGCAGTACCTTC
>FR902862.1:0-9216 GCA_000438155.1 Firmicutes bacterium CAG:95
GATGGAGAGCACGAAGTGCGGATTTGCGAGATGACTGTGGAAATAAAGAATAGCAGTAAAGAAAGATGGCATGAATTTATGATTCAGTGAATTCGTGCCATTTTGCAACAATATGGAGGGGTACAGATGCTGACATACAAGGTGCTTCTTGTAGATGACGAAGAAGAGGTTATGGACACAATTGAACACAGGATCAGCTGGAATGAGATGGGGTTTGAAGTAATCGGAAAGGCAAGGAACGGGGTAAAGGCACTGGAGATATCAGAGAAAATGCAGCCGGATGTTGTGATTACGGATATTAAAATGCCCTATATGGACGGTTTGGAGCTGGCACGTAATCTGAAGCAGGATAATCCGGATATGCGGATTTTAATTCTTACCGGATTTGACGAGTTTGAATATGCCAGGGAAGCGGTTCACCTTGAAATCGAGGAATACATTCTGAAGCCGGTGAATGCCAACGAGCTATCGGACTGTCTGAAGCGCTTAAAGGATGTCCTTGATAAGGAACGGGAAGAAAAATTAAATGTCAGGAAGCTGGAGCAGTACTATACCGATTCCCTTCCGGTATTGCAGACGAACTTTTTCTATTCACTGATCGAGGGACGGATTACAGAAGGTGAAATCTGTAAATTTCTGGGTGATTACCGGATTTCCCTGCCGGGCCATATTTTTGCTGTGCCGTTCTGCATATCTCGGAAAATCATGTACCGGATAATATGACACCTCTTCTTCTTTCCGTATCAGTGCAGAGGGAAGCGAAGGAACGGTTTAAGGAAAAGTGGGATTGCAGATATTTTACTTATCTTGGAAACATCGTTATGCTGGTGAATCTTGAGGGAGAGAGCGAAATTACGAGACTGACGGATGAATGTGACCGCTTCTGCAAGTGGGCAGACCGCTTTTTCGGTGCAGTTGTAACCGTAGGACTCGGCAAGTCGTGTGAGGACTTGGCCTCTCTGCGTTATTCCTACGAGGGGGCAAGGGAAGCGCTTTCCTATCGTGTGATATATGGAGCCGGACGTTCAATCAACATTGCAGATATTGCACCGAAGGGCCAGGAGCTTTCCATGCAGCCGGAGGATATAGACATGAATGGAGTGTTTAAGGCGATTCATATCGGTGTGCGTGAAGACATTGAGCATGCAGTGCTTTCTCTTGTAAATGAGCTTAAGGATAATGCAAAAACAATTATGCAGCATAATTTTACGGTTATGGAAATTGTCGGGCATTTGTACCGCTTCTGTGGAAATAACTATATAAAATTTGAAGATCATACCGGAGAAGTCCGGAATGCCTATGAGGAGATTCCGAAGATGGATAAGAATGCATTATCGGCCTGGCTGATCAGTGTGGCATTATCGATCAGTGATGAACTGAAAAATGCCAGAAACTCCTCGCTCCGTTATCTGATTTCAGAAGCCAAAAATATTGTCCGTGATCGTTACTCGGATGCCGGTCTGTCCCTGGATACGGTGTGTTCGGGTCTTGGTGTGTCGAATTCCTATTTTTCATCTATTTTTAAGAAGGAAGCCGGTATTTCATTTATCACGTATCTGACAGATTACAGGATGCAGCAGGCAGTCCGGCTGATTCTGGAAACCAATGAAAAGAGCTATGAAATTGCAGAGCATGTCGGATATGAGGATGCTAATTATTTCAGCTATGTTTTTAAGCGTAAATATGGAATGTCACCCTCCAAATACCGCACTGAACATATAGGAAAATAAGTATGATGAAGAAAAAAAGAAGAGCTTCGGATATTCAGTCGGTCATTATGACGGTGCTTTCCCTGATGACTGTGATTACCTCAATCTCCATGGGATTATTGCTTTATAACCGGTATGAAACAGCTATGCGCCAGAATGATGTCCGGGATGCACAGAATATGATGGAAACCATTGTGAATTCCATGGAACAGTATCTGAAGAGTATGAGACAGATTTCTGATACTGCCAATTATAACATTATACAAGCGCTGGATATATCCAGTCCGGAGTTCAATCAGGAGCTCAGTCTCCTTTATGATTCCAATAAGGATAAAATACAGAGTATCGCACTTTATGACATGGAGGGAGAGCTGCTTGTGGCAGAGCCTGTCACACTCCAAAAGGAAGGTGTTGAAGTCAGCAGGCAGTCCTGGTTTGAGAACGCAAAAGCGAAAATCGAAAATATGCATTTTTCCACACCTCATATGCAGGATTTATTTCAGGATGATGCAAAGCGGTATCACTGGGTAATTTCCTTAAGCCGTGCAGTGGATGTGATTGACGGAGACAGTCCGGAAAACGGTATTTTGCTGGTGGATATGAAATATTCCTTTATAGAAGAAATGATGGACCGGATTAATGACAGAACCAGAGGACGATATTATTACCTGTGTGACAGGGAGGGAAAGCTGATTTATCATCCATATGCCAACGAAATCAGTAATGGTCTGTTTCAGGAAAATTCAGTACTGGCAAGCAGCAGTGAGGACGGCATATACAGGAATCTGCGCAGTCCTCATGGAGAGAGGCAGACCATGATTGTCAACACCATTTCATATACCGGATGGAAGCTGGTGGGTGTCGTTTTGCCGGATATCCGGACAGACAGTCTGGAGAAGTTCCGGATTTACATGATGATCATTGTGATCATGCTGATTATGATGCTGCTTGCAGTAAACCGTATTGTGTCCAAAAAGATTTCCAGTCCGATTCTGAAGCTGGATGCTTCCGTAACGGCATATGAGGCGGGGGAAAAACCGGATATTTATATCGGGGGCTCATATGAAATCAGGCATCTGGGGAATTCTGTCCAGAAATCATATGAAGAGATTGAGCGGCTGATGAAGGAAATTGTGGAACAGCAGAATGAGCGCAGAAAGAGTGAACTGGCAGCTTTGCAAAGCCAGATTAATCCCCACTTCCTTTATAACACACTGGAGTCCATTACCTGGATGATTGAGGGAAACCGGAATCAGGATGCGGTTTTCATGATTTCAGAGCTGGCACGGCTTTTCCGGATCAGTCTGTCAAGAGGGAAGACCATTATCCGGATTGAGGATGAACTGCAGCATTGCCGGAATTACATGAATATACAAAAATACCGTTATAAGGAACGGTTTGTAACCGAATATGATGTTTCAGAGGAGATTTATCCGTTCTGTACCGTAAAGCTTATTCTGCAGCCGATTCTGGAAAATGCCATTTATTATGGAGTAGGAGATATGGATGAGGATGACCATCCCAGAATCCTCGTAAGAGGCTTTAAGAAGGAGGAGGAGATTTATCTGGTGGTTTCCGATAATGGAATGGGAATGAGGCGTGAGGATGTGGAAAATATTCTGACAGATAATCAGAAGGTGCCAAAGCATGGCTCGGGAGTAGGGCTTATTAATGTGCATACCCGTATACAGCTGATGTTTGGAGTAAGATACGGACTCAAAGTAGATAGTGAACCGGATGAAGGTACTACCGTTACCATTCACCTGCCGGCCATACCGTATACCAAAGAAAACTGTGAGATATTGGAGGCACCGGGAAAACCGCCCAGAAATGAGGTTGAGCCATGAAAAGAACCAAAATAACGTTTCTACTGTCGGAAATCTGCCTCTTTATACTGCTTCTGTTGTGTATGCATCTGATTTTTTCCGGTGAAAAACCGCAGAAGCGGGTAGCTGTTATTGTTGAAAAATCCGGTGATGAAAAATGGGATTCTTTTATTAACGGTCTTAAGCAGGCAGCAGGGATCAGAAATATTCATCTGATTATCTGCAATACCGACGAAATCGAAGATGCACAGGAAGAGAAAAGTCTGATTTGCGAGCAGCTGGATAATCAGGTGGATGCATTTATTGTCCAGGCAGCACCGGGGGAGGATACCGGAGCGATGCTTCGGGAGATCCGTTCACAGAAGCCGGTTTTACTGGTTGCCAATGGTGTCCCTAAGGAACCGGAGAACGGGAAAAGGACGCAACATCCGGAGCTTCCGGCCGTGATGCCGGATAATTATGGTATGGGATATACACTGGGAGAAGATCTGAAAAGCCGGGAGAATATCCAAGGGAAAAGGATTGGAATTGTAGGAGGACTTGCAGAAACAGAATGCAGCAGGGAGCGTGCGAAGGGGGTATTGGACGCTCTTTCGGATACCGGCTGCGAAATCCGGTTTCATATCCATACGACCTATGACATGGCAATTACGGAGAAGCTCAGAAAGGAGAAGGCGGTTGATTACCTGATTGTACTTGAAACAAGTGCACTGGAACAGATTGCCGGGATGTATGCACAGGAGAATGGAAACCATCCGGGAATTTATGGAATCGGAAACAGTATCAAGTGTGTATACTATCTGGACGAGGCTGTGGTGGAAGGACTGGTTGCCGCAGACGGATATGATATGGGGTATCAAAGTGTCCTGGAGATTTCCGGGGCACTGAAGAATCAGCTGTATACCATGAAAAACCGTGAGACAGCTTATCGTCTGCTGCATAAGGAGGATATTTTCAGGGAAGAGGTGCAGCAGTTTCTTCATACGTATGATTAACCACATAAGTAAACGATGTGATGATCCCACGATATGCGAATATTGGGTAGGATTGTGGTAGTGCGTAGCACGAAGCAATCCGTAGGTATCAAAGTCGGGGACTTTTGACCCCGGCATCATATAAATGGAAGAATATACGGCAGAATACATGGTGTGGAAAGGATGGTTACAATGAAGGTTAGATGGAGCATATACGTGCTGGTCTGCTGTGTGCTGTTATGTCTGACAGGATGTGGCAGCAACAAGGAAGCGCAAAGAAGTGTTCTCCGGGTCGGAGTAGTACTTTATACACAGGATGATCCCTTTATTAATGCGCTTACAGATTGTCTGAAGGAGGATCTGGAGGATTATGAGACCGATTCCCTGAAAATCATCATGACGGTAAGGGATGGTAAGAATGACCAGAAGCTTCAGGACGAGGTGGTAGAGGAAATACTTGATGCAGGCTGTGATATCCTTGTGGTCGATCTGGTTGACCGGACGGAGCCTTCCAACATCATCAAGATGGCAAAAAACGAAAATATACCGGTTATATTCTTTAACCGTGAGCCGGTACGGGAGGATCTGATGCAATGGGACAAGCTGTATTATGTCGGTGGAGATGCCAGACAGTCCGGTACGATGCAGGGAGAAATTGCAGCACAGGTGATACGAACCGATCATTCGGTGGACCGGAATGCAGACGGAAAGATCCAATATGTTCTTCTCGAGGGTGAAACCGGGCATCAGGATGCAATCATCCGTACGGACAGTGTGGTAAAAACCCTTCAGGAACAGGGGATCACGCTGGAGAAGCTCAGCTATCAGTTTGCCAATTGGAACCGGGGACAGGCAGAAAACAAGATGACCCAGCTTATTCATCACTACGGGGATGAGATTGAACTGGTGCTTTCCAATAATGATGAGATGGCAATGGGGGCGGTTGCTGCGTATGAAGCATCCGGATATCCGAAGGAGAATCGTCCGGTCATTTTTGGGATAGACGGATTGGACAGTGCCCTGGATGCAATCCAGAACGATTTGATTCAGGGGACAGTTTATAATGACAGGGCAGGACAGGCCGAACAGATTTCCCGTCTGGCGATGGATTTGTTTCAGGGGAAGGAGCCTGAGGGCTATGACTTTGAAAATGAACGATATATATTCCTGCCGTATCAAAAGGTTACGGCTGCCAATGTGGAAGAATTTCTGAACCGGTAAATAAGCAATGCAGTAATGGTGAGGGGAACTGCCGGAGGGAGGCCGTTCCTTCACGGAAAGGACAGACAGATATGGAGAATTGGCTGGAACGCTTTTATACACAGACAGATCCGGTGAAGAGGCAGCAGCTGCTTTCGGAAAACGAAGGGGAAACGGAAAGGGAAGAGGCCAGGCTGCGTAAACAGCTCTGGGAGGCCCGATATGGTAAAGGAAAGCCGCGGAAGGATGCGTACGTCGGTTACCTGATGAATCTGAAATATATTGCGGAAAGTGGAGGCATGGATTGGGGCGGCAGAAAGAAAAAGCTTGCGATGGAGGCCGTCCATGGTTTAAAATTATTTCAATTTGAACAGAAAACGGAAATGGAGCAGGAGCTTATCTATCAGGAGCTTAAAAATACCTGCAGAACCTATATTGAGGTCAGCACCGGGGGACGTGGCTTTACCTCCGTTCTTTTCGGAATGGGACAGCTGTCTGAGGAAAGTGTTGCCGGAAAGATCGCAGAGCAATTGAGCCGGCTTTTATTTGATGCACCGCATATTCTCCGGATGGAAAAGGAATTTGAACCGCTAAGAAAGGCTGCTCTCGAAGCCTTCCGTGAGATTTATCCCAATCGCGAGCATTTTTTGAAAAAAAGGTAACTGCTCAGAATAGTTATAAAGTGATAAAAGAAGTGTCAAACTCCCGAAATAATCTCTGTTTGACGGATTGCTGTCAATAATGTTAAAATAATAAAGAAGTGATCGAAATAACCGCTAAATTTGCAAATCAAATCTGGCGGTTTTTCTACTAGGAACTTTTCATTAGTAAAGGGCAATTTGCAGGTAAACGAATCATATAAGGAGTAAGAAAGGGAGGATGCATATGGCAATGAAGAACAGACAGCTGCTGGCGCTTGTCTTATCGGGAGTGCTGGTAATCAGTACCTTAGGAGGATGTTCGGCGTTCGGACAGTTGGCAAAGCAGACAGTTGAAACCGGAAAGGAATATTATGATCAGAATAAGGATTCGGAGCAGGAAGATCCGTCTTCACAGGAAGATGTAACGCAGGGAAAAACTGATGGAACAGGCAGTGACGGAACCGTAAAGCTGCAGGATCAGGCGGCAGGACAGCAGAGAATTTATTTAAATGATCTTAGTACGCAGGAGCCGTTACGGGACTATACCCCATCGGTAGCAGCTTATCAGACAGCTCCTGATTTATCCAACATTGAGAATCTTGGACAGTTCTATGCTTATGATACGGATGAGGATATTTCCGGGAAGCTTGCAGCCAATAACTTTATTGTGATGGATAGTGGTTATAGCGAGTTCTTTGATGTGTATGAAGGTAACCGCTATAGTCAGGTGCCGAGCTTTGTGACCGTGGATTCGATGATGCATACCTATCATCTGTATTTTGCGCTGCTGCAGCGGACAACAGAAAGAGATTATCTTGCTTCCATGGTAAAGGAAATGAGCCATTCCATGTATCAAACCTGCCTGACGCAGTATGAGGAATTAAAGGGAAGTGAATGGGAACAGGCAGCCGCTTTAAATGTGGGATTCTTTGCAGTTGGAGTTTCCCTGATGGGGGATGAAGCAGCAATTTCGATTCCGGATGAAGTGAAGAACGCGGTGGATCAGGAGCTGTCCTTTATTGAAGCAGCGGACGGCATCTATGATTCAGCACTTTTTGAAGGAGAGATGGAGGACTATTCCCAGTATAAGCCACGTGGCTATTATGAGGGAGAGGAGGCACTGGAGCAGTACTTCCGGGCAATGATGTGGTATGGACGAAGAAATTTTGCACAGAAGCAGGAGCTTACCGACCGGGCAGCACTTCTTATGACAATGGCCTTAAGCAATGAGGCCTTCAAGGACTGGGAAACGGTGTATACCATTACGTCCTTTTTCGCAGGGGCAAGTGATGATTCCGGATTCTATGAATATGCGCCGTTAATCCGTGAGGCTTATGGAGACGGAGCGGGCACCGGAAATCTGATAGGAAATGAGGCTGCATTTGATGCCTTCCATGAGCTTACCGGAAAGCTTGATCCTCCGGCAATTAATTCTGCTGTCTTTATGGATGACAACGGTGAAACGGATAAGACACAGGAATCGAAGGGCTTCCGCTTTATGGGACAGCGGTTCACCCTTGATGAAGCGATTTTTACGAATCTGACCTATAGTAAAGTCGGGGAAAATGCAGACGGAAGCAATAGAATGCTTCCGATGGCAATGGATGTCCCGGCGGTTTTGGGCTCGGATACAGCGAAGAGAATTTTAGAAGATAACGGTGCGTTCGAGTATCAGGGCTATGCAGAAAATATGGAGAAGCTGCAGAATGTTGTTCAGAATGCGGACGATACGCTGTGGAATGGCAGCCTTTATGCAGGATGGTTACAGACACTGTGTCCATTGCTTGAGGAGCGGGATGAAGGGTATCCATCGTTCATGCGTAACGAGGAATGGCGGAAGAAGAATCTGGAAAGCTTCTTAGGAAGTTATACAGAGTTAAAGCACGATACCGTTCTGTATTCGAAACAGATGCTTGCCGAAATGGGTGGCGGTATGGAAGAGATGGATGACCGGGGCTATGTAGAGCCGGAACCGGAGATCTTCCATGCACTGGGAAGCCTTGCGAAGAATACCTCTGAAGGAATGGAGCGGTTTGATATTCTTTCGGCGAAGGATAAAGAGAACTTGGAGAAGCTGCAGCAGTTATCTGATCAGCTTGCAGAAATTTCGATTAAGGAGCTGGAAGGTGGCAGTACCGTAACAGATGAAGATTATGAGCTGATCCGGACATTTGGCGGAAATCTGGAACACTTCTGGAAAGAGACCATCAGGGATCAGACCACAGAGGAATACGTCGATTCCCGGGAGTTCCCGGCAGCACTTGTTGTGGATATTGCGACCGATCCCAATGGCACAATTCTGGAAGAAGCCATTGGTGGAGTTTCCAGAATTTCTGTGGTTGTGCCGGTGGATGGAAAGCTGCGGCTTGCAGTAGGCGGTACATTCAGTTATTATGAATTTACGGTACCGATTGACAGCCGGATGACAGACTCCGAATGGAGACAGATGATCGGCATGGAACTGAATGGCGATATGGAGTATGAGTATGACAATGAAGTGGAACAGCCGTCCTGGACGAAGAGCTACCGGTACTCCTGGGACGGATAAGGCAGTCCGGCATACAAAATGGATTATAGCAGGTGGAATAGCAGTGGTGGTAAGCATCACTGCTGTTTTCACCTTGTGGTGGTATGGAGCTTTTCTGCCGCATTGGATTACCTGGAACGAAAAGGAGTTCTTTTATGAAGGCGGCGAGGTGATTTTGAAAAACCGGACACTCCGGGTGGTGAAAACGGATATGGGGGAAGCCGGAGACCGTCACCGATTTATGAAAAGAGATCAATCGGAGCACATATGGAAAACTCCGGCGGACTGGCAGGTGCAGGATGTTCTGGTAATGGATATTGACAGGGATCAGCAGGAAGA
>FR902862.1:9228-54510 GCA_000438155.1 Firmicutes bacterium CAG:95
ATCAGCAGGAAGAGCTGGTATTGCTTGTCTGGAAGCATGGGAGCTATGGCAGGCATCTTCCCGTCTGGGAGAAAAAGAATGACATCCGTCTGGAGCAGCATATCTTCATTTACCGGCTGCAGGAGTATCCGGAACAGAATAATGAATATGTAAAAGCCCAGGATGAAGAAGCAGACAAAATTATAGAAAAAGAAGCAGAAGAAGGAAAAGACAGAGAACGCAATATCAGTACGGATGTGATGAGACCGGTGTGGATGTCTTCTTCACTTGGGAAAGAGATTGAGTCAATTGCCCGGGGCAGGAAAAACAGTTTGATTCTCACCCGATATCGTCTGAAGGATCCAAAAACCGGTCGGGATTTACAAAATAACGAGGCAGGAGCTGGGCCTGAGCCTGACATTTATACCGGGAAAGACCGTATTGCTGAGGATCGTACAAGTACCTGCTGGATCTGGAAGGACTTTGGACTTAAATATGCAGGAGAGTCAAAGGAGCAGCAGGCTCAGGTGGTCTGTGCAGGTGATAATCTGATCCACCTAAGTCTGCTCGCAGCAGAACAGAAGAAGCAAAGAGCCGGAGAAGTGACAGCAGAGAATTTGTACGATTCCTTTTATGACTCTGTCCGGGATAAGCTTCAGAATGCAGATCTGGCAGCCGTAAATCAGGAGACGATTTTTGTGACAGACCCGAAGAGAGTCAGCGGCTATCCCCGCTTTGGAACGCCGACAGAAGTAGGGGATGCCATGGAAAGGGCCGGATTCAATCTCATTGCCCTTGCCAATAATCATGCACTGGATCAGGGAATTTACGGGATCAATACGACGACGGCTTTCTGGGATGAAAAGGGAATTTCCTATGTGGGAGCGCAGTCTGCGAAAAGCTATAGTGAAGCTCCGGAGGCTGCCGTAAAATTCATGGAAATCAATGGAATCCGCTTTGCCTTTGTCGGGTACACCTATGGGACAAACGGCATGCCGGAGCCGGAAGGCTATCCTCATCTGGTAGAAAAGCTTGGAGATGAAGAACGTATGCACCGGCAGCTTTCCTATGCAAAGAACAGGGCAGATGTGGTAATGGTGTTTGTGCACTGGGGAACGGAGTATGAAACAGAAATTGACGAGCAGCAGGAATATTACAGGGACTTCTTTTACCGGGAGGGAGTCGATGCAGTGATCGGAACGCATCCTCATGTCGTGCAGAAGTGGGAGATTGTTGAAAAGAATGGAACGGCATATGAGGCAGATTCTGTCGGATGGAAAAAGGATCTGCCACAACATAAAATGCTGATTTATTATTCTCTCGGCAATTTGATCTCCGCCCAGACAAAAGAAGAATGTCAGACCGGAGGACTGGCAGAGTTCACTGTGGTGAAGCAGGCGGATGGAGAGATATGTCTGGGAAAATGTTATCTGGAAACTATATCATAAATCCAGAATTGTTTAAGAAAAGACTGTGTTCTAAGATTTCCTGAAAGTATAAGGAACTTCTTTTGCCACAACGGATAAAGTTACAATAACACGACATATTTTTGTGAAAAATGGCAGATGTAATACTAATAATCTAAAACGGATGAACTATAATAATAGTATCGTGAGAGCTTAGAATCCGTAATACGATGAGTCGTTTTTCAAAATAGGAAGAAAGGGTTATGTTACCCGATGGAGGAAAAGATATGCTGAATGTCGTGAAAGGGAAAAGCAGGGCAATTGAAAAAGCCGAAAGAAAAGAGAACTCCCTTTATCTTTATTCTGGAGCTGGAATTCATAGAATAGAGCCGAAAAATGACGCTGTTATAAGGGTGACTTATACACAACGGGAAGAGTTCAGCAATACAGAAAAGCCCGGAGTGCTGTTAAGAACCGTATTCCCGGATTGGGATTATATGGAAACGGATACGGAAATATGGCTGAAAATGAGAAGACTTACGCTTGTTGTTAATAAAAAGACAGCTTCTTACAGCTATTTTGACAGTCATGGAAAGAAGCTGTTAAAGGAGCGGGAACGGGAAAGTAAAAATCTGGAGGAATTTACGGTTTACAGACTGGAAGCACAAAGCAGCAGGATCGAGAAGGTACATACCCCGGATGGGGATAAAGAGGTAGTTATGGAAGCTGCCAAAGTACCGCTTGGCAAAAGCTATCATACAAGAATGTATCTGGAATGGGCCGAAAACGAAGCCTTATATGGACTTGGACAGCATGAGGAGGGATTTGCCTCCCTGCGCGGACAGACATTGTACCTGCATCAGGCAAACCGGAAGATAGCCATACCGATGCTGGTTTCTACATTAGGATATGGGATACTGGTGGACACCTATAGTCCGTTGATTTTCAGTGATACGTTATATGGTTCTTATATTTACACTGAGGCAGATCCGGAAATGGATTTCTATTTTATCAATGGTGAGAGCATGGATGGAGTAATTGCACAATATCGGAGCTTAACCGGAAAGACCACAATTTTACCAAGATGGGCATATGGATATATACAGTCTCAGGAACGATATGAAACCAAGAAAGAAATCCTGGATACGGTAAAGGAGTATCGTGAGCGTAATATTGGCCTAGATGGAATCGTTCTCGACTGGTGCTCGTGGAAGGGCAATCTTTGGGGACAGAAAACCTTTGATGAAACACGCTTTCCGGATCCGGACGATATGATGGAACAGCTTCATGAGGCGCAGGTGCATTTTATGCTGTCCATATGGCCTAACATGGATCAGGAGACAGAGAATTATAAAGAATTTGCGGAAAGACAGCTTCTTTTGCCGGGATGCAGCATTTATAACGCCTTATCCGCAGAAGGAAGACAGCTGTATTGGGAGCAGGTAAAAAGGGGACTGTATGCGCACGGGGTTGATGCATGGTGGTGTGACAGCAGTGAACCGTTTACTCCGGAATGGAATCATGTGGAAAGAACAGAACCGGCGAAAATGTATGCCGAGTACTGTGAAACAACGGAAAACCATCTTCCCGCAGAAAAAACAAATGCCTATGCGTTATATCATGCACAGGGAATTTACGAGGGACAAAGAGGGGAGCAGGATAATGAGAAAAGAGTTTTTAATCTTACCAGAAGTGCATGGACCGGGCAGCAGCGTTTTGGAACAGTCCTCTGGTCAGGAGACATAGAGGCTTCATGGGAGACACTCCGAAAACAGATTGCAGCAGGCTTACATTTCAGTGCCAGTGGTCTGCCGTTCTGGACGGTGGATATAGGTGCATTTTTTGTAAAGAATGGTAATCTATGGTTTTGGAAGGGACATTATGATGCGGGAACAGAGGATCTGGGATATCGTGAATTGTTCGTCAGATGGTATCAATGGGCATGCTTCCTTCCGGTATTCCGCGGGCATGGAACAGACTGCAGAAGAGAACTTTGGCATTTTGAAAATACAGAAATCCCTTTTTATGATGTTCTTGTACAAATGAATCATCTGAGATATACACTGATGCCTTATATTTATTCCTGTGCCGGCCTGTGCTGGCTGAAGGATCGCTCCATGATGAAGCTGCTTGCTTTTGCCTATCCGGAAGAAACAGCAGTTTTTCATATTATGGATCAGTATTTGTTCGGAGAAGAACTGATGGTTTGTCCGGTCACAGAACCTATGTATTATGGAGAAAATTCATCAGAACTTACGGATACCGTTAAAACAAGGAGGGTATATCTGCCGGAGGCACACGGCTGGTATGATTACTGGACCAATACCTATTACGAAGGGGGACAGTGGATTGAAGTCTGTGCATCTATTGACCGAATACCATTATTTGTCAAAGAAGGAGGGATCCTCCTGAAGACAGACTTTGCCGGTTCCACAAAGGAGCTTGACGGTAATTGCTGCGTTACGGTTTATACCGGCCGGGATGGCTGCTTCGACTTCTACGAGGATGAGGGTGAGGGGTATGACTATGAAGAGGGAAAATATCGTCTTACCAGACTGACCTGGAAGGAAGCAGACAGGACTCTCAGCACAGAGGTGATGACACCGGAATCCCGGTGGAGCAATATAGACAGGCTTTATCAGATCCAAAAGGTATATATGGTAGAAAAAGAGTAACGATTCTGTACAAGTGGAAGCTTTTGCTTCTGAAGCGATAAAAAAATCATTTGATCATGTAAGATCAGAAGAGGAGGAAAAAGAATGCAACATATTAATTTAGATGAAAAATGGTGTTTCAGACGAGGAATGCTGGATTCTGTGGGCATGCTGCAGTGGGATCCGGGAGAACTTGTGAATCTCCCACATGATGGAATGATTCACCTTGATGTGACGAAGGAGGCACCGGCACAGTACGATTCCGGTTATTATCCGGGGGATACCTGCAATTATACCAGATATGTGATGATTCCCAGGGAATGGGAAAGGGATCTGGTAGGACTGCAGTTTGATGGGGTGATGATGCATACCTCTATTGATGTGAACGGCTGTAAGGTGGGGGAACATCATTATGGCTATTCTCCTTTTTATGTTGATTTGACGGATTATGTGACCTTTGGTGAAGAGAACAGAATTACGATTAACGTAAATACCGGCGTGCAGCCCAGTTCAAGATGGTACACCGGTTCCGGTCTGTTCCGGGGAGTGACCCTGTGCCACAGTCCGAGAGTATTTATCCTGCCGGATGGAATTAATGTGGTTACCAGGGAAGTTACGGATCAGATTGCCTTTCTGGAGGCACAGGTGGAGATCGGAAATGAGACACTGGAGAACCATATGGTGGAAGTAAAGGTGGAATTGTGGAAGGAAGGTGAGCCGGAGGAAAAAGCTGTGGCGGAAGCGAGGCGCATGATTGAAGTTGGAAAGAATAACCGGGAAACAGCCAGAATTTCCATTCATCTTTCGGATCCGGTACTCTGGGATGCGGAAAATCCCAATTTGTATATCGTAAAGGCAACCGTAACAGATCAGAGTGTTTTCCGTACTCATAGCAATCCGGTTCCGATACAGACTGTGGATGAAGCACAGACACTGTTTGGAATACGGACCATCACGGTTGACTCCGTAAGGGGACTTAGGATCAACGGAAAGCCTGTCAAGCTTAAGGGAGGCTGTGTTCATCATGACAATGGCCTGCTGGGAGCAGTCAGTTTATATGAGTGTGAGGAAAGAAAGATAAGGAAGCTTAAGGAAACCGGCTTCAATGCAGTCAGAACCGCACACAATCCTCCATCCGGAGCACTTGTGGAGGCCTGTGACAGACTGGGAATGTATATTTTTGACGAGGCTTTTGATGCATGGGGAATGGCGAAACGTACCGGCGATTACAGCCAGTATTTTGCAGCTCTGTGGGAGAAGGATCTGACCGCGTTTATCAAAAGAGACAGGGTTCATCCATCGGTTATCATGTGGTCTACAGGAAATGAAATACCGGAAAGAGGTGGACTGAATCAGGGCTATTCCACTGCCACAAAGCTTGCAGAGTGTATCAGGACCTTAGACCCGACAAGACCGATCAGCAATGGAATCTGCTCCTTCTGGAGCGGATTGGACGATGCCATGGCAAAGGGGCAGGATCAGACACAAAATGCAGCCACGGAAAAGGAAGCGGATTTCTGGGAAAAACAGACCGAGGCCTTTACCAATGGTCTGGATGTGGTAGGCTACAACTACATGGAGGATCTCTATGAACGGGATCATGAGCTTTACCCGGAACGTGTCATTCTGGGGTCTGAAAATTTTCCGAGGGAAATTGGATTCCGATGGCCGGTAGTAGAAAAGCTTCCTTATGTGATCGGAGACTTTACCTGGACAGCATGGGATTATATCGGAGAAGCCGGAATCGGAAAATCCCTGTTTGTAGAGGAGACGGATCCGCTTGTTAAAAAAGGGCCGTGGGCGGTCATGCCTCCGTCTACTACCTGTTATCCGTGGCGGCTTGCCAATGATGCCGATTTTGATATAACAGGTATCCGGAAGCCCCAGGGAGATTACCGCAGTGTGGTATGGGGAAGTGAAAAGACATATCTGTATTCTATACAGCCGCAGAATTATGGTAAGGCAGAAGTGATCAGTATGTGGGGGTTTACGGATGCACGTAAATGCTGGAATTATACAGGTTTTGAAGGAAAACCGGTCGAGGTTATAGCTTTTTCAGGTGCAGAGGAAGTGGAACTGCTGTTGAATGGAGTGTCTGTTGGGAAAAAGGAGGTTCAGAAAGATGGAAATTTGCCGAATTCAGTCCGGTTTGTGCTTCCTTATGAAAAGGGTGTACTCGAAGCGGTAAGCTATACGGACGGAATGGAAGTCAGCAGGGACCGGCTGGCAACAACCGGAGAACCGGCAGAAATCCGTCTGATACCGGAGAAGAAGGAGCTTCGTGCGGATGGACATGATGTGGTTTTTGTACAGATTGAGATTCTGGATCAGAATGGTCTGCTGGTAACGGATGCGCAGATTCCTCTGAAGGCAGTTTTATCAGGAGTGGGAGAACTTTCCGGCTTTGGAAGCGCCAATCCTGTGACTGAGGACAACTATACACAGCCTGAAACATATTCCTTCAGGGGAAGAGCCACGGCTGTGATCCGGAGCGGCTATGAACAGGGAAGCGCAGAACTTGTGATAGAGAATGCGCAGCTTGGAAGCTTCCGTACAGAAATCAGAATGCTTCTGTAAAACATATGAAATTATGAATATTGCCGGATAAAAATGAATATCGTACTCGAAACGGTAATAAATGAATAATTTCAAAGTATAAGTGAAGATTTACTTTTATATGTATATGTGTAATACTGAATCTGATATCTATAAATATCACACTTAGAGAATCGCCAGATGATGATAAGGGAGGGAAGAACGATGTGGATCAAAAATCGGAAGCCTGAAGAATCGGATCATGGAACAAAGAGGTCTTCCCTCTGGAAAAGATACCTCATTGTCATGCTGGCTGTCCTGATGCTTGTCGTGACAGGAATCGCTTATAACGCAGCGCACAGAACCGGAGACCCGGTTAAAAACGTGCGGGAGGCAGAGAAAGAACCGATAGAGCTGTTTGTTCTTGCTCCCTGCGAGAGCTGTCATGAGGAGGAAAAATTCCGTCAGGAAATAGCAGACCGTTTTGCCAAAGCGGGGATTGAAAATCAGGATTACACCGTTTATAACGTCTATAAAGAAAGTGGTGCATCCCATTTTGAAAAAACGGTTGGAAAATATGGACTTGGGATCACACTGACGGATCTGCCAGTGGCGGTCGTTGATGGGGTGGCATATCAGGGAAGCTATCAGGAGATCAGCGAAGCTGTGGTGAACTACCTTGAGACCGGTATGGCAGAAGAGGACAGGAAGACCGCATCCGGTTCCGGGGTAGAAACTGACGGAGACATGGAAAGTGAACAGGAAAAAGATACGGCATTTTACCGTGAGGTCAGTGAGATCGGTGAAGAGGATACGACACTGGTTTTGTTTGTGACAGGAGCCTGCGAGAGCTGTCAGAAGGCAGAGCAGTATTTGCAGGGAAGCCTGTCGGATAAAAGCTTTCATCTGTTGATCTACAATATCCTGGATGAAGAAAATGCGGTTATACTTCGCAGGCTTATGAAGATATATGGTGTACCGGAGAGCGGACAACAGGTTCCGCTTCTTTTTTCCAGGAACAGTTATCTGTCCGGAGCGGAGAAGATTGTGAACGGTACGGTTGGAATGCTGGAAAGCGGAGAAGCACAGGGATCCTGGAAGGACATAATAGAAGAGCTTGCCGGAGAGAAAGAAAGCGTTAAAATTTCAAAGAGCCGGCTGGCGGTCACGGGATTTTTTAATGGCTTAAACCCATGCGGGATTTCAATGCTGTTGATGGTTCTGTCCATACTTCTTATGTCGAAACGCAGCTTTTACGGGGGAAGTTTCACTTATCTGGCAGGAAAATTTCTTACCTATCTGCTTTTGGGATTTACGATCGGAACACTTTTTGGCGTGATTGAGAATACCCTGTTCCGGACGGTACAGAAGGGACTTGAACTTTTCTTTGCAGTACTGGCTTTTATCTTTGGTGTGTTTTATCTGATCGATTTTATCCATGTCCTGAAAAAGGAGTATGGCAGGACAAGATTTCAGCTTCCAGAACGCTTCCGGAAGTGGAATCACAAAATGATTAACAGGCTTACGAAGATACCGGGGCAATTCTGGTATCCGGCCTTATTTCTTCTGGGAATTGTGATTTCCGCAGGAGAGTTCCTGTGCACGGGACAGGTTTACCTGGCCTCTCTTCTTTATATGGTGGAGCAAAATGCCGGATTTAACCCGGAATTGGCAGGAAACCTGGTAATCTATCTGATTGCAATGTGTGTGCCGATGGTTCTGCTGACGGTACTGGTATCCAGGGGGAAATCCGTGATGTCGGCGTCCCATCTGTCACTGAAGATCCTGCCGATGATCAAACTGGTATACAGTATTTTTTTCTTTGTTTTGTTTTTTACCTTGCTTTTCTGAGAGAGAGGAGATTCCTATGGAACACAATTATCATATGTATTATGACAACCCTGCAAAAAGATGGGGGAATGCACTGCCGTTGGGAAACGGACGGCTGGGCGCAATGGTTTATGGAGAGACCGATATGGAGCGCATTACACTGAATGATGACTCTTTATGGTATGGTCTTGCCATGGATCGCAATAATCCGGCATACCGGCAAAAACTACCGGAAATCCGCAGATTAATTCTGGATGGGAAAATGCATGAAGCGGAGGAACTGATTGCTCAATATATGGCAGGGGTGCCTTATTCGCAGCGTCCTTATACCTTCCTTGGGCAATTAAGCATGGCTTTGAATCAGAAGATGCCGTTTGCCATGGGGGGAAGATCAGAGTCGCCGAAGCCGGAAAAGTATCGTATGGATCTGGATCTGATGACGGGGATTCTTGAGATAGATCATAAATTGGAAGGTGTTTCCTATCATAGAGAGATGTTCATCAGCAATCCGGCCGGCGTGCTTTGCATCCGACTTACATCCGATGCTTTTCAGGCAATCCGTCTGGAATTGAAACTGGATCGTGTCGTTGTATCCGATGCGTATATTGAGGACGACCGCCGACCCGGCATGAAGACCAAAGGAGGCGGATGGCCGGGAACACGGGTGGACTTTTCGAGAACCATTGATGATCATACGTTTTTAATGGCAGGCAATGATGCAGGAGTGCAGTTTGCGGCGGCATTCCGGGTAGAATGTGACGGAAAACTTATGAATCCGGTATCCCAGCTGACAGCTGATGACTGCAGTGAAGTAATCATTTATCTGACAACTGCCACATCCAACCGTTATGCCGATCCCCGTACCGAGGTAATAAAGGTGCTGGATGCTGCACAGAAAAAAGGATATCAGAGCCTGAAGGAAGAGCATATCAGGGATTTTTCGGCACTTATGGAGAAATGCCAGCTGGATCTGGGAAAACCGGCGCAGGGAAATTTGGAGCAGAGGCTTTGTGCACTGCGGGATGGAAGGGAAGACCCGGCGCTGGCGGCACTGTATTTCCAGTTTGGCCGTTATCTGATTGTATCAGGAAGCAGACAGGATAGTGCACCGTTAAATCTTCAGGGAATCTGGAATGCTGAGTTTATGCCTATGTGGGATAGTAAATATACCATCAATATCAATCTTCAGATGAATTACTGGCTGTCCTGGACAGGAAATCTGACAAGGCTTCACGAGCCGGTTCTGGATTTGCTTGAGACGATGCATGAGCCGGGGAAAAAGACGGCGGAAGTAATGTACGGTATGAGAGGAATGGTTTGCCATCATAACACAGATTATTACGGCGACTGTGCACCGCAGGATGTCTATATGGCATCTACACCATGGGTAATGGGCGGAGCATGGATGGGAATGCATGTGTGGGAACACTATCTTTACACCGGTGACAAGGATATATTGGAGCGGATGTATCCGGTTCTTAAGGATATAGCTCTGTTCTATGAAGATTTTTTAATAGAGGTCGATGGACAGCTTCTTACCTGTCCGGCAATCTCACCGGAGAACCGCTATTATCTTCCGGATGGTACCGATACGCCGCTGTGTGTAAGTCCGGCAATGGACAACCAGCTGCTGCGTGAATTTTTCGGAGCATGTATTGAAATCCAGAGAATTCTGGAAATTGATCGGGAATATGGAGAAACTTTAAAAGCAATGATAGCAAAACTTCCGAAGGATCAGATCGGTTCTGAGGGGCAGCTTATGGAATGGAAGCAGGATTATAAAGAGCAGTGCCCGGGAATGGGGCATGTGTCTCACCTGTATGCGGTTTATCCGGGCTGTTCCATTAACTGGAAAGACACGAAGGAATTGATGGAGGCGGCAAAAATTTCATTAAAACGACGCAGGGATCATGGAGCAGGACAAAACGGCTGGCCTTTGGCATGGCAGATCTGTCTTGATGCCCGTTTCAAAGATGGAAGGAGTGCAGACCAATATATACGCCGGATGCTGACCGATTCCACTTCCAGCAGCTTATTAAATGCAGGCTATGTTTTCCAGATCGATGGAAATCTGGGCGCTGCTGCAGGAATAGCCGAATGTCTGCTGCAAAGCCATCTGGGATTGGATTTCCTTCCGGCACTGCCGGTATCCTGGATGAAGGGAAGCTGCAGAGGGCTTCTTGCCAGGGGTGGGCATGAGGTTGATCTGTATTGGGAAAACAGCAATCTGACCAGTGCCGTGATAAGACCGGGAAGTGACGGCATAATTAACGTGGTCGGAAAGGAACTGTCCGTTATCTGCAAAGGTAAGGCAGTCAAAGTTACCGGAACAGAAACAGGATTTTCTTTTGAAGCTTCTGTAACAGAAGAATATGAACTGAAACCATAGAGAGACAGGAAGGGAATGGGAGGAAAACAAGGATGAGCAGATTGTGGTATCGGCAGCCAGCCGGGTTCTGGGAGTGGGAGGAAGCACTTCCGGTTGGAAACGGACGGCTGGGAGGAATGGTATACGGCAGAACGGATTATGAGAGAATACAGTTAAATGAGGAAAGCATATGGTATGGAAAGCCGCTGGACCGGAATAATCCGGATGCTTTAGGAAATCTTGAAAAAATCAGGGAACTGATATTTGGCGGAGAGATTGAACAGGCGGAAAAACTGATGCTGACGGCACTTTCCGGATGTCCCAGTACACAGCGGACATATCAGACACTGGGAGATTTATATCTGATATCGGATCTGGATACAGAGCAGGAATGTAAGGAGTTTGTCCGCGAACTGGACCTGGAGAAAGCCATATGCAGAGTTTCCTTTTTACAGGGAGATGTGCGCTATGAACGGGAAGTGTTTGTCTCGAAACCGGAAGATTGTATGGTGATCCGGTTTGCAGCAGATGCAGCGGGCATGATCAGTCTGCGGGCGAGATTGGAGAGAGACCGGTTCCTGGATGGAGTCGGGAGACTTTCCCAGGATACAGTCTTTCTGTACGGGGGTCTGGGAGAAGGCGGCACACACTTTACAACAGTTTTAAAAGCGGTTGCAAAGGGTGGAAGAGTATTCGTGACAGGAGAACATCTTTGCGTGGAGGGAGCAGATGAGGTTATACTGTATCTGACAGCCTGCACGGATTTTCAGGATATCAGGAATGGAACAGCTACGCATGGTTCCGGAGAGCAGATTTGTGAGAATCTGGCTAAAAAAGCAGAAGTAATTCTGCTTGAGGCGTGTGCGAAGAACTATGAGGAAGTAAAGAAAAGACATATTGCAGATTATCAGGCTCTTTATCACAGAGTATCCCTGCAGCTTGGAGGAGAGGAAAAGGATGCGATTCCGACAGATGAAAGATTGAAGGGATCAGTCGGTGGGGATGCCGGACTGTCAAAGTTACTGTTTGATTATGGAAGATATCTGCTGATTGCAAGCAGCAGGAAAGGAGGTCTTCCTGCCAATCTGCAGGGAATCTGGAACAAGGAATATCTCCCACCATGGGACTCGAAATACACAGTGAATATTAATGCAGAGATGAATTACTGGCCGGCGGAGGTATGTGGGCTGTCCGAGTGTCATGAAGCCCTGCTTGATTTCATCCCGACTCTTGTAAAGAACGGCAGGGAGACTGCCAGAAAAATGTATGGCTGCAGGGGATGGACGATGCATCATAACACAGATGCCTTCGGTGATACCGCTCCGCAGGATATCTGTATTTCGGCTACTTACTGGATGATGGGACCTGCATGGCTGTGTACACATTTCTGGACCCATTATGAATATACCGGTGACCGTGAGTTCCTGAAAAAGATTTTCCCTGTCATGCTGGAGGCAGCATTGTTTTATCTGGACTTTCTGGTTGAAAAAGACGGAGTTCTGATGATGTGCCCGTCTGTATCTCCTGAAAATACCTATCGATTGCCGAACGGACAGAAGGGTGCGGTCAGTTATGGGGTGACAATGGATAACCAGATCCTTAGGGATCTGTTCAGCCAGTGTATAAAAGCAGGAGAGATTCTGGAAGGAACTGATTTTTCCGCACATCTGAAGGAAATGGGAGTTATGGAAAATTGTGGGGAATTCATCGACAAGATCGTGGATGCCTGTGGGAAGTTATCCCCGACACAGATTGGAAGTGATGGGAGAATTAAGGAATGGATGGAAGAGTATGAAGAATGTGAGCCGGGACACAGACATATCTCTCATCTGTACGGACTATATCCGTCCCATCAGATATCTGTGGATAAAACCCCGGAACTTGCCGAGGCAGCAAAAAAGACTCTGGAGATGCGGCTTCGCTTAGGTGGCGGACACACGGGATGGAGCAGGGCATGGATTATTAATTTCTATGCAAGACTGCACGATGGAGAGGCTGCTTATCGTAATATAGAATTAATGCTGGAACAATCAACATATTCTAATTTGTTTGACCGGCACCCACCATTTCAGATTGACGGGAACTTTGGCGTGGTATCCGGTATTGTAGAGATGCTTCTGCAGTCGGACGAGGAATCGGTCAGACTACTGCCAGCTCTGCCCGGGGCATGGAAGGATGGAAGCGTAAAAGGTCTGAGAATTGCAGGGGGCGGAAGCGTTTCCATGGAATGGAAAGACGGACATCTTGACCGCTGTGTGATTGAGGCAGGGAATCCGATGAAGAGGGTGATTCGCTATGGTGACATCGCTGACGAAATTATGCTCGCATCAGGGAAAACGGAATGGAATCCTGTCAGATGCTGATCGCTGGATGACAAGAATGAATGGGGGATGCTTTATATGCAGAAAAGGAAAGAAGACAGAGTTTTTAAACATTATTTTATCATGTACTTTTTTGTGCTTCTGATTCCGATGATCATATGCTGTACCTATTATTCCTATATGTTCTTTGTGATAAATGAGGATGATATTTCTTCACGTAAAAACGACCTGGTTCATGCGGCAGCAAGATTTGATGCAGTGGCTTCTGAAACAGTTCGGCTGGCGGACAGTCTGGTGTCTAAGGCTGAAGTGAATAAATTTAAGAATATGACGGATGTAATGGCCTATCCAAATACATATAAAATAAACGAACTGCAGACATCCCTGCCAGATCTGTACCATGATAATCAGGAAATGTATAACTATTTTATTTTCTTTGATAATTCAGAAGTGGTGATCAATAAATCGATTGTTTATACCTATGAGCAATTTTACACATTGTATATGAGCAGGAAAGATGTGGGGAGCTTCGAAAACTGGAAGACGGAGCTTGCAAGGGAAGGAAGGCACTATGGATTTCTTCCCTTGCAGGAATATGATATGCATAAGACGCGCACAAGCAAACCGGTGGATAAGCTGCTTGCCTATACCAGACCGATTTCAGCGTTTGATGGTGCGGAAACAGCTTATGTATATATTTTTTTAGATGACGATGTCATTGATTCCAATATGCCGGTTCCGGAGAAAAACAGTATTCTGACAATACAGGACTTTGCGGGGAATCTTTTATATTGTAAGGATGAAAGTGGTCTTGGTAATTATAATGAGGAACTGATCACACTTTTAGAAGGACTGGATGAAAAACAAAGTTTTGCCCAGAAAAAGGTAAAGCTGCAGGGTATCAAATATATGTTGATCTCCTATAAATCAGAAGCTTCCGGACTGCGCTATTCCTATTTGGTGCCGAATAATATTATTAATGACCGGCTGATGGACTGCATCAGTATGCTGGTGCTTTTTATTATTGTTGGGGTAATTGCGGATGTGGTGCTGAGTTATTATATATCCAAGAAGAATGCAACACCGATCAATGATATGCTGAATAAGATGTCCATTAAAACGGAAGATCTGGAAGGGCACGATACGGTAATTACCAGTATTGTTAATACGGTTAATGATCTGGTTGAAAACAATACCGATTTATCAAATGCAATCAATATGCAGAAACCATATCTGAAAACAGCGTTTGTAAACCGGCTTTTATTTTCCGGCTTTCAGAATGAAAAGGAGATTACCGGAATGGCAGATTACCTGAAATGGCCTTTGGAAGGAAGGGTGTTCTGCGTTCTGCTGTTCCGGTTCCATATGCTGACCGATTCGCTGGAAGAGACAGAGCAAAGATTTTTTAATACATTTACCGCATCTTTGGCGGAACTGGTTGAAAAAAAGAGACCGGACAGTCTGTATACAGATCTGGGAGAAGGACAGTTTGCCCTGATTATGAATGAATCCGGTGATGATCCGGAAGGGATAAAAGTAAAGTCAGATGAACTGGTTTCCTACATCAAGTCGGAAATGCCGGCAGTCATGGCCCGGAAAATTTTTGTCTATGGTGGAAGTATTGAGAAGAGGGCGGATAAAATCGTTGATTCATATCAGAATGCTTCGTACCTTTGCTACAATGAGGAGGAGAGAAATGAAGAGCATATTATCTGGTACAGTAAAGGAAATAATCATTCCATCGGATATCCGTCCGGTGATATGCAGGTCAAACTTACCCATTTTGTGATTGCGGGAGACGAGAATGGTCTGCATGATTATCTGCAGGGGATTGTCACCAGATTTTTCATAGAAACTGATTTGCCGGTTTATCTGCAGCATGTCCTGATTACGGATCTCCAGATCATTCTGATCAGGCTGCTGGAAATCATCAAACTGGAAGATGACGAGTATACGGTATATTATGCGCAGCTCGAAAAAAATAATAATATGCCGGTACTGAGTCAGATTACAATTACATTAAATCTTTTCAGGGATATCTGCAGGTTTATGAATATGCAGAAAAAGATGCGGGACGGGGACATGATAGCCAATGGAATTATTTCCTATATAGATGCCAGATATGGTGATCCGGATTTGTCACTTGCTTTGCTTGCGGATCAGTTTGACATCAGCCAGCCATATTTGTCCAGCCTGTTTAAGCAGACTCATGGAATCAATCTATCCACCTACATTGAAAACATCAGAATTGAGAAAGCAAAGGATTTTCTTAAAACTACGGATCTGACCATCAATAAAATCAGTGAGATGGTTGGCTATGGATCTACCAATTCTTTTTGCCGGGCATTCAAGAGAGTGACAGGCATCAGCACATCGGAATACCGGAAAAGCTGATAAAGGAACCGGATTCCGTAAAGACTTTACAGCAGCAGCTTATCTTGTGGAGAACGGAAGAACTTCCTGAATCAGTTTTTGAGACGGCTTTGACCGTCTCTTTTTTTGCGTTTGCAACACCGCTCGCTAAAATAATGATAAGGCATTGGAAAAAATGAATATTGACATGTAATCATTGAAAAACCTTGTATTTTCGGTGTCGGAACGGACATATAAAAAATGAATAGTTCAAAAAGGAGATGAATATTTACTTTTGAATCTAAATATGCGAAAAGTAAATCACAGGATTTTTGAAAAGGACATTTGTGAAAATAAAGAGAAAGGAGAATCATTGAAAATGTCGGAAAAGACAAAAATCAAAAAAAAACAAATTGGAAATAAAAAGACATTTGGTCAATATTTCCGTGCGCACTGGCAGTTATATGTGATGATAGCACCACCTATTATTATGTTACTTATATTTGCCTATGCTCCTATGTATGGAGTAATACTTGCGTTTAAGGATTATAAGGTAAGTCTTGGAATCTGGAACAGTCCCTGGGCGGGCGATCACGGCTTACGAAATTTTATACGATTTTTTAATAATTATAATTTTAAGGAGTGCCTGCGCAACACGATTGTGCTTTCCGTTTATTCCATGCTGGTAAGCATGCCTTGTTCGATCATACTTGCACTGTCACTAAACTATGCAAAGAATGTTGTGTTTAAGAAAACGGTACAGATGGTAAGCTATTGTCCCTATTTTATTTCAACCATCGTATTTGTCGGCATCATCAACATGATTTTTGACAATCGTACAGGTGTTGTAGGAAGCTTTCTTTTTAATAAATTTAATATGAATGTACTTGGAAATGCCGATTTGTTTTCATCCCTGTATGTGTGGTCCGGTGTATGGCAGGGCATAGGCTTCGGAGCAATCATTTACATGGCGGCTCTTGCAGGTGTGGATCAGGAGCAGCATGAGGCAGCGATTATTGACGGCGCAACACTGCTGCAGCGTATATGGTATGTGGATGTTCCGGCGATCATTCCAACGGCGGTTATTATGCTGATTCTGAATATGGGAGGTACACTGAATATCGGGTACGAAAAGATTCTGGCGATGCAGAATCAGAATAATGTAGCAATGTCAGAAGTTATCAGTACCTATTCCTATAAAGTGTCACTGGTGTCCTCATTTCCTGATTTTTCGTATTCGACCGCAATTGGTCTGTTCCAGTCACTGGTAGGTCTGGTTCTGATCATCATAACGAATAAAATTGCAAATAAACTGTCTGGGACAGGTTTCATGTAAAAGCTATCGTACGTGAAATGTGAAAGGAGTTAAGATGAAGCATAAAAAGTTATCACAAGACAGGGTTGTTTATTTCATTAATTATGTCATGCTTGCTGTGTTTTTGATCATAGTTCTATATCCTCTTATTTATATTATCAGTTGTTCCTTTAGCTCTGGTGATGCATTGATGAGTGGCAAGGTGAAGCTTTTTCCGGTAGAACCTACCTTACAGAGCTATCGTGCGGTATTTAAGTATAAGAGTATATGGACGGGATATTGGAACTCGATTGTTTATACACTCGTCGGAACAGTCATCAGTATGGTTCTTACATTGTTTGCAGCTTACCCTCTTTCCCGTAGTGATTTCCGGGGGAAGAAGGTATTCACGGTGATTATCCTGTTTACCATGATGTTCTCGGGAGGACTGATTCCTACTTATCTGCTGGTAAAGAGCTTACATATGCTGAATACCATCTGGGCAGTGGTACTTCCCGGAGCAGTGAGTGCTTACAATGTTATTGTAGCCCGCACCTTTTTTGCAAATACCATTCCCAAGGAGCTGCAGGAAGCAGCAGAGATGGACGGATGTGCGGATTTTCTGTTTTTTATTAAAATCGTAATTCCCCTGTCTACACCGATTATTGCAGTGTTGTCCCTGTGGGTGATAGTAGGTCTTTGGAATTCTTATTTCTGGCCTATGATTTATCTGGATTCCCAGGAACTTTATCCGCTGCAGCTGGTATTAAGAAGAATTTTACTGTTATCCCAGATTAACTTAAACCAGACCAATATAGATCCGGAAACCATCCGGAAAAATCAGTACCTGGGAGAAATGCTGAAATACGGTACGATTATCGTCAGTACACTGCCATTAATGATTATTTACCCATTTGTGCAGAAGTATTTCGTAAAGGGTGTTATGATCGGCTCCGTCAAGGGATGATCAATGACTGTAAGCAGGAAAGCAGTTATACCGGATATCCAGTGAGTTATCCGTTAACATAAAATCAAAATCAATCATAAAGGAGAGAAAGAATGAAAAGAAAACAATTGTTACACAAGTCAATGGCAGTCTTAACTGCACTGACACTCATGGCAACTGCTTTTACAGGCTGTGGCTCGGGTTCAGCCACGAAGCAGGATGACAGTGCACAGAGCACAGATGCCGAAAGCCAGAATGCTGATAACGGAGCAGATGGGTCGGATCCGTTTGCATTTGAATCGGCGAAGGACGTGGTGTTCCCACTGAAGGAAAAGCTGACACTTACCGTTTTTGTTAATAATCCTGATCAGAGTGTGACGAGCTACCAGGATAACTGGGTTACAGACTGGATTGAAGAACAGACCAATATTCATCTGGATTATGTTTATGATTTGACCGGTGATGAGGCGACACAGAAGCTTAATCTGATCATGACAGATCCAGGTTCCATGCCGGACTTCTTCCTGCGTACCGGATGGTCGAAAGCAGAGACGTTATCCTATGGTCAGCAGGGATTGATTCTTCCGATCGAGGATATGCTGGGGGAAATGGAAAATTGGACGACCATGAATGAAGAAAGTCCCATGAGAAAAGCAGATTTAACATTGTCTGATGGACATGTTTATACCTTTGGCGGACAGAATGAATGCTTCCATTGCATGTACCAGCATCGTATGTATATCTACAAGCCATGGGTCGAGAAATATCTGGGCGGCAAGAATCCGGAGACCACGGAGGAGCTTTACAACTTCCTGAAGATGGTAAAGGAAGATGATGCCAATGGCAATGGTATTGATGATGAGATCCCAATGACTGGATTTATCGGTGGCTGGGCAAGTGATCCTACCGTATGGATGATGAACTCGTTCACCCAGTGTGTGAATCCCTTAAGTAACACCAATCCTACGGTTGCCGGTGGACTGGTTGTGAATAATGGAAAAATAGAATATGCCGTCATGAAGGATGAGTACAGAGACGGTCTTCGCTATATGCATAAACTCTTTGAGGAAGGACTCCTGGATAATCAGACATTCCTTCAGGATAATACCCAGTTTTCAGCTACCATGGATGCTTCAGAGGGTAATAAGGTAGCAGTCTATGCGAACGGTGGCGTAGAGAATTCGGAGTTCTGGCAGCAGGTTGACGGTGAATGGCAGAACTGGGAGATTTTAGCTCCTGTAGCAGGTCCTGACGGAGTCAGATATTCCGGACGTTGTATCCAGACATATTTTGAGGGCTGCCTCGGAGTAGTTTCCTCTACCTGTAAATATCCGGAGATCGTGGTAGCACTGTTTGATTTCATGGCTTCGGAGGATGCAGCACATCATATTGGAGGAGGTCCGGAAGGTATTGCCTGGAAGTATACCGATGAAGGTGTTTCTCTGAGTGGTGGAACCCCTGCCTATGAACAGATTACCGTTCCTGAGGATTTTGACTATGTAAAAGAAGGCGGTCTGCCAAAGGCTTATGCAAACTATCGGTATACACCGGATGCCATGATCCAGCGTGGATCTGCTGAATACAGAGGAGGTCTGAAAATTGAGGATCCGAGTCATTCCACCGAATACTGGTTCCAGCAGTGTGCAGAGCTTTACAGTCAGTATGCACCCGATGTGGATACACTGGTTCCGAACCTGTCCTTTGAGGGAGAGGATGCAAGGATTGTAACAGAAGGAACTCTGACGATTGGTGGTTATGTAAATCAGGCTTTAGTACAGTTTATTGATGGAAGTCTGGATATTGAAAAGGATTGGGATGCTTATATCGAAAAACTTAAGAGCATGGGTGTAGACGAGTATGTCGCTGCGTACCAGCGCACTTATGACGCATATATGGAAGCTCAGGGAAAATAAGAGCATTTAAAAGGGTTAGTCTGACCGGATTCCCGGCCGGACTAACCTGTTTGTTATTGACAATTTAAGATATGTTTATGCTGTCGGTACCGTTACTTTTCTGAAAACTGAATGCTGCAATCTGAAGGAAAACCGGTGTAGAGACAGAACAGGCTTTGGAAACCGGAAGATGAGAAAAGCTGCTCCAATTCGGCCAGAAGGCGCAGATGCACAGCACCTCTGTGGATTGCACAGGGTTCTTTGTCATTGAAGAATTCGATACTTTTCTCAAGAATAATTTCTTCTGCCAGGGGAAGCTCTGTCCAATATCCTTCATAGAGAACGGCTTCATGGCATGTAACGGTGAGATAACGTTTCTTTTTGGCTTTTAAAAACATAATATATCCTTTACATCAATTTTGATTTATTGAAACTTTATTGTTGTCAATTGTACCATAAATAGGATATTCTGTACAGGAAGGAAAAAGAATGAAAGAGATATATGCAGATTGTGCTTCAACGACTCCGATATCTGAACCGGCGCTGCGAGTGATGACAGAGTGTATGAGAACCTGTTATGGAAATCCTTCCAGTTCGCATCATTGCGGGAGAGAGGCTGCCCGTGTCCTGGAGGAGGCGAGGGATGGAATTGCCGCCTGCATCGGAGCCGACCGGGAAGAAATCTATTTTACATCGGGAGGAACCGAGGCGGATAATCAGGCGATCTTTACAGCAGCAGCGTATGGGAAAGCAATGGGAAAACACCATATGATTTTTTCGAGCATAGAGCATCATGCGGTTTTAAACTGTATTCCGGCGCTTAAAAAGGCAGGATTTGAAATCACACAGATCGGGGTGGATCCATGGGGACGGGTATCCATGGAGGAGCTAAAAGCAGCCTGCAGACAGGACACCATTCTTGTTGCGGTAATGTATGTGAATAATGAAGTGGGAACGATAGAACCGATAGCCGAAATCGGACAGCTGTGCAGGGAACGGAATATATTGCTTCATGTTGATGGAGTGGCTGCTGCCGGACATCTTCCTGTTCATGTGAAAGAACTGGGAGCAGGAATGTTTTCTCTATCAGCGCATAAGTTCCGTGGACCAAGAGGGATTGGGGCATTGTATGTGGATAAGAAAATTCCAGTGGCAAATATGATGTTTGGTGGAAGTCAGGAACGTACAAAGCGCCCAGGTACACAAAATGTTCCGGGAGCAGCTGCCATGGCACAGGCACTGTGCGACAGTGTGGCAACTATGGAGGAACAGACGCAGAAGCTGGAACGTCTGCGGAAACGTCTTCTGGATGGCTTGCAGGATGTAGAAGGAATGTGGTTGAACGGTCATTTAGAAAGCAGGATTCCGGGAATTGTAAATCTGGGATTTGAAGATGTGTCCGGTGAAACGCTGATGCTTCTTCTGGATCTGAAAGGAATCGCTGTTTCCACCGGAGCAGCCTGCAATACCCATTCTGTGGAACCAAGTCATGTGCTCACAGCGATGGGGCTTACCAAAGAGCGGGCAGGGAGCTGCATCCGTATTTCTTTTTCGGCAGACCATACAGAGGAAGATATCGACCAGATATGTAGTATACTGAAGCAGGAAGTTGCGCGTGCCAGGCAATAAACAGATCAGGAAAATTTACAGGAGGAAACAGTAATGAAAAAACAAGCATTTAACCCTTATTTACCGTCATGGGAATACATTCCGGACGGAGAACCCTATGTGTTTGGAGACCGTGTTTATATTTATGGTTCCCATGATTTCTATAACGGATATGTTTTCTGTATGGGAGACTATGTCTGCTGGTCGGCACCGGTGGATGATCTTGGCAACTGGCGGTATGAGGGAGTGATCTATCCGAAGACCTCAGATCCGTTAAACCGGGATGGGAAGATGTGCCTGTATGCACCGGATGTTACGGTAGGGCCGGACGGAAGATATTATCTGTATTATGTACTGGATCATGTATCTATAGTTTCGGTTGCAGTCTGTGATACACCGGCAGGAACCTACGAATTCTACGGATATGTACATTATGAAGATGGTACCCGTCTGGGAGAAAAGCCGGGGGATGAACCGCAGTTTGATCCCGGAGTACTAACGGAAGGGGAGGATACCTATCTGTATACCGGCTTCTGTGCGCGGGGAGATAAGTCCCGTACCGGAGCTATGGTGACGGTGCTCGGTCCGGATATGCTGACCATTAAAAAGGCGCCACAGCGTGTGGCACCCGGCTGTGAATACAGTGCAGGAACCGGATTTGAGGGACATGAGTTCTTTGAAGCTCCCTCCATACGGAAACGGGATAATACCTATTATTTTATCTATTCATCGATTGTAATGCACGAGCTGTGTTATGCGGTGAGTGATCATCCTACAGGTGGTTTCGTTTATGGAGGAGTAATTGTCAGTAACTGTGACCTGCATATCGACAGCTATAAGCCGGCGGATATGCCTGCGGCCTATGGCGCGAATAATCACGGAAGCATGGTACAGATCGGTGAAGACTGGTATATTTTCTATCATCGCCATACGAATAATACATGGTACAGCCGGCAGGGATGTGCGGAGAAGCTTACCATCCGGGAAGACGGAAGCATCGAACAGGCAGAGATTACTTCCTGTGGCTTAAATGGCGGACCTTTGAAGGGAAAGGGAGAGTATCCGGCATATCTGGCTTGTAATCTCTTTACGGATGTGCCGTCTGTATATGTAGGAAAAAGCAATGTCCCAAGAGTCATGCAGGATGGCAGGGACGGAGATGAGGAGCCGGGATATATCGCCAATTTTACGGAATCAGCTACAGCGGGCTTTAAATACTTCCTGTGTGAGGATATCCGTGAGATCAGTATTTGGGTAAGAGGCTATGGAAATGGCTTCTTTGAGGTGAAAACGTCATGGAACGGAGAGGTACTTGCAAAGCTGCCGGTACAGAATACGAATGTCTGGGAAAAATATACGGCACCGGTTTCCATACCGGATGGCGTACAGGCAATTTACCTGACTTACCGGGGAGATGGAGCACCGAGTCTGCGTTCCTTTGAACTGGCATAGGACGGTGAATGATTACCTATAACTATGACAGGTGCTTCCGGAATTCCCGGGGACTTGTGTTGTAGAATCTCCGGAAAGAGGAAGAAAAGTGTTCAATAGAGGAGTATCCCAGGTTTTCTGCAATGTCTGTGATACTTAAGGATTGGTCGGAGAGCAGAATGGCGGCAACGGACATTCTGGCTTCGGCCTTTTTTTGTTGGAAGGATTTCCCATAGTGTTCCATCAGAAGACGCTGCGTCTGTCTTGCGCTTAAGTTCAGTCTCTGGGACAATCCCTCTAAGGACAGGGTCTGGTATTCATAGAGAAAATATTCGTCAATAATAACAGATTTGGAGTCAGCCATGCTGTTGTGCGAAAGAAACAGATTGGAAACAGGGTGATCTTCATAATTACGGACAGTGTAAATCAGCAGCTGGGATAAAAGAATCCGGATCAGATCCTGTTGTCCTGTATAGGAGTGCCCCAGTTCATAAAAAAGCTGTTTCATCAGGGCATCTATTCCCTGGGTATCCTTGCCGATCCAGAAGGGAGCAGAGGTAAAAGCGCTGATGACAGGTGTGTTCTTTGTTCCGGCAGACTGGCTTCGTATTTTTAAATAAACACAATATTCCTGCATGGGATCTGACTGAAGCGGTGTCTGAGCATGTTCAATGTGGGGACCGGTGACAAAAAGAGTATTGGGCGATATGTCATAATACTGCCCATTTGCGACCAGCTTCCCATAACCGGCCGGAATATAATGGATTTCGTAACAGTGCTTCCCATGGCTATGGGTGGGAATCGTCCTGGTAAAAAGCTCAAATACAATATTCAACGCGTGGATCTTTACATTTTCAACTGAAAAATGGATATCAATATCATGATATGAGGTTTTCATGGAATTACACCTTCTTATATTTTAGTCAGTCTGCATCGTCCGGCAGCTTATGGATGATGTGGCTGAGCGATTACAGTCTGAAGCTCAAAGCACCTGCTCCTGATTACAGGGAAGCACTGATATTATAGCATGAAAGTTATAATAATACGACATATTTTTGTAAAAAACGGCAGATATGACACTAATAATTTTATGTGAGGAGCTTATAATTACAGTATAAAATACTTTATTTGAAACAGCGCGCAGATATCAGAAAGTATCAGATCCGTAACAGAGGGAACAAAAGTGACATACATGTTAAATGAAGAAAGAAGGTATGATTATGGCAGTGAAAATGTTGATGAAGGGAGCTGTTCTTCCGGGAAACAGCACCGTAGAATTAAAGGATTTTGAAATTCCGGTACCGGGACATGGACAGGTTTTGATTCAGACAAAAGCAACCACCATCTGTGGCAGCGATATCCGGTGTATTTACAGGGAACATACAGGGAAAGGACCGGAAGGCTATATTCCCGGTATGGTTGCCGGACATGAGCCCTGCGGTATTATTGTGGAAGAAGGAGAAGGCTTGAAACGCTTCAAAAAGGGTGACCGTGTCATAGTATATCATATATCAGGCTGCGGTGTCTGCAATGACTGCAGAAGAGGATATTACATTTCCTGTAAGAGCAGATTCCGTCAGGCCTATGGCTGGCAGCGTAATGGCGGAATGGCACCCTATATTCTTGCTGAGGAAAAAGACCTCATAGCATTGCCGGATGAGCTGACCTATAAGGATGGGGCACAGGTGGCCTGCGGATTTGGTACCGTATACGAAGCAATCGAAAAAATCGGTATCTGTGGAAACGATGCAGTTTTAGTCACAGGTCTTGGACCGGTAGGACTGGCAGCTTTGATGCTTGCCAAGGCATTGGGAGCCAATAAGCTGATCGGTGTTGAAATGAACGATTACCGGATTGATCTTGCAAAGAAGCTGGGACTTGCCGATTATGTGTTTAAACCGGGAGAGGATACATTGGAAAAGATTCTGGAGGTTACGGATGGCAAGGGCGTTGAAAGAGCCATTGATGCTTCTGCAAACGATGCAGGAAGACAGCTTGCTATACGTGCGACCAGAGAATGGGGTAAAATCGCATTCGTAGGAGAAGGCGGAACCTGCACCTTCAATCCAAGTCCGGATATCATCCATGGACAAAAGACGATCTATGGATCCTGGGTAACTTCGCTTTGGAGAATGGAAGAACTTGTGGAGAGACTGGTCCGGTGGAACATTCATCCGGAGGATCTGATCACCCATGAATTCCCGATTGAACAGGCAGACGAAGCATACCGGCTTATGGCTGGAGGACAGTGTGGCAAGGTTGCAGTCGTATTTCAGGATTCATGTGGAGGAAAAGAATGATTGATGTGATGGAACAAAGCAAAATTCCGACCAGGGAATTATACAGTGGTGAAAAAATTCCCTGTGTGGGACTGGGAACCTTCGGTTCAGACAAATACGGTGCAGATGCGGTCTCAGAAGCAGTATATGGTGCGGTGAAATACGGCTACCGGCTGATTGACTGTGCTTCTGTATATCAGAATGAGGATAAGATCGGACAGGTGCTCCACAGGCTTTTTGAAGAAAAAGTGGTACAGAGACAGGATTTATTCATTACCTCCAAGGTCTGGAATGATATGCACGGGCAGGGACAGGTTATGGAATCCTGCCGTAAGAGTCTGAAGGATCTGGGACTTGAAACAATAGACCTGTATTTTGTACACTGGCCATTCCCGAACTATCATGCTCCGGGATGCAGCGGAGATGCGAGAAATCCGGATTCCAGACCGTTTTCACTTGAGGAGTTTATGTCTGTATGGAGACAGTGTGAGGAACTGGTGGATCAGGGACTTGTCCGCTACATCGGAATGAGCAATATGACGATTCCGAAGTTAGAAAAGGTGCTTCCACTCTGCAGGATACAGCCGGCAGCACTTGAGATGGAGCTGCATCCTTCCTTCCAGCAGCCGGAGCTGTTTGATTATGCACGTAAGCATCATATTCTTCCCATTGGATACTGTCCGATCGGCTCACCGTCCAGACCGGAAAGAGACAGAACATCAGAGGATGTGGCAGACATGGAGCTCCCTGCAGTGGTAAAAGCGGCTAAAGCACATAAGGTGCACCCTGCTGTGATCTGTCTGAAATGGGCAGTCCAGCGCGGGCAGGTACCGATTCCTTTTTCTGTGAAGGAGAGCCAGTACATTTCTAACCTGAAATGTACCACCTGTGATCCGCTGACAGACGAAGAGATGGAGGAAATCCGGCAGGAAGACCGGAACTGCCGTCTGGTGAAGGGACAGGTATTTTTGTGGGAAGGTGCCAAAGGCTGGGAAGATCTCTGGGACGAAAACGGAGTGATTACGACGTAATACGAATTAAGAAGAGAGGTTTATATGTTAAAAGGAATTCCTAAAATTTTATCACCGGAGTTATTAAAGGTTTTATGCGAAATGGGGCATAGTGACAGACTGGTTATTGCGGATGGAAATTTCCCTGCAGAATCCATGGGAAAAGATGCAATTGTCATCCGGATGGACGGTCATGGAACCAGTGAAATCCTTGAGGCAGTTCTGCAGCTGTTCCCGCTGGATACCTATGTAGAGCATCCGGTGAATCTCATGCAGGTTATGCCCGGAGATGCGGTAGAGACACCGATCTGGGAGGAATACAGCAGAATCGTCCGGCAGAAGGATGAACGCGGTGATGCAGTCATTGGGCAGATTGAACGCTTTGCATTTTATGAAGAGGCGAAGAAAGCATATGCGATCATCGCCACGGGAGAGGGTGCTTTGTACGCCAATATCATGTTACAAAAGGGTGTTGTGGTTTGATTTTCTGAAGATGAAAGAGGTAGATATATGTGTCAATTAGAAAAATATCTTGAAATCATTGATGATGTATTGGAGAAGGGGCCATATAAGCCAACGTGGGAATCATTATCTGCTTATGAACCGCCAAAGTGGTATCGCAATGCCAAGTTTGGTATTTTTATTCACTGGGGGATCTATAGTGTTCCGGCATTCTCAAGTGAATGGTATTCCAGAAATATGTATATCCAAGGTTCACCGGAGTATGAGCATCATATAAAGACATACGGTGAACATAAGAATTTCGGTTATAAGGATTTCATTCCCATGTTTAAGGCAGAAAAATTCAATCCGGATGAATGGGCAGAGTTGTTTAAAGAAGCAGGAGCTAATTATGTAGTTCCGGTGGCAGAGCATCACGATGGTTTTCAGATGTACCGGAGTGAAATCTCTCATTGGAATGCATATGAAATGGGACCAGGACGGGATGTGCTTGGCGAATTGAAGAATGCATGTCAGAAAAGGGAAATGCAGATCGGAGCTTCTTCCCATCGGATTGAACATTGGTTCTTTATGGGGCATGGAAAAGAATTTGAAAGTGATATAAAGGATCCCATGCAGAGGGGAGATTTTTACTGGCCGGCTATGCCTGAACCGGAAGATCTTCATGATATTTTCAGTAAGCCAGAGCCCACAGAAGAATTTCTTCAGGACTGGCTGGTACGTACCTGTGAAATCATTGACCGGTATCATCCGAAAATCCTGTATTTTGACTGGTGGATCCAGCACAGTGCCTGCAAGCCTTATTTGAAAAAGCTGGCAGCATATTATTATAACCGGGCACAGGAATGGGGAGAACAGGTGGTTATTAATTATAAGCATGATGCCTTCCAGTTTGGAACGGCTGTTCCTGATGTGGAAAGAGGACAATTTGCAGATGTGAAGCCTTATTTCTGGCAGACGGATACAGCAATTGCATTAAACTCCTGGTGCTATACAGAAAATAATCAGTTTCGTCCGGCAGCAGATATTCTGTGTGATCTTGTGGATATTGTCAGTAAGAACGGGTGTCTGCTGCTTAATGTAGGACCCAAAGCAGATGGAACGATTTCCCGGGAAGACCGTGAAATCTTACTAAAGATTGGGGATTGGATGAAAGTAAACGGTGAGGCCATCTATGAAACCAAAGTATGGAGAAAATATGGGGAGGGTCCCACAAAGATTGTAGAGGGACAGTTCTCAGACGGAATCAAAAAGAATTTTACCTCTGAGGATTTCCGGTTTACGACATCCGGGGGAAAGCTTTATGCGATTGCCTTAAAGTGTAGTAGCAATGGAGAGTATTGCATCCGTTCTTTGGGTGAACAGGATGCCTCCAGGCAGGCTAATTTCCATGGTATTATAAAAAATGTGGAAACGCTGGGAGCAACAGAAAAGACAGAGTGGAGAAGAGACGGGCAGGGACTGCATATTAAGAGCGGGCTTGTAAGTGATAGTCCGGTTGTATTTAAAATTGACATTGACTAATGAATCCGGAGGTGATTATCGGAGGCGCTGAGCTTGGAATTTCCGGATATCCCTGCTTCAATGCAGACTTCAGCCTCTGTGATACCCTGGTGCGTACAGGCTTCAATGTTATCTGTCATGCAACTAACCATGCCATGGATAAAGGACGGGCAGGGCTTATAAGCTGTGCACAGCATTGGAGAGAGCAATACTGTCTGCGTTTTTTTAATGGTTTCATAGCGGTAAATAAATCCATCGTGATAAAAATCTATCTCGAAAGAGTCATTAAAATTTTTAAAGTTATTTGCAATTACATGCAAAAGTTTCATGGTATACTCCCTCCCTTTAATCAGCTTTTGTATAGGATATCACAAGAATATTCAAGGTAGATAAGAAACCAGTAATCAAGGCGAATATACAGAAAACTATTGTATAACACAATAAAATTTATATATTACACACAAAAATAATAGAAAAATAGCTAAAAAATTGTTGAATAGTACCAAAAGCAATGATATAATGAGTTCACTTGATTTATCAATATAAATACGAAAGGACGGAAATCATTATGGAGGCTTTGAAGAGAGTATCACCGGAAAAAGTAGGAATTCATTCACAATGTATTGTGGATTTTATCAGACAGGTACGGGCGGAAGGAATTGAACTGCATAGTCTGATGATATTGAGACATGGGAAGGTATGTGAGGAAGCATGGTGGAAGCCCTATGATTCCGGAACACCGCAGACGATGTTTTCTTTTTCCAAGAGCATAACATCAACAGCGGTAGGATTTGCTGTTCAGGAAGGACTTTTGTCACTGGATGAAAAGCTTGTGGATCTATTCCCAAATGAAACACCGGAAAACCCAAGTGAGAACGTGAAAGCTGCGGATGTGTATAGTCTTCTTACCATGTCATGTGGACAGGACAGTGATATTTATTATAAACTGAAATCCTATGATCACTGGATCTATGATTTCATGCATGCAGAGTTCAAATATAAACCGGGTACGATGTTCCAGTATAACTCTACCGGTACAGATATGCTGTGTGCCATTATAAAGAAAAAGACCGGTTTGAATGTTTCAGAATATTTGAAACCACGCTTGTTTGATAAAATCGGAATGACGAATATTTCATGTAGGATGCTCCCGGGAGATATTGAGATGGGAGGCGGTGGATTTCGGGTGAAGACGGAAGACATGGCAAGACTTGGACAGTTTTATCTCAATCGAGGTGTATGGAATGGAGAGCGTCTGCTGAATGAAGAGTGGATTGATATGGCAACATCCCGGCAAATTTCAACAGTCAACCCGGTGTTTGACAATCATGATTCTAACTGGCAGCATGGTTATGGCTTCCAGTTCTGGAGATGTATTCCGGAAGGCTTGTACCGGGCAGATGGAGCGTATGGACAATTTGCTATTATGGCTCCGGATAAGGATGCGGTTATCGCGATGACTTCAGCATCTTTCTCCCCGGATCGTTTATTGAATATTGTTTGGGAGAAGCTGCTTCCGGGAATCACGGATCAAGAGGAACTGGAAGAATCAGACAGTTATGAAAAGTTAAGGTATATGAATGAGGAACTGGCTATTCCGGGGTTATGGAATGTGAGAAATAAGGCGCATGAGGATGAGTGGAGCGGAATCCGGTACAAGGTGTTTGATGAAGTCGTTCCCTGCTTTGCAGATTTGACCGGAGGACCGGGAAAGTGGGGAAATTATGGACGTAATCTGTCTGCATTATCCTTTGAATTCCGGAGAACCGAATGCAGGATCCATATTGAGGATGAGGATTTTTCATCGGACTTATATGCAGGCATGGATGGGACATATCATGTATCTTATGTCCGTGGAGAGAAGTTTGCGGCAAGTGCATGCTGGGAGGAAGAAAATGTTCTAAGTCTTGTAGTACGTGCATTAAAAAGGGTTTCAGGTACAAAATTCCGGATCACCTTCGGAGAAAAAGAAATTTCAATCAGAAGATGCCCGCTTATGCCACAAATTGGTGAAAAATTTGACGAACAGGACTGGGATCAGCTTGTCCTAAAAGCATAAAGCAGGATTAAATTAGGAGGGTTAAAATGATGAAGGTTAAGGAGATAACGGCTATATTAGAGGAAATTCATGGCGTTTCTTTGATGGAAGATACGGTAGACGGGATTAAGTATGGAGATGAAAATGCCGTAGTGACAGGCATTATGGTATCCTGTTGCGCGTCTGTTGAAGTGCTGCAAAAAGCGGTTGAAGAAGGATGCAATTTAATCATTGTGCATGAACCGGTTTTTTATACACACAAGGATCAGTATTCATGGGAGGATCCCCGGTCTGCTTACCAGCAGAAGCTTAAGATATTAAGAGAGAATCATATCACTGTATATCGTGATCACGACCAGATTCATATGCAGAAGCCGGATGGAATATCTTATGGTATTATGAAAGAGCTTGGTTGGGAGAACTATCTTGTATCCCCTGTAAATGATGAGCTTGAGTTCGCGCATATTTTATACCGGATACCGAAAACAACCGTACGTGAGCTGGCCGGCTTTTTAAAGCAAAAGATGAATCTGAAGGCAATGCGTGTAATTGGGAATCTGAATGCAGAGATCGAAAGAGTGATGTTTTGCGGACACATCCTTCCAGTTGCTGCGGATACTTATGAAGAGCATGAGTTTACGGATGTTATTCAGAATAATGAAGCAGATGTGCTGATTCCGGGGGAACTGATTGACTGGACGACAGCTTCCGGAGTTCGCGATGCAGGGCAGCTTGGATTGAATAAGGCAATTATGGAGGTTGGTCATTTTAATTCTGAGGAATTGGGAATGAAATATTTTGCCAGACTTCTAAAGCAGAAAGTGCCGATGGATCTGCCGGTAGTTTTCGTACCGGCTGCAGACATGTATCAGTATATTTAAGGAAATATGCTTATGTTATACTGTTTCATAGCTTTCAGGAGGAAGATATGAGCTTGGTAATGGGAATACATCACGTGTCCATGAAGTTCTTGGAGAAGAAATAGAACTGTTTGAGGAACAGCAGGGACAGGAATAGGCATGATTCCGGATCTTTTTGAGACGATATTTTGAAACAAAATTATGAATTGTTGTTGACTGTAAAATGAAAATGTGATATCATGCAACCAATAAAAAAGCAAAGAGGCGAAAACAAAGCTTCTTTGCTTTTTTGCATCATGGAACCGTTATCAGACACATACGGAAAGGGGAGTGTGGATGATGAGAAAGATGGAAACAAACGTCTTGCGAATGCTAAAATAGTTCGTACGTGGGCCGGCTGGATGGATGCTTCAGCGGACGGAGTGCCGTCTTTAGGAACAGTGGATGAAATACCGGGACTGTATGTAGCCTGTGCTTTTCACGGACACGGCTTTGGAATGGCACCGGCAGCAGGAGAGCAGCTTGCCAAGCTTATCGTGACGGGCAGGACAGATGTTGATTTAAGTGCCCTGCATTATGACCGTCATAAGGTATGCGCGAAGGGCAATCGATGAGCCGGAAAACTATGAGGCACGTTCCAATCTTATGTGGGCATCCACGATAGGACTGAATCATCTGCTTACCGTAGGAAAAGGCGGTGCATGGAGCGTACATCCGATAGAACACGTACTGAGTGCATACTACGATATTACTCATGGGGTAGGGCTTGCCATACTGACACCGTCATGGATGGAATATGTATTATCCGATAAAACGGCACCGAGATTTGCACGCTTTGCCAGAGAGGTATTTGGGATAGAGGAGCAGAATGACAGGAAAGCTGCGAAGCTGGGGATCGGGAAGGTAAAGGAGTTTAACAAAACACTTGGCATGCCGGAAACCCTGTCAGAGGTTGGAATCACGGATGAGAAGTTTGATGAGATGGCATCAGAGGCTGTCCGAACCAGTGGACTTTCAACCAGAGCTTATGTCAGACTTCAGAGTACAGATGTACGGCAGATCCTGCAAAATTGCAGATAAAAGGGAGGAAGCATCAATGATCCTCCCTTAAGGTCCGCGCAATCTCCTTAGCCTCTTTATGAAGGTCATGCAGATCATTCTGTATGGCCTTTTCTTCTTCGAGAATTTCAGGATGTTCTTCGATTTCTTCCCTGATAAACATCAGCAGAAAGCTGACCATCAAAAGCAGGCAGGAAGCCCAGATGGTTTTTAGTCCCCAGAGGGGAATGAAACAGCTTCCGAGTCCGGCGCCTGACGCGAAGAGAAAGATCACGCCGAAATAATGGGATGCCTTGTATAAGGTATCCCTGTTATGTGTTTTATGATAAGCACACAGAGATTCCATGCCGCTTCGGATGTTGCCGATGCACATGGTACTGGCAAAGGCAAAGCTGTTCACCTTCCGGAAGGCCTGGACCTGCATGGCACAGGAAAACGAAACCAGAGCATTGGCAATCAGATTGAACTGATCCGGAAGGAAACCGACCAGAAACAGCAGCAGAATTTCCAGAATCAGAACCAGCTGACGCCAGTGAATGCGTTCTGCCTTCTGATACTTCTGACGAATCAGCTCGGCAGCAGCAACTCCGAGAGCAAAGAAAATAACCGGGATAAGATAGTGCAGCGTGGAGCCGAAATCTCCTGCAAAAATATGCTGGCTGAGCAGAACGATATTGCCGGTCTGGGCGTTGGCGAATACCTTTCCGCGGGAAATATAAGTATAGGCATCCTGCAGACCGCCGGACACGGATAAGAATGCGGCAGTCACAAAAGCTTCTGACATCTGTTTGTGGGATTTGAGATATTTCTTTATGGTCATGATTGATTCTTCTTTCACTTTTGTTTATGATAATGGTTTCTCCGAGTGGTCATTGTCTATTTTTATATGTAGAGGATATTCTTTTTGAACCCGGAATGATTGTAGCACATTCTTATATCAGAAGAAACCCATTTGCAAAATGAGATGATCATTCCGTATTTATTGGTGAAGTGTGAACGTATTCTTATGAAAATCAATCAGACCTTCCTTTCGCATTTTGCCAAGCTCTTTGGAAAGGGCACTGCGGTCAAGATTCAGGTAATCGGCCATCTGCTGGCGGTCGAACGGTACCTGAAAGGTCCTGCTTCCGGTTTGGACGGAAAGATTCGAAAAGTAGGTGAACAAACGCTCACGGATGGTTTTGGCACTGGTACAGAAGATCCGGTTGGAAAGAACCAGATTTTTCCGGGCAAAAATAATCAGCAGATTGTGCATGATTTTGGCATACCAGGATTTCTGAAGATAGCGGTCATCCAGAAGAATGTCGGTATCCAGAAAAGCAATCTCGCTTTCCTGCGTGCTGACAGCATCGACCATCATGGGTTCATGGCAGAGAGCATAGGTCTCTGCAAAGGCATGCCCTTCCGGAACATGGGAAAGAATGCTCCTGTTTCCCCACAAATCAATACTTTCGATATGAACACTTCCTTTCAGAACCATGCCGATCTCATGAATCCGATCTCCGGTCTGAAAGATCAGCGTGTTTTTTTCAAAGGAAGCATTACGAAGAAAATGCAGATTTTTCATCTCTTCCAGTTCTTCATTGGTTAAATTTTGAAAAATAAAAGTTTGAAAAATGTCCATAATTTCTCCATTCGTGGTTATAACCACATATTCTTAATTACTTTTGCACTATCATGTCACATGTACAGCGAAAAAGCAATGATAAACATCAGGAAAGGAAGGAATTCAAATGGTAAGACAAATTATTCAGATTGATGAAGAACTCTGCAATGGATGTGGCGCATGTGCAAACGCCTGTCACGAAGGAGCCATACAGATGATAGATGGAAAGGCGAAGCTGATTCGTGACGATTACTGTGACGGACTGGGCAACTGCCTGCCGGCATGTCCGACAGGAGCCATTTCGTTCGTAGAACGCGAGGCAGCAGCATATGATGAAAAGGCAGTAGAGGAGCATCAGAAGAAAATGGCAGCACAAAAGCAGACTGCCTCTGAAAAACCGGGATTTCATGGCTGCCCAGGATCAAGGATGCGTACCATGGTACAGGAGGATAATGATGCAGGGACAGAGAATACTTCTGACGCACCGGCATACCGGAAGTCACGTCTTGGACAGTGGCCGTGTCAGATCAGGCTGGTACCGGTGAATGCACCGTATTTTAATGGAGCAAAGCTCCTGATCGCAGCAGACTGTACAGCATATGCCTACGCCAACATGCATGAAGAATTTATGAAGGGAAAGATTACGATTATCGGCTGTCCCAAGCTTGATGACGTGGATTATACCGAAAAACTGCAGCAGATCATTGCAAATAACGATATTCAGAGCGTGACCGTTGTGCGCATGGAAGTTCCCTGCTGCGGAGGACTGGAGCATGCAGCAGTAACTGCACTGCGAAACAGTGGTAAATTTATTCCATGGCAGGTTGTGACGATATCCGTGGATGGTAAGATCCTGGATTAAAAAGGTCAGGAAACGGCCATAAAATGAGCATCATTTAGAAGAAACAGGAAGCTGCTTGGTTACCGTCAGATGTAAACCAAGTGGCTTCATTATTTTTAATAATGTAGAAAGTGACGGGGTTGTTTGTAAAGACTCCATGCGTGCAATAGAAGATTGGGGAATTTTGCACATAGAAGCTAAATCCCGTTGACTTAGGCCTAAGGCATTACGTTGCTTGATAATTTCGCTGATGATAGCAGATTGTTCCTCAATAGAGGTAATGAGCTGCTGGTTTTCGGGTTCCGTTGCTTTTACATGTTCTTTATAATTGTTCCATGTTTTCATGATGTTTTGCAGACTCCTTTCGTGATAAATAATCATTTCGTTCTGCTTTGGCCTTTTCGATTTCTCGATAAGGTGTTTTTTGGCTTCTTTTTCTAAAATGATGTAATAAAATGTAATTGCTCCCGTCATAGCAGAAATAAAAGATACGGTTGTGACCGGGACGTAGTTCCCAGATGTATTCCGTAATGTGCTTCGCAATTGTATCGGGAAGAACATTACCGTTTTGTTGTAATAATTCGATGGAAAGTAAGACCTGTTTATACTGTATGCGTGCGTCTTTACTTTTCATGGACTTATGACGTAATTGTTCAAGAAAATCCCAGACATCGGATTTCCCGTTTGACTTTTCGTAAAATATAATTTGATATGGCATAGTATCTCCTGTCAGTATGATCCATATCCTGCCTAAATGATAGCACAAATGCTATCATTTAGGCAAGGTGGAAAGGTAATAAAAATAAAAGGGAAAATAAAAAAGGATATTTATACATTGAAATGATGATAACAATAATCAAGATAATTCAAAGATCATAAGCAGTAAGTTATTATAGCATGGAGAATACTATAATGGCAATTCATAAACTTTACAATCGTTGCAGGGCGTTGCCGGGGTAAGAATTACTGTTGGAATCATATTGGGATTTTGTTATAATGTTAACATGCATCTGCCGGAAGGCAGATAGAGAGAGCGTGAAAACTGGGAGAGCAATACGTATGATGGTAAGAGCACTGTTATTTATACTGCTTGGTTATTTGTCCGGCAGTGTGTTATATGCAAAGGTCTGGGGAAAACTACTATGTGGAACCGATATCACGCAGGGAAGCACCGATGGAAACCCGGGAACGGCGAATGCCTTTATACAGGGCGGTTTCTGGTGCGGAGTACTGACACTGCTTTGTGAATTATTAAAGGGAATTCTCCCGGTTTATTTTTATATGCGTGGGATGGGACCTCAGGCATTGTCAGATGGCTGGATAGCGCTCGTACTTGCAGCTCCGGTATTGGGACATACCTTTCCCCTGTTTCAGAAACATCACGGTGGAAAGGGGATCGCGGTTTCCTTCGGATCCCTCCTGGGGTTATATCCCTACTGGATGCCGGTACTGGTGTTTGCTTTTGTTTTTATTTTCTTTTCAGTGGTGGTCTGCGTGGAGCCGCATTTTTACCGGACAATTGCGGCATACCTTGCAACGCTGGCAGGATTATTTGTGACTAACGTTATACCGGCGGTGCGGTATGGCTTTGGCATGATAACGATTCTTGTGTGTATACGAATGAAGCTTAGTACAGAAGAACGGGAAAGAATGAGGATTAAGTTATTATGGATGCACTGATATTAACATGTGGCACGGGAGGCGGACACAATTCCGCTGCAAAGGCCGTGAAGGAAGAAATGGAGCGCCGGGGACATCATGTACATCTGATGAATCCCTATATGCTGCGCAGTATGGCACTTACCAGAGCAATTGACGGTCTGTATATTTTTATTGCAAAAAGGATGCCGCGTTTTTTTGGAGTGATTTATAACATTGGAGAGGCTTACCGGAAACTTCCGGGGCATTCGCCGGTGTATGGAGCTAATCACAGGGCAGCACGGTACCTCAACGATTATCTGAAGGAAAATCATTTTGATGCGGTGATTATGACACATCTTTATCCGGCAGAAATGATCACATATCTGAAATCATTGGGAGAAGAGCTCCCGTTTACGTTGTTTATCGCAACAGATTATGCCTGTATTCCCTTTACCGAGGAAACCGATTGTGATGCCTATGTCATTCCGATGGAGTCCCTGAAAAAAGACTTCCTGCGTTTTCATATTCCTGAAGAAAAGCTCAAGCCCCTTGGCATTCCTGTATCAAAACAGTTTTCACAGAAGGAATCCCGCAGGGAGGCCATTGAAAAGCTTGGCCTTGAGGAGGATAAGCATTACATTCTCATATCGGGTGGAAGCATGGGCGCCGGGCACATTGAGCAGATTGTGGAGTACCTGTTAGAGCATTACAAAAACGAAGAGAAGGTACGGCTCATCGTTCTTTGCGGAAGCTTTCAGAAGCTCTATGATAAGTTGAAAGCACACCCAAGCCAAAAGGTGATACCGCTTAACTTTACGGATCAGATGCCGGATTATCTGAAGGCCTGTGACCTTTATCTGACAAAGCCGGGAGGACTTTCCTCTACGGAGGCTGCAGTTGCGGGAGTTCCGCTGATTCATATATCCCCGATCCCAGGCTGTGAAAGCAAGAACCTGAAATGCTTTAAGAACCGGGGCATGGCCATTCCGGCGGTAAAGACGAAGGAGGAGCTGTTCCGGGCATTGGATGCACTCGACAGCGAACAGGCAAGGGAAACCATGATTCGTAACCAGCATAAATGGATTCCGGAGGACGCAGCAGGAGCAATCTGCCGGTTCGTTGAAGCAAAGACCGGAAAGAAGCTATAAAAACAGCAGAAAAAGCCGTAGAGGATGTGACGGAAATTTGACTTTGACAGGGGAAGAGACTATAATATTCTGATGTTATGAATGGAGTCTGGATGTATCCGTTCTGAACGGTTACCGTCTATTTTAAAGAAAAGAGGTTGGAAACATGACAAAAATAGATATCGTATCAGGCTTTTTAGGAGCCGGTAAAACAACATTAATCAAAAAGCTTTTAAATGAAGCATTAAAGGACAGCAAGGTCGTACTGATCGAGAACGAATTCGGCGAGATCGGTATTGATGGTGGCTTTCTTAAGGATGCCGGAATTGAAATCAAAGAAATGAATTCCGGATGTATCTGCTGCTCCCTTGTTGGAGATTTCGGTACTTCCTTAAAGGAGGTCATGAAGACCTATCAGCCGGAAAGAATTCTTATTGAGCCTTCAGGCGTTGGCAAGCTTTCCGATGTTATGAAAGCAGTACAGGATGTCATTGACGAGCATGAGGTCGTATTAAACAGTGCGGTAGCAGTTGTAGATGCTTCTAAGTGCAAGATGTATATTAAGAATTTTGGAGAGTTCTTTATCAATCAGATTGAGCATGCCGGAACCATTATCCTGAGCAGAACCGGTAATATTTCTGAGGACAAGCTGAAAAAGGCTGTGGAGCTCATTCGTGAGCATAATACCAAGGCGACCATCATTACCACTCCCTGGGATGAACTGGATGGCAAGGACATTCTTGCAACCATCGAGGGTGCAGCCGATCTGGAAGCAGAGCTGATGGCAGAGCTGAAAGAGCAAAGAGAGCATGATCATGAGCATCACCACCACGATCACGACGGTGGATGCTGCTATCACGATCATGACTACCACCATGAAGACGAGGAAGAGCATGAACACGAGCATCATCACCACGATCACGATGGTGAGTGCTGCCATCATGATCATGACCACCATCATGAAGACGAGGAAGAACATGAACACGAGCATCATCACCACGATCACGATGGTGAGTGCTGCCATCATGATCATGACCATCATCATGAGCATGGTGAGGACTGCACCTGTGGATGTCATGACCATGACCACGATCATCACCATCATCATGCAGACGAGATATTTGGAAGCTGGGGTATGGAAACTCCGGATCAGTACAGTAAGGAAGATCTTGAGAAGATCCTTGAAGCCCTGGAGGATGATGACAGGTATGGAATGGTTCTTCGTGCCAAGGGGATGGTTCCCTGTACCGAAGGCGGATTCATTTACTTTGACTATGTTCCGGGAGAAAGCAATATCCGTCCGGGCAAGCCGGATGTAACCGGTAAGTTCTGTGTCATCGGATCCAAATTAAAGGAAGAGGCATTAAAAGAGCTGTTCTCAAAATAAGAAGATAAGAACAGGAAAATCGCAAATAGAAAAGGATAAGCAATATGAAACCGGTATTTATTGTTAATGGTTTTTTAGAAAGTGGTAAAACCGAATTTATCTGTTATACACTGGCACAACCGTATTTCCAGACCAAAGGAAAGACCCTGCTGATTGTCTGTGAAGAGGGTGAAGAAGAGTATGATGATGAGCTTTTAAGCCAGAGCAGAACGATTATGGAGGTCATCGATGAAGAAGCTGCATTCACTCCGGAAAATCTGATGGAGCTTGATAAGAAATACAAGCCGGAGCGGGTCATTATTGAATATAACGGTATGTGGAACTTTAAGAATATGAAGCTGCCGTGGCACTGGTCAGTAGAACAGCAGATTACAACGATTGATGCATCGACCTTCCCAATGTATTACACGAATATGAGGTCTCTTCTTGCAGAAATGCTCCGGAAGTCCGAAATGATCATCTTTAACCGGTGTGACGGACTCACCGATCAGCTTGCTTCCTACCGGCGGAATGTAAAGGCGGTAAATCCGCAGGCCGAGATCATTTTCGAGGATTCGCAGGGAGAGGTGAACCAGATTTTTGAAGAGGATCTTCCTTATAAGCTGGATGCACCAATTATCGAACTGGATAATGAAGGCTTCGGAATCTGGTATCTGGACTGTATGGATAATCTGGACCGTTATATCGGCAAGACTATTCAGTTTGTCGGCATGGTTCTGATTCCGGAGGAATTTCCGGAGGGATATTTTATTCCGGGACGCATGGCAATGACCTGCTGTGCAGAGGATATGGCATTTCTGGGCTTTGCATGTGAATATGATAAGACGAATACCCTGACGAATAAGCAATGGGTAAAGGTAACTGCAAAGGTTACGAAGGAATACTTTGCCGATTACGGCGGCGAAGGTCCGGTTTTAAAAGCAGTCCGTGTAGAACAGACAAAGAAACCAAAGGAAGAAGTCATCAGCTTTAACTAAGGACAAAGGAGATTGTAAGGATGTATCATTACACCTTTATACAGTGGTTGTTTTTCTTTTACTTTTACTGCTTCTTTGGATGGATATTCGAAAGCACCTACGTATCCATCTGCAAACGGAAATTTGTAAACCGTGGATTTATGCGGGGACCCTTCCTGCCGATTTACGGTTCGGGAGCAATTATGATGCTTGTGGTATCCATGCCGTTTCAGGATAATCTTATTCTGACCTATCTTGCAGGATGCGTGGGGGCAACGGTTCTCGAACTGGTAACCGGTCTTACCATGGAAGCGTTATTTAAGGTAAGATACTGGGATTACTCCAATCAGAAATTCAATTATAAAGGTGTAATCTGCCTGTCCTCTACACTGGCATGGGGATTCCTTACGTTATTTATGACACAGTTTCTGCATAAAATAGTGGAAGCACTTGTGTTCAGGATACCTGCTATGGTGATTAATATCGTTACTGTGGTGCTGTCCGTGGGAATTCTGATTGATTTTACGTTATCCTTCAAGGCAGCGCTCGACCTGCGGAGTGTCCTCGTCGGACTCGAGAAGGTGCGGGAGGAAATGGAACGTATCCAGAAGCGGCTTGACGTGATTGCGGCGGTTACGAATGATGAACGTGAGACAAGAAGACAGGAACGCAGCGAGCGTATGAATGATCTGATGGACAATATCGAAGAGAGGTTCAATGTAGTTAAGGAACGTCTGAAGGTGAATCCGTATGCTTATCCGGAAGAGGTTAAGGAAAAGATCGCAGACCTGCGAAGCCGTTACTTTGTAGAGAAGGATCATCATCTGGAATTCCGTAAGGTGAGGGACGTATTCCAGAGAGGTCTGATTAAGGGCAATCCGAGCATGACCTCCGGTAAGTATGCAGAAGCGCTCGAAGCCTTGAAGAAAGCGATCGACAACAAGAAGGAAAAGAAAGACAGCAATAACCGTAATAAGGAAGATTCTCATCCGGAAGCTTAAGGATGAAGGAAAAGAGGAATATGGTATTTATGAAAAGGAAGGCACTGGTTCTTTTATGTATGGGCATGATATTTACCGGAATGACGGGATGCAGTGCCGGCATAAGGATTGCAGAATCAACACAGGATAATATTATGGTAATCATGGAAAATCCTGCAGACGGATCATCGGAAGAATCCGGCAGCGGTGAAGAAGAGCCGAATACGGATATATCTGGAACAACAGACCTTAACGAAGAAGCGGAAGCAGATCAGAAGCTGCAATGGAAGGATGCCTACAAAGCTCTGATGAAAGAACTGGTAAACGGAAATTTCGGAGAAGATCTTCCCTTTTTTGGCTATCTGCCCGGAGATCCGGAGTATGACCAGTTAATAGAATATGGTTATGGCGTGAATGGTTATTATCTTTATGATGTTGATAAGGACGGGGTTCCGGAGCTTGTCGTAAAGTTTGGTACCGGTGAAGCCGATTTTGACGGCCGGCTCTATCTGTATGATGGTGAAAATGCAGTCTATGCCGGAGAACTTCCGCTGGGACATTCGGCAATGGCAACATGTCCTGCACAGAATGGAATTATTCTGAATTACGGACATATGGGTGCTGCTTATATGCAGAAGATTTCTCTCGTGGATGGAGAACTTACCTTTGAAGATCTTCTTGAGGAAAGTCTGAGTGATGATCCGGATGATTCTTATACACTTCCGGGCGAAGTCATTCCGGGAGCAGATTTCCTTTCACTCATGAAGCCCGGGGACACACTGCCGATAGATACCTATGAGATCTGGAGTGCGAACATGAATGCAGATATCGATGCAACAGCCACAGCAGATGAGATGCTTAAGCAGCGGTATCTTGATACCATTTTACATAATGGGACCGTCGTTGGAATTACGGCAGACGGTTATGGCGGTGATACCGGCACATGTACAATGGAAGAATATCTGGGACCGAACATGGTGAATCCGTATTCCGATTCGGGCATGGTGGTTGAAGCCTATACCTGTATTGACATGAATGAGGACGGAACAGAAGAATGTGTCCTGAGACTCCGGGAAGCAGATCAGGAGGAAGCAGATGATATTTCCGGCAAATGGGTGGTGTTAAGTGAGCAGGACGGTACGGTGTATGCCTACTGCATTAATTACCAGATGACCTATACACTGTTGGAAAACGGTGCATTCCGTCCGAATGACGAGTTCGGTACGAACAATTTCCGTATGCTGTTTGATAAGGACCAGTGTTTCCTTTATTACACCGGTCTGGATGAAAAGCATGCGGAGGCAGAATGGATCAGCATTGCAGAAGAGGAGCTTAACCAGTGATGAAGCGACTGCAGCGGCGATTATGCAAGACACACAGTTATTACAGGGCAATAGGTTTAGGTATCCTGATGATTGCCTTGTTTTCCGGCTGTGCGGGAACAAAGGGGACCTTGTCCGAGGGTACTTTACAGGGAAGCCTTTCAGTAGAAAGTACAGACGTAATGAGCCGGAAGACAGCTTCTGTTTCGGCAGAGTCCGGTCAGAAAGAGTCTGATCCGGCAGATGCCGGTCTGGAAAATGCAGAGGGAAAGTCAGCACAAGGACAGGCAGAAAATGCATTATCGGAATCCGAAGAGGAAGCAGCCGGAGCAGGAACGGAATACAGGATTGTGATGGTCGGGGATGTGCTTTTGCACACGCCGGTAGAGGAAAGCTGTAGAAAGCCGGATGGAAGCTATGACTACGATTCTTTGTTTACACATACAAAGGATGAAATTTCGGCAGCAGATCTGGCACTTGTGAATCAGGAGGTAATTATCGGGGGATCTGAACTTGGAATTTCCGGATATCCCTGCTTCAATGCAGACTTCAGCCTCTGTGATACCCTGGTGCGTACAGGCTTCAATGTTATCTGTCATGCCACAAACCATGCCATGGATAAAGGGCGGGCAGGGCTTGTAAGCTGTGCACAGCATTGGAAAGAGCAATACCCACAGGTTACCATTCTGGGAATTCATGATACTCCGGATACCGCAACATCCTGTGGTGCCGATCCGGTGATCATTGATCTGCCGGAATTACGCATTGCTGTTTTGAACTATACCTATGGAACAAATGGAATTGCACTTCCGAAAGATATGCCATATGCGGTAGATCTGCTTAACGAGGAACAGGTGGCAGCGGATCTTTGCAGGGCAGAGGAACTGGCAGATTTTACGATTGTCTGTCCACACTGGGGAACAGAATACCGGCTTATCCCGGATGCTTCACAGGAAAAATGGGTTCAGGTTTTTCTGGAAAATGGCGCAGATCTGGTTCTTGGCACGCATCCACATGTGATCGAACCTGTCGAATGGGTTACAGATCCTGAGAATGGTCATGAAATGCTGGTCTATTATTCCCTGGGTAATTTCGTGAACTGGACATCAGGAACCGGTGAAGGAGTTGCCAACCGTATGGTAGGTGGTATGGCAGAGATTACTATTGCAAAGAACGAGGCCGGTGAAGCAGAGATTAGCGATTACGGAGTCCGCCCCTTAGTCAGTCATGTCACAGCCGGCTTAGGCGGTGTAACAACCTATTTTCTGGAGGATTATTCGAAAGAGCTGGAAGCCGTGAATGAAATTACCTTACAGGATCCCGACTTTTCCCTGGAATATTGCATAAACCTGTGTGATTCCGTCTGGGGAGAACTATGGAGAAAGAGCATGCCATTGGAATAGCCGGGTTCAATGGCTAGTATAGCGTTTTTAAATTAACTAAACCATATTACTTGCCTATTTTCCCCATAGCACATGCCAAAAATCCTCAGCGTAGCCCGCTATGCCTGCGTCTTTGCCATGCACACTCGAAAAATATTCCGTGTGGCAGAAAGGATATAATGAAAGTGATTGGAAATCGGAAAAGAAAGAAGATAAGGAGGGAACTCTTTGAAAGGATTGCTGGAAATTTGCTGTGGTAGTTTTGAAGATGTGAAATCTGCCTGGGAAAATGGTGCAAATCGCGTGGAACTTAATAGTGCATTGTATTTGGGCGGGCTGACACCATCACTCGCTCATTTGATTTGTGCAAAAGAGCAATGTGATATTTCAGTTGTGACTATGGTTCGACCGAGAGGAGGTGGGTTTTGTTATTCAGAAGAAGAATATCGGACGATGCTTTTGGATGCGCGCATACTGTTAGAACATGGAGCAGATGGAATTGCGTTTGGCTTTTTGCATGCAGATCATACACTGGATGTTACACGGACGAAAGAAATGATTGCACTTGTTCATGAAAAAGGAAAGGAAGCAGTATTTCACCGGGCATTTGATTGTGTTGCACAGCAGGAGAATGCGGTGGAAACTTTGATTTCTCTTGGAGCAGACCGGATTCTTACCAGTGGTGGTGCACCAGATGTGTGGACGGGGAGAAAACAATTGCAATGGCTGCAAAGCCAATATGGAAAAGAAATCACATTTTTGGCAGGAAGCGGTGTAAATGCTGAAAATGTAAAGGATTTGATGGAATATACGAAAGTGGAGCAGGTGCATACATCTTGTCGGAAATGGAACGTGGATGGAACAACCTCATATCAGAATGTGGATTTTTCTTATGATGCAGAAAAAAAGGATGCGTATGAGATGGTAGATCCTCAAAAAGTAGAAAAAATGGTAAAAGTATTGACCTTGTAGTTTGTATATGGTTTAAAGTTCAGGGTGTAAAAATCAAAAACACAGGGAGTGGAAAATGATGAACATCAAACAAGTAGAAAAGCTTACAGGGATTTCAAGCCAAAATATTAGATTTTATGAAAAGAGTGGATTGATTCATCCAAAACGTAACGAAGAAAATGGATATCGAGAATATAATGAGGAAGACATCCGCTTGTTAAAACTGGTAAAAATGTTTCGCATGTTGGATATGCCTATTGAGCAGATTAAGTTGATGTTATGTGAAACAGATGAGTTGGACAATCTTCTCGGAAAACAGGAAAAAGTGTTAGAGAAAAAATTGGCAAATACAAAGTGTACGATTGATCTCTGTGAAAATTTAAGAAAAACGCATAAAACAATTGCAGATATTGATGTTGATTCATATCTCAACCAGATGGAAAAGGCGTCTGGCAAGTATTTTGATAAGTGGATTTCAGATTATAAGGATGTGGTTCGATATGAGCACCAGAGAACTTTTACGTTTACACCAGATGATGAGATAATAGACTTATATGATTTTGCTAATGCACTGTATGCTTATGCGAGAGAGATGGATAAGGAGATTACTATAACGAAAGAGGGGATGTATCCGGATTTCATTATGGATGGTGTGGAATATACTGCAGAACGAAATTACACTACTGTTCGTGGTATTCCGGTAGCGGTGATTCGATGTACAAGAAAGGATGCACCGGAAACAGATGCTGCGTACCAACCGGATAGAAAGAAATGGATGCGGCTGCTGCATGTGTGTTGGCCGGCAGCATTGGGAATGCTATTACTCATCTTTCTGGTAGGAACAGCATCATTAAAAACACTGTTTTTTACCATGGAAGGTGCTATTATTCTGATAGCTATGTTGGTGTTATGTGTTGCGATGTCTATTCGCAATTATTTCTTTTATTGGAATCGCAGTGATGCGTAAGAAAAATATGTTATCCCTATTTATAGTATGCAGTATGTACCAGAATGTCACATTACTCTTAGCAATTAAAAATCAAGGCTTTCGAGGATGAAGTGATAGAAGGCTCGAAAAAGACAACTCCCTTTTCGGAATTGTGTACCCATGGGAAATGTGCTTATACTGTCAGTGACATTGTGGTACTGCATGAAAACAGAGAAAACAGTGCACATTTTGTAGATACGTTCGGATTTACCGGCCTGCCACAATTTCTGCATGAACTGGAAGAGAAAGCAGAAGATCTTACGGTCACATTTAC